>JBJEPH010000078.1:0-8603 GCA_051881135.1 Eubacterium sp.
TTACAAAGCATTTGAAGCCGACTCCTGAGCATTCTACAACGGCAAAATTCGGGTCGGTATATGTAAGCTTTCCATGTAAATTATATATCACTGCTGTGCTCCTTATTCTATTGCTTGTTTATAATGTCGTTTATTTTGCTTATTGATGAGCTGCTGCAATGTGCGTGACAAATTGCCATCGCAAGTGCGTCGGCAGTATCGTCGGGCTTAGGAATTGCAGGCAGACCTAAAAGATTTTTTGTCATTTCCATAACCTGCTTTTTTTCGGCTCTGCCGTAGCCTGTAACGGATTGCTTTATCTGCAATGGCGTATATTCGTAAATATCCTTTAAATTCATCTGTGCCGAAAGTGTTATAACTCCCCTTGCCTGCGCAACATCAATAACTGTTTTTTGGTTAGAGTTATAAAAAAGCTTTTCCATGCTCATAACATCAGGCTTGTATTTGTTGAATATGTAATTCATATCATTGTATATGATTTGAAGCCTTTCGGGAAAAGGCGTGTCTGCCTCGGTTGTGATAGCACCGTAGCCCAAGACCTTAAATTTAGAATGACTGTATTCAATAACGCCCCAACCGACAATAGCGTATCCGGGGTCTATTCCCAAAATTACCATAGCATAGTACCTAAATTATATATTTTATAAATTATAGCATAAATAATATTAATATGCAACGACTTATTTGTAAACAGACAATAAAAAAGGAACGGAAAAACCGTTCCTTGCAGACTGTCGATAAAGTGGTCTGAACCACGCCAAAATAAAATCATATAAACCTATTAAGCCTCCCTTGTCAAAGGGAGGTGGGTGCGATTTATCGCACTCGGAGGGATTGTAAAGGTGGCTTAGACATCGAATCTAAGCCACCTTTGGCGTTTATCGTTTTTTGCTCGGGGGCGGTACCATCGTACAGCACCCGCTCGCAAGAAAACGATATTCAGTTCCATTTCTCGAAGTCTGCCAGCGTGTAGAATTTATTAATTGGACTTTTTCTACACGCTGAAAGGAACGGAAAAACCGTTCCTTGAGCAATTGAATTTATACAATTCCCTGTGCCATCATAGCATCGGCAACCTTTTCAAAGCCTGCAATGTTTGCACCTGCAACAAAGTCGCCGTCCAAGCCGTACTTCTTTGCGGCATTATCGATATTGTGATAAATATTAACCATAATATTCTTAAGCTTTGCATCTACCTTTTCAAATGTCCAGTTAACTCTTTCGCTGTTCTGGCTCATTTCAAGAGCAGATGTTGCTACACCGCCTGCGTTTGCAGCCTTACCCGGAGCAAATAATACGCCGTGCTCCTGGAAATACTTTGTAGCCTCAAGAGTAGTAGGCATATTAGCACCCTCTGCAACGGCAAATACACCGTTCGCAACAAGTGTTTTGGCATCCTCTATATCAAGCTCATTTTGTGTTGCACAAGGTAAAGCAACATCACATTTAACTGTCCAAACGCCTTTGCCGTCGTGGTATTCGGCTGAAGGACGGGCAGCGGCATACTCTGTAAGTCTTGCTCTCTTAACCTCCTTAATGTCCTTTAAGAGCTGTACATCAATGCCTTCGGGGTCGTAAATCCATCCTGTTGAGTCGGATACGGTAACAACCTTTGCGCCGAGCATTTGAGCCTTTTCTACTGCGTAAATAGCAACATTACCAGAGCCTGAAACGCAAATAATTTTGCCCTCAATTTCGGAATTGTTGCATTTTAGCATTTCTTCGGTTAGATAAAGCAAGCCGTAGCCTGTTGCTTCGGTTCTGGCAAGTGAGCCACCGAAGGACAAACCTTTACCTGTAAGAACACCTTCATATGTGCCCTGAATTCTCTTATACTGACCGAACATATATCCGATTTCTCTTGCGCCTGTACCGATGTCGCCTGCAGGAACGTCGGTATTTGCACCGATAACCTTGCAAAGCTCTGTCATAAAGCTTTGGCAGAACATCATAATTTCTCTGTCACTCTTGCCCTTTGGGTCAAAGTCGGAACCGCCTTTACCGCCGCCGATTGGCAGACCGGTTAATGAATTTTTGAAGATTTGTTCGAATCCCAAAAACTTTACAATACCGAGATTAACGCTTGGGTGAAGTCTTAAACCGCCCTTGTAAGGACCGATTGCAGAGTTAAACTGTACACGATAGCCGCGATTTACATGCACTTGACCGTGGTCATCAATCCAAGGTACTCTGAATCTTAATATTCTTTCAGGCTCAATGAGTCTTTCAAGAAGTGCAACCTGACGGTATTTTTCTTCATTTGCGTTGATAACTGGACGAAGTGAATTTAATACCTCGCTTACTGCCTGAATAAATTCCGGCTCGTAGTAATCCTTTCTTTGAAGATACTCAAGTATCTCGTCAACATATGACATAATTATCCCTCTCTTTTAGTTTGTTATTTGCAATACAAATGTAAAGCATATTGATAGTTTAGTACATTAAAGCGTTGATGTCAATATTTTTATATAAATTTAATGAATTTATTTACATACAATGATTATTATGATAATATAATTGTTAAAAATGACTAAAAATCGGTATTTGGTGATTAAATGATAAATGAGATTTGCATTATCCTCGGCGCAATGATTATTATTGTATATATTTCTCCGTTGATAAAATCGAAAATTAATATAGGAAATGCTTTTGGTGTTTTTGTAGGACTTTGCTTAATTCTTTTCGGCGTCTTTAAAGACTATCTGTTTTCAAATCCGGTTTCGGCAAAGCTAACAATAATTGCTGTAATTTGCTTTTTAATTATTATAACTGTTTTTACGGCAATTTTACTTGCAATAGCTTTTAAATCGAGAAAAACTGCTGAAAATGAGAGCGTAGTTATAGTTTTAGGATGTAGAGTTAAGGGTGATAAACCATCAAGAGCATTAACGCAAAGATGCCGAGTTGCCGTAAATCACCTAAAGCAAAATGAAAGCGCAGTTGCAATTCTTTCGGGCGGTCAGGGCGCTGATGAAAAAATAAGCGAAGCGGAGTGTATGAAAAGAATATTCATTGAAAACGGAATAGACGAAAAAAGGTTTTTTACAGAGGATAAATCAACCTCAACGCAGGAAAATATTATTTTTTCTAAAGAAATCATCGAAAAAAACGGTCTATCCAAAAATGTTGCAATTGCAACAAACGAGTATCATATTTTCAGGTCTTTAAGGCTTGCCGAATTCTACGGACTTTCAGCAAAGTCACTGCCTGCAAAATCAATTCCGATATTAAGAACGGCATATTTTACTCGAGAGGTTTTCGGTGTATGCTATATGCTTTTGAAAAAGCATAAAATAAATAACGGTGATTAATGCGCTTTGCATCAGTCACCGTTTTAATTTTAATAGCCTGCTTTCTTTATCATATCAACTACCTTTGATAAATCGGTTATATTTTCATAGGCATAGTATGGATAATCTGTTAAAAGCATTTCGCATAATTGAGGGCAAATTGCAGAATTAATAATGTATTTCTTAATTGCAAATTCATCTCTGATTTTTTTGGTAAGATAGCTTTTGCCTGCAAGTGTAAAATCGTCTAAAAGTAGGAATACGCCCTGCTGATAGCGCATCAAATCATTTGTGGGAACATCTATGAGCTTTGCTGTCGGAGAATTAATTTCTATAAAATTATTTCCCTTGTTTTTATCGTAAATAAGCTTAAAATTATTAAACGCTTCAAAGGGATTTTCGAGCTCAAATCTTGTAACGTTACGCTCATTAAACACCAAAACGCTGTAATCTCGTATCCATTTATCAGCCGTATTTGCACTTGCTGTATAATCCTCGCTCTTTTTTGGCTCAACCATATAAATAAGAATATCGTGGTCGTATATTTTTCTGTCCTTTAGGGCGAATGATAGCGCAACATAAGGGCTTTTGGTTAAGTCTATTAACGGACTTATTCCGAAATAATGCTGTGAAAAAGCAAGAAACGAATACATCGAATCGGTATTAATTTTGCCGATAATATCCTCATAAAGCTGAAAATATTTTGTATTTTGTCTGTAAAACTCATAAAGCTCATCAACCGTTATAAGATTTACCTTTTCGTTTTCATCAAACAGTATTGACTTTTTACGGTACATTGATGGCAATAACGGTCTGCTTAAGGCTACCTTTCGTTCGCCTCTGTAAAACACCTTTTTCTTAATGCGATATGGCTGTAAAATGTGCTCATCAAACTGTTCGAGCGTTTCTATATAAAAAGAATCAGCCCTAAAATCAAAATCTAAATCATCTTCAAGCAACGAGGCTAAATTGATTTTTCTCATAGTTAATACCTGTTATGTACTTTTTCAGCAAAGCATAAAAAGTCTTTTATTTCAATTATTCTTCCGTCATCAAGAACCGCTTTTCCGCTCATTTTGCCGAATACCTGATGTTGATCGGTTAAAATAATTTTTAAATCTATTTTAGCGCTTCTGTCGATGATAGGCTCAAAGGTCATTTCAAACCTGCCGTCGTTTGAGGTAAAGGTCCACGGGTCGGTATAATTTTCGCTTATGTTAAAGGTTACCTCGTCAATTTTATGCGCAATTCCGTCATAAAAAATCATATTTTCCGTGGCGTTTGATGTGTTACCGAAGCCGTAACCGATATTAAAGCCGAAGGGTACGCCCTCAACCTGTCCTGAGCCTGAGCCCCAGTACCAATAGTTATCTCTTGTCCAAACGCCCCTGCCCCAGTCAAGACCTGCAAAGTCGGTTTCGGGATTTAAGGAAAAGGCTTCTCCGTTATATACAATTGTGCCGCTTGCCCTCATACAATTTATCTTTTGATTATAATAAAATGCCTTTGGGTCTTCATCCCACGGTGTTGCAATAACCATAGTTTCCTTTGGCTCGTTTGTTAGCGTGATATCACAGGAAATTCCTTTGCCGTTATCAAAGCACGGAAAGCTCAACGTAATTTTTCTCGAATTATTGCAATGCTTATATGCCAAATCAATTTTCTTGTTTTTAAACGCAACATCACCTTTAGCAGATGTTGACGGCAATCCTGTTTTGCCAAGAGGAAACGGAACGAGCACGGATTCTGTCGTTTCGGTAGCACTGTCAAGATTAACAATGCTTACGCTGTGCATACCTAAATATCCCAAATCCGAAATTGTAAGACACAGGCAAAGCTTGTTTGAATTGGACATAATATAGTAATAGTCCCATTCTTTTATACGGGTTGCTCTTTTCTTGATTTGTTGTCTGTCATATTCCTGAATAAGCGTTTTGCTCCATCCCGGCTCAATTAGAATACCGTTTCTGTCAAGCAATTTATGCGGCATTGTAACTTCGTGATTACGCATAATTTTCTCCTTAAATAATATAGTCGTAATTTGAATTCTTTTTATCGTTCTCGACAATATCCTGAATTGTAATGCTGTCGAGATATTCGTTAATAAGCTTGTTTAAGCCTTTCCATACAGGTAGTGTTGCACAGGCTTCGGCTCTGTCACAATAAAAATCCGGACTGTCAAGGCAGGCGACGGGTGCAAGTCCGCCTTCGGTTATTCGTAATATATCTCCAACAGTGTATTCGTCAGGACTTTTCACAAGTCGGTAGCCTCCCTGATAGCCTCTGTTTGTTCTTAATATGTCGGGTTTATTCAGCATTGAAACAATTTGCTCGAGATACTTTTTAGAAATTTCCTGTCTTGCCGATATTTCCTTAAGAGAAACAAAACCGTCCCCCTGATTTTCAGCAAGATCAACCATTAATCTTAAAGCGTATCTTCCCTTTGTAGATATTTTCATATTTTCAACTCCTAATGCTTGTTAATATAATAATACCACCAAATCAGTAGGTTATCAAGTATTAAATGCAGTCGGCATTATGCCGACTGCATAGACTGTCGATAAAGTGGTCTGAACCACGCCGAATAAAAATAAAGTCAGTATCATTTTCGGTATAAAACACAATATTCATTATTATATTCTAAAAGTGGCTAAAGCGTCGAGCTTTAGCCACTTTTGGCGTTTATCGTTTTTTGCTCAGTCGAGGTACCATTGTACATCTTCCCTCGCAAGAAAACGATATTCAGTTCCATTTCTCGAAGTCTGCCAGCGTGTAGAAATTTATTAATTGGACTTTTTCTACACGCTGCGCAGTCGGCATTATGCCGACTGCATTTTTTTAGTTGAATACGAACTCGCCGTCAATGAAATCAACTGTGCATTTTGAGTTGTGGTTTATCTTGCCTTCAAGCATCAGCTCCGACAGCTTATCTTCGATTTTTGATTGAATTGCGCGTCTAAGCGGTCTTGCACCGTAGGTTTTATCAAATCCTGCGTCTGCAATAGCGTTAATTGCTTCGTCGGTGAATTCAAGCTCGATATCCATTTCCTTAACACACTTTTGAAGCGATGAAAGCATTCTTTTGGCAATTTCGATAATATCGTCCTTTTCGAGCTGTGAGAATACAATGATTTCATCAAGACGGTTTAAGAATTCCGGCTTGAAGGTCTTTTTTAGGTCGGGCATTACTAAATCTTCAATTGACTTTTGGTTGTCGTTATCGCCGTTTTCAAAGCCTAAGGATTGCTTTTGCTCAGTAATCTTTGAAGCGCCGACATTTGAAGTCATAATAATTACCGTGTTTTTAAACGAAACCTTTCTGCCCTGTGAATCTGTCAGTACACCGTCCTCCAAAATTTGAAGAAGCATATTGAAAACATCGGGATGAGCCTTTTCAATTTCGTCAAAAAGAACTACGCTGTATGGCTTGCGCCTGATTTTTTCGGTAAGCTGTCCGCCTTCATCAAAGCCTACATATCCCGGAGGCGAGCCGATAAGCTTTGATACGGTATGCTTTTCCATATATTCGGACATATCAAGCTTGATTATGGCATTTTCGTCACCGAACATTGCCTGTGCAAGCGTTTTACAAAGCTCTGTTTTGCCTACGCCCGTAGGTCCTAAGAAGATGAATGAGCCGATAGGTCTGTTAGGATTTTTCAGTCCTACCCTGCCCCTTCTGATTGCTTTTGCAATAGAGGAAACAGCCTTATCCTGACCAACGATTCTTTCGTGAAGAATTTTCTCCATATCAAGAAGTCGTTCGGATTCCTCCCTCGTAAGCTGTTTTACGGGAATACCGGTCCACGATGATACAACCTGAGCAATTTCTTCAACGCCTACGGATTTATTATCATGTGAGGACAGATTCTTCCATTTTCCCTTTTCGTCGTCCAAAAGCTCCTTTAAGCTTTTCTCTTTATCTCTGTATTTTGCCGCAGATTCAAAGTCCTGTGAGCTGATTGCCGATTGCTTTTCTGTTTCAAGGCGTTTAATTTCAAGCTCCATTTCCTTTAAATTCTTTGGCATTGTATAGGCTTCAAGACGCACTACCGAAGCCGCTTCATCAATTAGGTCAATTGCCTTATCGGGCAAAAATCTGTCGTTAATATATCTTGATGACATTTTAACAGCAGCTTCTATTGCGTCATCGGAAATTTTAACCTTATGATGAGCCTCGTATTTATCTCTGATGCCTTTAAGGATTTGAATTGCTTCCTCCTCGCTTGGTTCACCGACGGTTACAGGCTGAAATCTACGCTCTAATGCGGCATCCTTTTCGATATTTTTCCTGTATTCGCTGATAGTTGTAGCGCCGATAACCTGAAGCTCTCCTCTTGCAAGAGCAGGCTTCAAAATGTTTGCGGCATCAACAGCGCCCTCGGCCGCTCCTGCGCCCATAATATTGTGAATTTCATCAATGAACAGGATTATATCCTTTGATTCCATAACCTCGTTCATTGCTTTTTTTATACGCTCCTCAAAATCTCCGCGATATTTTGTGCCTGCAACCATAGAGGTTAAATCAAGCGAATAAATATGCTTGTTTGAAAGGAGTTCGGGCACTTCGTCGTTTACAATTTTAAGCGCAAGTCCCTCTGCGATAGCCGTTTTACCTACACCGGGCTCACCGATTAAGCAGGGGTTGTTTTTATTTCTTCGGGACAAAATTTGAATTACTCTTTGAATTTCATCCTCCCTACCTATTACGGGATCTATTTTGCCCTGTTTAGCAAGCTCGGTTAAATCCTTGCCGAATTCGTCAAGAGTAGGTGTTTTACTCTTTGTCTTTTTGTTTGTCTTGCCCTGCTGTCTGTTGCCCTCGTCGGAGCTTATGGACTGGATATAATCCTCAGCTAATCTTTCCTCATCAATTCCGAGCTGATTTAAGAGCTTAACGGCATAGCTGTCGTCCTCCTTTAAAAGAGAAATAAACAGATGCTCACAGCCGACAAACGAATGTCGCATTGCTCTTGCAATTTGATAGGCAATTTCTATAACACGCTTTGCTCTCGGGGTAAGCTCCTGCGGAGAAAGTCTTGTGCGGCTGCCTATACCGATATCGCTTGAAATCAGGCTTTCAACCTTATCTAATGTTATATTTTTTTCATCAAGGATATCTATGGCTCCCTGTTTAATAAACCCTACCAAAATATGCTCTGTGCCTACATAATTATGACCGTAGTCCTCAGCCGATTTAATGGCAAGGTTCAAAACCTCGTTAGCTTTGTTTGTAAATGAATTAAAACGATACATAATAATACCTCCATATAAAACAGACGGTATCACCACCTGTTTTATTCTAAACCTTCT
>JBJEPH010000079.1:0-2185 GCA_051881135.1 Eubacterium sp.
AATTCAAGAAAAAACAAATTCCAATTTGTAAATCTAACGATCACCTTTGAAAGAAAGAGTTTCTCTCAAAGGTGATTTTTTATCTTTTTGAATTTGTATCAATCCAAATTTTCAGTTGCTCTTTTGGAACAGATTTTCTTCTGCCCATGACAACCACAGGAAAGCTGTTATCATTTCTAATCAGCTTGTATAGACTGACGGCAGAAATTCCAAGTACCTCTGCTGCTTCGGGAACTGAAAGCATCACAGGCATATCATCAAAATCTTTATACATTTTTTCTCCTTTCTGCCCTGCTTGGCTTATAGTTTTTTGCAATAACAGTGGTTATAACACCAATGTTCCTTGTAATTAGTGAGTTTTGTTGGAGTAATAACACTCGTACTAACAGATGCGTTTTTTAATAACATTGAAATAAATCCGACAGGCACTGCCGGACGGTGTTTTTCTGACTGTTTCGGCTTGCCGATAACAGTCTTTTATCCTGCATCTTTTTCCACCCTACATTTTTGGGATATTTTAGAGCAAAAATCTTCAGTGAATTAAGTTATTCAGTTGCCTTTTAGTTTCTCAAATCATGCTCACAAATTGCCTACAATCGAGTTTTATCTTGTAGCCCATTACCTTGTCGTATTCGTATTAAGTTTTTTCGAAGGGGTTTTAATTGTTTGTTGCTACTTTTGACCACTGGGGTAGCCTAATAATTTTTACTCATTTATCTAAATATTCTTTCGCTTTGATGCCTATTTTGACGGCTACGCAGTAGAACGAGAAACATACGAAGTGATTGTTAATGATTACTTTAGCAATTATTTTAATCACGGAATATATTTGAACGAGATGCCCATTTGACTCCCATTGATATTTTTTATATAATTGAAACAGACAAATCGGAATTTGTGAATTACACAGCATTAAGGACTGCAAAGCCAAACGATTATTCATAACATCCGACCGCACATAAAATCAGGAAATGCCTTTCGTTTTTTGATAGAATGTAATCACAGAGAGGGAGTGAGATAATGAATTGGATACAAGGCATACAAAGAGCGATTGATTATGTGGAAGTGAACATAACGGAGGAAATTGATTTTGAAGAGGTTGCAAAACAGGCATATTCCTCATCTTTTCATTTTCAAAGAGTATTCGGTATTCTATGTGGTTTTTCGCTTGGGGATTATATCCGTATGCGCAGACTTTCTCTTGCCGGAGAAGAATTGTCAAAGGGAAACGCAAAAATCATTGATATAGCGATGAAGTACGGATATGATACACCGGAAAGCTTTTCCCGTGCCTTTACCCGATTTCACGGCATTGCACCGAGCGAAGCAAAGTACGGCGGCAAGGTCAAAATATTTACTCCTCTGTCTGTAAAATTAACCTTAACAGGAGGCAGTAAAATGGATTACAGAATTGAAAAAAGAGATGCGTTTCAGGTCGTTTGCAAAAGGAAAAGAGTCGGTAAACCGCAGTCAGCAAATGCAACACAGGATATCACCGCCATGTGGCAGGAGTATGGCGCAGACGGAACGATGGGCAGACTTATAGCCTGTATGCCGGAAAAGCCGATTATGAAAGGCTTGCTTGGAATTTGCTTTTCGTCCGAGCTGGACACCAAGCAATTTCCTTATGGTATCGGTGTCGAATATGACGGCAGAAAGGTTGACGATGATTTCGATATAGTGACGATTCCGGCTAACACCTATGCAGTGTTCACAACCAAAGGTAAAATGCCCGACGCTTTCGTAGAAACCTATCACAAAATAGTAACGGAGTTCTTCCCACAAAGCACACAGTACGAATACGCCGAGAATGTTGAGTTTGAGGTCTATTCGTCCGAAGACACCTCCGATCCTAATTATCAGTGTGAGATTTGGATTGCGGTGAACGAAAAAGCGGAGTAACGAAATCGAAACACCGGGATAACTCCCCTGTAAAAGTCGGATTTTAAGTCGACAGATTCCGATTAGCAGAACAAATTTTTGCCGATAACAAAAAATTCAGGCTCAAGGATTTTGTTTGTTCCTTGGGCCTTTTGCTATGCCGAGATATGTATTAGTTCAATTCCTGTTACCCTAGCATAAAGAAAAGCCGACCTCCTGAGAGATCGGCTTTTGGAATTAAGGTTTATTTTTTAGTTGTAACAGATTTAGCAGATGACCAGCTTGAATAGTATTTAGTACCGTT
>JBJEPH010000080.1:0-8433 GCA_051881135.1 Eubacterium sp.
ACAAAAAACTGAATAACACGCCTTGTCCTTACAATATAAATTTGTATGAGGGGAGTGTGCTTTATGGATAGACCTGTTATCAACGAAAGGTTAATCGCAAGCTATGAGATTGATTTCGGTAAAGGCAAAACCAAAGTATGCGAATACTCCCCGAGCCTCACCAAAGACGAAATTGAGCTAAACCAAATGACTGTTAAAAATATTCTTGCAAAGGCGTTTGGTGGGAATGAAAATTAGGCTGGACTTTTCAAAAGGCTTCGTATATATTGATGTTGAGTTATCGGTCATAGGAAAGGAAGAATTCTTATGATTGCAATTTATGCTCGACAATCGGTAGAAAAAGAGGACAGCATTTCAATTGAATCGCAGATTGAAATGTGTACCTACGAGGCAAGAGGTGAGGCATTTTTAGTATATAAGGACAAAGGCTTTAGCGGTAAAAATACAAACCGTCCCGAATTTCAGAGAATGATGCAGGACATCAAAACAGGGCGAAAAGGAATAACAAAGGTTATTGTTTACAAGCTCGATAGAATCAGCAGAAGTATTCTTGACTTCTCAAATATGATGGATATCTTCACAAAGCTCGGTGTTGAATTCTCATCGGCAACTGAAAAGTTTGACACAAGCACTCCTATGGGCAGAGCAATGCTGAATATCTGCATAACCTTTGCTCAGTTAGAGCGAGAAACCACTCAACAGAGAGTTAAGGACAACTACATTTCACGCAGTCAAAAGGGCTTTTATATGGGAGGTCCCGTTCCCGTAGGCTTCAAAAAGGTTGACTTAACCATTGACGGAATTAAAACCTCTATGTACGAGCAGGTGCCCGAGGAGGCTGAGCTGGTCAAAAGGATTTTTGAAATGTACGCAGATGTGAATTACTCTAACGAGGACATTGCCAAGGCGGTTCGTGATATGCCACCGGAATGCAGGCGAAACAGAACTGTAACAAGGGCAAGGGTTCAGGACTTTATCAAAAATCCTGTCTATGTAAGGGCTGACATAAATGTGTATAATTTCTTCAAATCAAAGGGCGTTAAGATAATCAATCCTCCCGAGGATTTCATCGGCACAAACGGTTGCTATCTTTACACCGGCGACAAGAAAACGAGAAAGCAGACCGACCTGTCAAACGGAATTTTGGTTATCGCTCCTCACGAGGGATTTATAGACTCCGACCTATTCATAAGGTGCAGAGAAAGAGCCCTTGACCAACAGCAGATTAAACGCAATCCCAAAGCGAAAAACACTTGGCTTGCAGGACTTGTTAAGTGCGGAAACTGCGGTTACGCTCTTGTGAGAAAGAATTACTTAAAGAAAAGCTATAACTACTTTCTCTGCTCCCACAAGATGAATGACAATCTCTGCTGTGGCTGCGGAGTGATTCACGCAGATGAGTTTGAAGATTTCATATTGCAGAAGGTCAAGGAAAAGTTAGCCGATTTCAAGGTGATTGAGGTTGCAGGTGCTACTGCCAACAATCCTAAAATAGAGGAGCTGAAGGCAAGGCAAATTGCAATAGACAATGAAATAGGCGAAACGGTTAAAAATGTTGCAGGCGCAAGCGAAACGGTAATGGCATACATCAACGAAAATGTTGAACGGCTCCATAGTGAAAAACTGCAAATACAGGCAGAAATTCAACGTCTGGGCGAAAACAGATATTCGGCAAACGAAAAAATAATCTGTGATTTTGACAGATTCGACGAACTGCCCTTTGAGAGAAAGCGAGAGCTTGCAAATGCAGTAATCAAAAAAATCTATGCAACAAGTGATAAAATTGACATCATTTGGAACATATAAGCAAAAAATCGGTGCAGGGGTACACCTTGCACCGAAATTTAAGCAAAAATTTTACAAGATTGCGGTAGAGCATCGGCGATTATGTGGTAGTTTATAATGGGGAGATTTATAATACCGATGAAATAAGGACTGAATTGAAATATCACGGATATACCTTTGACACAACCTGCGATACGGAGGTTGTTTTGAAGGCATATCATATGTGGAGAGAAAGAAGCGCCGAAAAGCTAAACGGAATTTTTGCTTATGCGGTTTATGACACAAAGGAAAAGGAGCTTTTTCTGTGTCGCGACAGGATAGGGGTTAAGCCGTTGTTTTATTCGGTATCGGATAAGGGCTTAGCCTTTGCGTCAAGGATTGAGAGCTTGCTGGAAATTCCGTGGGTTTCGAGAAAATGCGATGAGCAGGGCTTAAACGAAATATTTATGCTCGGACCTGCCAAGACCATAGGAAAAACGGCATTTAAGGATATTGAGGAGCTACCGCCTGCGAGTTATATGTTTTACAAAAAGGGAAAAGCTTCCATGGGTAAATATTGGAGCCTAAAGGCAAGTGAGTTTGACGAAAGCGAGGCTGCGGCAGAGGAAAGGGTGCATTTTTTAGTAACCGATGCAATAAGGCGACAGCTTGTGTCCGATGTGCCGATATGTACATTTTTAAGCGGTGGGCTTGACAGTTCAATTATTTCCAAGGTAGCCTCCGACTATATGAAGGACGGGGGAAAAACGCTTGACACCTATTCGGTTGACTATGATGACAACGATAAGTATTTTACGGCAAGCCTGTTTCAGCCAAACAAGGACAGTGATTATATCAATCTTATATCCGATTATATAGGCAGTAATCACCATAATATTGTGCTAAACAACAAGGCACTTGCAGATGCTCTCGTTGAGGCAACCTTTGCAAGAGGCTGTCCGGGATTTACCGATGTTGATTCGTCATTGCTGTTGTTTTGCAGAGAGGTTGAAAGAAAACACACGGTTGCACTAAGCGGAGAGTGTGCGGACGAAATATTTGGAGGTTATCCCTGGTATCACAGAGAGGAAATACTGTTTGAGGAAACATTTCCGTGGTCGAGAACAACCAATGTGCGCAGGGGAATATTGCGTGACGGCGTGCTGAAAAACGGTGAGGAATATGCAAGAAGCGCATATCTTGAAACGCTGAAGACTGTAAGCGCTCTTGACAGCGACACAAGGCTTGAGAAGCGTATGAGGGAAATGTTTGTGCTTAATATGAACTGGTTTATGCAAACGCTGCTTGCACGCAAGGACGCAATGAGTATGGAGGCGTCGCTCGAGGTGCGTGTTCCGTTTTGCGATTACAGAATTGTGGAATATGCCTATAATATGCCGTGGAGCATCAAATCTGCTAACGGCAGGGAAAAGGGAATACTTAGAAAAGCATTTGAAAACGAGCTTCCCGAAATCATTACCTGGCGCAAAAAAAGTCCTTATCCGAAAAGCTTTAATCCCATTTATGTTTCGCAGGTTAAGGAAATGGTGCTTGCAGTGATAAATGATAAAAGCAGTCCGCTTAATGACCTGATAGACAATAAAGCGATTTTAGAGCTGATTGATAATCCCGACTCACTTAAGGAGCCGTGGTACGGTCAGCTTATGCGCACACCGCAGGTGCTTGCCTATGTTGTGCAGATTTATGTTTGGATGAAAAAATATAAGGTGGAGCTTGATTATTAAAATTTTTATATACTTTTTTGAAATATGATGATATAATATCTTTATATAAAGCAAAGGATGTTTATTATGACAAATGCACAGTATGTTGAAGCGATAGAAAAAAGACATTCCAGACGGGCATACAAGGCTAAAGCATTGTCGCCCGACATTATGGATGTTATTAAAGAAATGGTTGACGCCGTAAATGAGGAAGCCGGTCTTGATTTCATTTTTGTTGAGGATGCAACGCCTGCGTTTAAAATCTTTACGGGCAAGTTTTCTATGATAGTTGTAGCAGGACCCGACAGCCAAAAGGCTCGTGAGGATTGCGGCTACTACGGCGAAAGCATTGTGCTTCAATGCGTTTATCACGGGCTCGGAACCTGTTGGGTTTCGGGAACATATAACGAAAACAAAACCTATGAAATGATTAATCTTGCAAGGGAAAAGCGCATTTATGCCGTTATTGTTGTAGGCTATGCCAAGGACAGATACAGCCTTATTGAAAAAACAATGTATAACGCAACTCACAAAACCAATAAAAGCTATCAAAAGATGTTTGAGATTTGTGATGAAAGGCTTCCCGAGGAATATGCCTATGCGATGACGCTTGTGGAGAAGGGACCATCTGCCGTTAACAGACGACCTGTTTTGTTTAAATATGAAAACGGTGTGTTGAGTGGCAGAGTTGACGAGCCGTATTCCGATAAAAGCGTGGATTTCGGCATAGCAAAGCTTCATTTTGTTATCGGATGCAGAGCAAAGGGCATCAACGGCTTTTGGAATTACGAAAATGTTTTTGAAGAAACACAGAGCCAAAGAATAAAATTTAAGGCAAAAAATGAGGAGAATGAAAATGAGTAAGAAAAAGAAAATTGTGATTATCGTTTTATCGGTTTTGCTGGCGCTTATTGTTTTAGTTGTGGGGGCAGGTGTTTATGCGTTGAATATGTATTGCAAAACGGCTGATTATAAAGTTGTTTCGGCAGAGGATATCGTTAAGGACGATACATATATTATTGCGCACAGGGGCTTCAGAGGTGTTGCACCGGAAAATACCGCACCTGCGTTTGACGAGGCAGGCAAGGCAGGCTTCTGGGGCGCAGAATGTGATGTTTACAGAACAGCGGACGGAGTTTGGGTTATCCAGCACGACTTTAATATTTACCGTATGATGAACGGAAATAAACGCGTTGATAAGGCAACCTATGACGAGCTTATGCAGTACAACACGGATAACGGAGTTAATATCGACAAATATCCCGAATTGAAGATTTGTACCCTAAAGGAATATCTTGATATATGCAAGCAGTATGATATGAAGGCTGTTATTGAGCTGAAGGGCAAGGACGATTCTCAATATTTCGGCGAAATTGTTGATATGGTAAATGAGGTTGGTGTTGAAGCAATTTATATCTCTTTCGATTTCAACGATATGGTTGAAATGAGAAAGCTGACGGACGCAGATTTATATTATCTTGTACAGGAAATTACCGACGAGGATATCGAGCTTGCCAAATCGGTTGAAAACTGCGGAATTGATTTTAACGGAAACAAGGAAGAAAACTTTGAGGACGACGCAGATATTATAAAGGAATGTAAGCAGGCAGGCTTATCACTCGGCGCATGGACCATTGACGACAGGGACACAATGCAAAGGCTGCTTGATTTAGGCGTAAACTATATCACAACCGATTGCATTACATATTAACAAAATAAAGCAAAAATACCGTCTTCGAAAAATGCATCGGAGACGGTATTTTGTTGCATATTAAAAATTATCTAACAGTGATGTGTAAAATTCGCAGTAGTCGCTTCGTCCATCGGCTGTAAATGCCATAGCCTCGCGTGGATGACGGTTTAGCTGACCTGTGAACATATATTGTAAATCGTATCCCCAGACAACGCCCGATTGCTTTAACGGAATCATATATTTTTCGATAAAGGTCAAAAGGCTGTACAGGCTGTATTTAGGATTTTTAAGGAATCCGAGAAGCAGCTCCATTGCACAGTTTCCTGCGCCTCTGCCCATACCCATAGAGGTTGCATCCAAAAATGATACGCCGTATGAAAGCGTTTCTATGGTGTTTGCAAAAGCGAGATTTTGGTTATTGTGTGCGTGGAAGCCAACCTTTTTGCCTGCCTCCTCTGCAAAGGAGAGATATTTCTTTGCAAGCTTTGCCGCATTTTCGGGATAGAGCGAGCCGTAGCTGTCAACAAGATAAATGACATCTACATTGCTTTGGCAAAGCATTGTAAGCGCAGTTTCTATATCCTCCGTATTAGCCTGCGAAATGGCCATAATATTGCAGGTGGTTTCATATCCGAGCGTATGAAAATGCTCAATCATCTCAACGGCGGCAGGAATTTGGTGAATGTAGCAGGCTACACGAACCATATCAATTACGCTTTCCTTTTTCGGCAAAAAGTCATTTTTAAAATCGCATCTTCCTACATCTGCCATTACGGCAATTTTCATATCGGAAACATTATCGCCTACTATTGCGCGGATATCCTCTTCGTTACAAAATTTCCATTTTCCGAACTTTTTAGGGTCAAACATTTCCTTGCTTGCCTTATAGCCGAACTCCATATAATCAATGCCGCATTTAATATTTGTTTTATAAAGCTCTCTTACAAACTCATCCGTAAACTCAAAATTATTGCATAGTCCTCCGTCACGGATGGTTGCATCAAGCACCTTGACATCATTTCTTACCGACATTAAGTCGCCTTTTCTCTCTGACATAATTCATTCTCCTGTTCTCTGTAACACTTTAGCACTTAAAAGCGTTACAGTTTTAAGCGTTGAAGTGATTATAACACCTTATTAAAATAAAGTCAAGCAAATAATTTATTTTTATTGAATAATTGTTTTATTTTTGATACAATGTTAGTATTCCATTGAAAAAGGGGGGAGTCTATGCAGTATCAGGTTATACCTGTCGGCGATTTGTGGAGCGACGGTATGGTTGCAGTGCCTAAGAAAATTGTAACGAATTACTTAAAATTTGCAAGTGAATATCAAATTAAGGCAATGCTTCTTATTTTGGCGTCCAACGGCGTATGCGACAGCAAGGATGTTGCAAAGGCTCTCGGATGTACACAAAGCGACGCAGACGATTTTTTGGATTTCTGGGTTGAGGAGGGCTTGCTTTCCCGCGACGGCGAGATAATTGCTTCAAAGCAAATCGAAAAGGCCGAGGAACCGCCCAAGAAGGAAAAGAAAACGGCTGTACCCGTGCCCACGCTTTCGCCTAAGGAAATTGTGAGCATATGCAGAGAGGATAAGCAGCTAACGGCAACTCTGCGCAACGCACAGGAGGTTTTGGGCAAAACTCTTTCCCACGCAGAGCAGGAGCTTATAATTAATATGGTTACATATTACGGCTTGCCTGCGGACATTGTGCTCACGATATTACAGTATTATAAAAACGAAAGAGCAAAGGGCAGGGCATACGGCACCTCGTACATTGCGGCTATGGCAAAGAATTGGTCGGAGGAGGGCATAACAACGCTTGAGGCGGCTGATGAAAAGCTGCACGAGCTTGAAGCGTCGGACAGGCTGTGGAAGGAAATAATTGCACTTATCGGAATAAGACATAAAAATCCGACGGTTAAGCAAAGGGAAATGATTAAGGCTTGGCACGAGGATTTTGATATGGCGATGATATCAATGGCTTGTGACATAATGAAGGAAAATACCGAAAAGCCTACTCTTAAATATGTTGATTCAGTTTTGAAAAACTGGAAGAAAAAGGGCATTTTCTCCGTCGAGGCTGTTATTGCAGACGAAAAGGCACATAATGAAAAGAACGGCAGAAACGGCGCAGAGGATATCAACAAAACCTATGATATCGACGAAATTGCCAAAAAGGCGATGTTCAACGACGACTACGATGTTTAAAAGGAGACATTATGGCTTATTCTAACGAAATATATAATAGGGCAAAAAAAATACTTGAAAAGCGTCACGACAAGGCTGTTATGGAGGCTGATATCAGGGCCTCCGAAATACGAATGGAAATTCCCGAAATTGATGAAATTCAGTCACAGCTAAGCGGCATAGGCTTAGAAATATCACAGCTTTTTTTCTATAAGCAAAACACTGACGAAAAGGTTGCCGAGCTTCGCGACAGAAGCAAGGCGCTTGTTGCTCAGCGAAGCAAAATTTTAAAGGCTAACGGCTATAAGGAAAACGCAATGAAGCCTGAATTTATATGCGAGGCGTGTGAGGATAAGGGCTTTATAAACGGCAGAATGTGCAGCTGTCATAAGCAGCTTTTAAAGGATATTATGCGTGAGGAAATTTTAAGGCTTGCACCTCTTGACAAATGCACCTTTAATAATTTTTCACTCGAATATTACAGCGATCAGGCAGGCGAAAATGCAATTGTTCCTCGTCAGCGAGCAGAAAAGATTTTATCAACGGCAAGAAAATATGCTCAAAACTTTACCTTAAACAGCAAGAATTTGATGTTTGTAGGCGGTACGGGACTCGGAAAAACGCATCTCAGCCTTGCGATACTCAACACGGTTATTAATCGCGGCTACTATGTTTGCTACGGAACAAGCCAAAATATATGCGACGATTTGCAGAGCGAGCAGTTCGGCAGGGGAGATACGGCATATTATTCTAAAAATCAAGTGTTAGGCTGCGATTTGCTTGTTCTTGACGATTTGGGAACCGAGCTTGATAATCAGTACAGCATTGCAACGCTTTACAATATTATCAATTCACGTATCCTGTCGGGCAGGCCTACCATAATAAGCACCAACTATAATATCGGCGCCCTCGAGAGCAAATACGACAAGCGTATTACCAGCCGTATCACAGGCGAATATATACCTATGTACATTTTCGGAAACGATATCAGAAATCTGTAAATGAATAAATTAACAAGGAACTAATGAAAAAAATTAGTTCCTTTTGCTTTTTTATAAG
>JBJEPH010000081.1:0-2163 GCA_051881135.1 Eubacterium sp.
TGTAAATGTTAAAATGAAAATGTACAAAAACGCCGACTCAAAATGTACAATTATGGCGAAATATTCCCGGATATAGTATAATCTATCCGGGAGTGATGAAAGTGAATTACAGAAAAGACATTTACGAGAAGGTGAAATTTATGCTGAAAGAAAATCCGGAGGCAAATATTAACTGCTCAAAGCTTGCACGCATATACGGCTGCGACAGGAGGACAGTTTCAAAAAACATAGATGCTGTTAAGAATAATATGCCTCCACCTAAAAGCAACAGAACCAAGAAAACTGACGGCTTTGAAAGTATTATTGAGGAAAAGGTCAAAACCGGTGCACCTGCTATTGCAATTTGCAATTACCTGAAAAAACATCACGGATATACCGGCTCATATACCATAATTAAAGATTTTATCCGTAACCTCAATACCGAGAAGCAAAAACAAGCTGTTATCCGTTTTGAAACAAATCCGGGATTTCAGGCGCAGGTGGATTGGAAGGAATCCTTAGTTTTCAAAACAATGAACGGAGATACGATAAAATTCAATGTATTCCTGTTAATACTTGGTTTTTCAAGGACAAAATTCCTCTATGTAACCGAATCCAAGGACTTAAATACAGTTGAACAATGCCTTGTAAGAGCGTTCAAATATATCGGTGGAGTACCGCATGAGATCCTTTTTGATAATATGCGGTCTATCATCGATAAGTCAAGGACACAGTATAACGATCCTGTATTTAACGATGAGTTCAGTATGTTTTCATCAGACTGCGGATTTGTTCCCAGGGCTTGTGTGGCATACCGTCCGGAAACAAAGGGTAAGGTTGAAGTCACGGCAAAGCTTGTAAACAGGCTCAAGGTTTACAGCGGTGATATAACAAATTTCAGTGACATACAAAAGGTTGCGTCTGAGCTTAATAATGATATAAATACTGAAATTTGTCAGGCAACAGGCAAACCGCCGCTGAAATTACTTGAAGCAGAAAAGCCTTATTTGCTGAAAACGGATCTTACTATTCTTACAGGATATTTTGACAAACCCATAAGACGAAGAGTAAGCAGAGAATCGCTCATTGCTTATGAAGGTAAAAAGTATTCTGTTCCTCCGAAATATATTGGCAAGTATGTCGATATAGAAGATGATGGTACAGGCTTTAACATCACTTTTAATGGGCATTTCATACGTCATTGGGATAAAAGTGCCAAGCTTACTAATTTCAATCATAGTGATTATCTGGAAATTGCAAGATGCAGTGCGTTAAGAAGACTTCCGGATGATGAAATAACAGCTATTGCAGAAAGGAACCTTGAAATATATGACAAACTTTAATATATTACGAAACAATTTGGAAGAACTTTCCCTCTCAAAAATGCTTGAGGTTCTCCCCAATGTTATGGATAACTCGGCAAAAAATAATATACCTCTTACGGACTCCCTTTTAGAGCTTACCAATGCAGAAATCGAATTTAGGGCTGAGCGAGCAAAGAAGATAAATATTATGACATCTCATTTTCCGTACATAAAAACATTTAAGGATTTTGACTTTTCCTATCAACCCTCAATAAAAAGAGAGCAAATTGCGGATTTAATGACTTTACGATTTATTGATACAAAGACAAATATAGTGTTTGTGGGAACAAGTGGTGTTGGGAAAACGCATCTTGCAACAGCAATAGGAATAGAGGCAGCAAGTCAGAGAATATCTACATATTTTATTAATTTTGCAAAACTTATGGAGAAATTCAAACAAGCGGCAAAGGAAAACCGTGTAGAACAGGTAGTAAAGCATTACTTGAAATATACCGTTTTAATAATTGATGAAATAGGGTATCTGCCGGTAGATAAAGCAGCTGCATACGGATTTTTCCAACTGATAGCGGCACGATACGAGTTCAGACCCACAATACTTACAACAAATCAGGCATTTTCAAAATGGGCAGATGTTTTTGGCGATGCTGTAATTGCGAATGCGATAATTGACAGATTGGTACACCATTGTGAAATTATCAAAATTGCGGGACACTCCTACCGTGTTAAAGACAGAAAGATTTTTGAAGAAGAACCAGAAAATATAACGCAAATTTTAAGCTATTAAAGAAACATACATCACTTCCGCCGGAATTGTACATTTTAAACCGCCGAAATTGTACATTTTGACTTGACATTTACA
>JBJEPH010000082.1:0-8278 GCA_051881135.1 Eubacterium sp.
AATTCCTTTATCAATAGTTTAGTGGCTTCAATGTCCGATTTTTTAACCACGCTTGCACCCGAATGGATATATCTTGTAGGCAACGAAATTGCAAGAACTCTTGTTCCGCCCGAGGCTGTTTGAATTGCGCCTGCGTCATTTCCACCTGCAATGGCGGTTTTTGTTTGAACAGGTATGCCGATTTCCTTTGCCGTTTGCATTGCAAGATTATATAATTGCTTATCATAAATGGTTCTGCCGTCCATAAAGGATATAACGGGACCGTCGCCTAAAACGCATACTCTGTCGGCACCGCTGACTCCGTCTAAATCTGCGGCAGTTGTAGATTCCAGAATAATAGCTATATCAGGACAGGTATTTTCTGCAGTACATTTTGCACCACGCAAGCCTACCTCCTCCTGAACATTAAAGCAGTAGGTTCCTTCTATGCCCTCGTTAATCATATCTATCATAAGCATACAGCCTATTCTGTCGTCTAAAGCCTTTGCTTTGATATACCCATCACCGAATTCAATATATTCACTTACAAAATAAGCGTAGTCGCCTAATGAAACAACCTCTTCTGCCTGTTTTTTATCTATTGCTCCGATGTCTATTAGCAGGCTTTCGAAATCGGGGCATTTAGATTTTTCATCACCCGACAATAAATGAAAGGCTTTGTCTCCGATAACACCCTTAACACCGTTTTCTGTTTCTACTACTCTGTCAAGGCATACTCTGGGATCTATTCCGCCAACAGGACTGAAGCGTAAATATCCTTCATCTGTAATACCTGTAATGATAAAACCAACCTCATCCATATGAGCGTTAATGCTAACTTTTTTACAATCGCTGTCATCTCCAACAAAGGCTATTACAGAACCGAGGTTATCAACAACATAATCAGCTTTAATTTTACTTGTAATAAACTCTCTAACCTTGTTTTCGTTACCGGAGGCACCGTTTAATTTACATAATTGCTTAAGCATTAAAATCCTCCATTCTATGTTTAACATACTCAACAATAAGGCGTGAGGTATTCTCAACATCTGTTATATCAATTACCTCAATCGGTGAATGCATATATTTCTCGGGAATTGAAATCAATGCAGTTTTAATACCGTACTCACTAACAGAAATTACATCTGCATTTGTGCCTGTATGTCCCGAACCCATAACCTCTAACTGATATGGGATATTGTTTTCTTTAGCAATATCTGCAAGGGTTCTTGACATATCTCTGTCGAGTATCGGACTCATTCCAATCATTGGACCTTTTCCGATATCACCGCAATCGGTCTTTTTGCATAACGGACTGTATCCGAAAGAAACATCAACAACAATTGCCTCATCAATTGCTCTGTCGTAAGTTCCTATCTTAGCACCTCTTTTGCCGACCTCCTCTTGAGAAGAAAACATAACAGTGACATTTGCATTAATTTTCTTAAGCTCATCAAGAGCAAGTATGATTGCTGCAACACCGCATCTGTCATCTAAAGCATTTGAAGATACTTGATTACCTAATAACTTAGTAAAATGTCTTCTAAAGGTTACTCTGTCACCAAGAGAAATGTGCTTTTTTGATTCATCCTCAGTCATACCGATATCAATTGAAATTTCGTCAACTTCGGGTGCTTTTTTCTCATCATTTTGCTTTTGTAAATGGGGCGGAAGATTAGATATAACACCGTAATATTCCTTATCGCCCCAAATGCTTACCTCACTTGCAAGAAGCATTCTTCTATCTACACCGCCGATATTTGAAACCTTGATAAAACCGTCTTCGGTAATTTCTTTAACAATAAAGCCTATCTCATCCAAGTGAGCGTCAATCAAAATGTGATATCCCTCATTACCTATCTTGCAATAAACATTATTTAGGCAATCAACAGAAACATCACCATAAGGTTCTAACAATTCGGTTAAAACTTTAACTATATTTCCCTCAGCACCTGAAACACCGACAGCAGAGGTTAGCTTTTTTAATAATTCAACAGTTTGCATATACTCACCATTCGTTAATAATTCTTTTATATTCCCTACCCCTATATTCAAAGGTTTTAAACTGGTCAAAGGCAGGACAGGCAGGGCAAAGAGAAACAATATCGCCCTTAACCGCCTTTTGCTTTGCAACCTCCAATGCCTGAGCCATAGTGGGCACCTTTACTATTTCCAAGCCCGACTCGGAATAGCCCTCATCGCTGACAACGGTATCATAAATTTTATCGGCAGTTGCGCCGTTTAAAACAAGAAGCTTAACATACTTAAGAATATACGGCACCATTTCGCTCATATCATTTCCCTTGTCGCTTCCGCCCATAAGCACAATGATTTTTGTGTCGAACGCCTTTAATCCGCTGATAACACGGCTTGGAGATGTGGCAATGGAATCGTTATAATATTTAACTCCGTCAACCTCTCTTACAAATTCTATTCTGTGCTCCACGCCTTTGAAGGTTTGAGCGATGCTCTTTATTACATCGGCGCCGACCATTCCCCACACGGCAGAAATTGCCGTACAATAGTTTTCTATATTATGCTCGCCCGGAATAACAATGTCGCTTTTGTTCATAACAAGAGTATTCTTTCCGTTTTCGGCATAATAGATATCCCCTGTTTCTCTGTCCATAAAAGCACCGTTCTCAACAGGATGCTTAACGGAAAACTGATAAAGCTGTCCTCTGACATCATATCGCATATCGTGATATACACTATTGCCTATGGAATAATCACAGTCTGCATTAAGCACGGTTCTGCCCTCGGGGCTTTGATAAATAAGGATATTTCTTTTCGCATCAACATATTCGTCCGGGTTGATATGATGGTCCTGATGGGTACATTCGATATTAGTTACAACCGAAACATCGGGCTTATTTACCATATTTCCCATTGTTAAAAGCTGAAAGGATGAAAGCTCTACAACGGCAATATCCTTTTCCGTTATATCCTCAAGTGCAGGCATAAGCGCCTTTCCGATATTACCGCCTAAAAAGACCTTAAAGCCCTGCGCTTCAAGCATTTTTGAAATAAGCGTGGTTGTTGTTGTTTTACCGTTTGAGCCTGTAACGGCAAAAATCCTCGCAGGACAGTATTCAAAGAAAACCTCCATTTCGGTGGTTACCCTTTGTCCGCGCTTAATACATTCGCCAATCCACGGATTTTGGAAGGGCAGAATCCCGTGAGAACGGAAAACGACATCCATATCAGGCAGAACATCAAGATAATTTTCACCTAAGGAAAAATGCACACCAAGATCTTCAAGCTCTGCGCAATCCTCAACACCGATGTATTCCTTATCTCTCCTATCGCAGGCATAAACCTCTATACCGTGCCTTGCAAGAAATTTTGCACAGGGCATATTTGCAACGCCCATACCTACAAAAGCGACCTTTTTATTTTTAAGTGTTTCAATATATTTTTCTGCTGCTGACATAATAGCTCAAACTCCTTAATTAATGTGCAAAGAAATTACCGTTTTTGAAATCCTTTAAGTTAAAGTCCTTCATATGCTCCTCTAACTCGTCCTGAAAGGGCAATCTTTCCCTGCCTATGTATTCATCCTTGACAGGCACACTGCAATTCATAGCATAATTTGCAATCATCTGCTGACACTTTGTTGGGTTATTTCCCAGGAAATAGCAACGCCCTGTTGAAAGCTCAACGACGGCATTTGCAATTTTTATTTGCTCTTTTTTGCCGATGGGCGTAATCATTTTTGACAGTGCAACGGCACCCTCGTCGGCTTCGTTACAAATATACAGCATTACGGCATTTGCTTTTCGTTTGAGCTTGGCAACGGTAATATCGTATATAGCCGATTCGATATAGGCTACAAGGTCGTTTTTATCCACAACATCATTTGTTAATATATATACAAGCTCCTTTTTATTACAGGCAACTGCGTCAAACTGCAAATCATCAATTTCCACATTTTCATCAACTGAAAAGCCGTTATTTCTTAAATCTTCAATGACGACCTTTTTATAATCGTCAATGCTTTTTTCCGTCCTTGATGTAAAATAATAGCCTGTGTCCGAAAGCTCGTTTTCCACCGACTCCAAAAACCTGTCGCATCCTGAATATCTGGAATAATAAATAAACAGTATTACACAGCAAATCACAACCAAAATATCGCCTACATACGATATAACGCTTAAGCCTGTTTTGCCTATCGCATCCTCAATCATAGGGTAAATGCCGATATAGATAAAAAGATATGCGGCGGATGCTATAATTATTGTGTTCATAGCAGATTTTAACCTGCGTTGCTTTTTTCTGAATTCTCTCATATTAATTAATCATTTCTTCAAATTTGTTTTCGTCTATTATCGGTATTCCGAGCTTGTTTGCCTTGTCAAGCTTGGAGCCACCTGCTTCGCCTGCTAAAACATAGGTTGTTTTAGCGCTTACGGAGGAGGAGGTTTTACCGCCGTAGGACTCAATTATTTTAGCGGCCTCGGAACGCTTATAATTTGGCAGAGTGCCTGTTAAAACGAAGGTCATACCCTCAAAGCGATTATCCTTAACAACTGTTTTGCTTTGCATATTAAGTCCGAGCGATTTTAACTCCTCTATCATTTCAATTACGCTTTCGCTTGAAAAGAAATCCGCAACCGATTCTGACATAACATCACCGAAGCCCTCAATTTGCGAAATATCTTCAACGCTTGCATCTATAATTGCGTCAATGCTTTTAAAGTTATCGGACAAAAGCTTTGCCGCCTTGGCGCCTATATGTCTTATGCCAAAGGCAAAGATAAGCTTGCCCAAATCATTTTGCTTGCTTTTTTCGACAGAGGTCACAATATTGTTTGCACTTGTTTGCTTGAAGCCGTCAAGCGAAGCGATTTTTTCCCTATCAAGTCTGTAAATATCCGTAACCTTTGTAATCATACCCTCGTCTGCAAAGGTTTCGATAATGCTTGGGCCGAGTCCCTCAATATCCATTGCATCTCTTGAACAGAAGTGGATAAGATTGCGAAGAAGCTGTGCAGGACATTCGGGATTAATGCACCTGATTGCCGCTTCGTCGTCCTCGCATACTACACGTTCACCGCAGGAGGGACAAACGGTGGGATAAACATATGAGCCTGTGCTGTGCTTTTCGTTTACGCAAAGCACCTCGGGAATGATGTCGCCTGCCTTACGAACAGTAACTATATCCCCTATATTAACGCCCTTTTCGTTTATGAAATCCTGATTATGAAGCGTTGCACGGGAAACGGTTGTACCTGCAAGATGCACGGGCTCCAGCACAGCGGTAGGAGTAAGCACACCTGTTCTGCCGACGGTTATTTCTATATCGACAAGCCTTGTTTGCTTTTCCTCGGGTGGATACTTAAAGGCAACAGCCCATTTCGGAAATTTTGAGGTTGAGCCTAAAAGCTCTCTTTGGTCAAAATCATCAACCTTAATAACTGCTCCGTCGATATCAAATTCGAGCTCGCCTCTTTTTTCTCCGATAGCCTCCACCTTTTCAAAGGCTTCATCAATGGAGCCTACTCTGTCATAGAACGGAACCGTGTTAAAGCCGAGCCTTTTAAGATAATCAAGCGAGTCCTTGTGGGAATTTAAGCTTACTCCCTCGATTTGCTGAATGTTGAAAACAAAAATATCGAGTCCCCTTGTTGCAGTAACCATACTGTCCTTTTGTCTTAAGGAGCCGGCTGCGGCATTTCTCGGATTTTTAAAGGGCTTCTCTCCGTTAATAAGCTGTCTGTCAACAACCTTATCGAAGCTTTTCTTTGGCATATATACCTCGCCTCGAACCTCGATAAACGGAATATTTTCATTAAGCCTTAACGGAATATTGCGAATAACACGCAGATTGCCCGACACATCCTCGCCTACATCACCGTCGCCACGGGTTGAGCCTCTTACAAATTCGCCGTTTACATATTCAAGGCTTACGCTCAAGCCGTCTATTTTAGGCTCAACAACAAATTTCGGCGATGAAACCGTATCGCAGACTCTTCTGCCGAAATCGAAAATTTCCTCCTTTGAAAAAGCATCCTGAAGGCTTTCCATTCTTACAGTATGAACAACGCTCTCAAACGAATTATCTGCTTTTCCGCCTACTCTTTTTGTGGGAGAATCAACAGAGTCATACTGTGGGTATTCCTCCTCAAGCGACTTTAGCTCACGCATCATCATATCATATTCGTAATCGGATATTTCCGGCGCGTCATCCATATAGTATTTGTCTGAATAATAGTTTAGTTTATCTCTAAGCTCTTTGATTTTTTCTTCAATTTTATCCATATTAACCACCATTGTGCATAATTAAGTATATTATAACACTACGAAACCTTATTATCAATATAAAGATTTAATTATTATAATAATTACACATTAACACTTTAGCACTTTACAACGGATTTAATTTGTGTTAAAATGGTAAATATCATTTTTTGGAGGAGATATTATGACACCTGCTCAAATATGCATTATGATTTCCATTGTGGCTTATATGTCAATGGTTGTTATAATCGGCGTTGCTTATTCTAAACAAACAAAGAATGTAGGCGACTTTTATCTTGGCGGAAGAAAATTAGGACCGCTTGTTACTGCTATGAGTGCGGAGGCATCGGATATGTCAAGCTATTTGCTTATGGGCATACCGGGACTTGCTCTTGCCGCAGGACTTGCTGAGGTTAGCTGGACGGTAATAGGTCTTGCCATCGGTACATACCTTAATTGGCTTATTGTTGCGAAAAGACTTCGTAACTATTCGGCAAAAATAAACGCAATTACCATTCCCGATTATTTTTCACAGAGATATAAGGACAACAGCCGAATTATTATGGCTATTGCCGCATTGATGATTATTGTATTCTTTGTTCCCTACACTGCTTCGGGCTTTTCTGCCTGCGGTAAGCTGTTTGGCACATTATTCGGTATCGACTATCATATTGCTATGGTAGTTTCTGCCATCGTAATTGTGGGATACACCTCTCTCGGAGGCTTTAATGCCGCGTCAATTACCGACTTTATTCAGTCCATAATTATGACCATTGCGCTTCTTATCGTGCTTATATTCGGCATAAGCAAGGTTGGCGGAATGGATGCAGTTATGGAAAACGCAAGACAGTTTGACGGATATCTTGATATATTTAAGGGCTATGTTGCAAAAACAAACAGCGCAGGCTCGTTTGGAATAATATCCGTTGTTTCTACACTTGCGTGGGGACTCGGATATTTCGGTATGCCTCATATTCTGTTAAGATTTATGGCTATTGAAAATCCTAATAAGGTTAAGATTTCACGCAGAGTTGCAAGCGTTTGGGTTGTAATTTCAATGGCTGTTGCCGTGCTTATCGGCGTTGTTGGCTTTGCACTTGTAAACAATGGCACTATCACAGGACTTGACGACAGTGAAAGAATTATCATCAGCGTTGCTACCCTTCTGTCGCAAAACGGCATTGTTCCTGCACTTATTGCAGGCGTTATCCTTGCAGGTATTCTTGCCTCTACAATGTCAACTGCCGACAGTCAGCTTCTTGCGGCATCCTCATCGGCAAGTGAAAATATTGTAGGCGGATTGTTTAGGGTTAAGCTTGATGAAACAAAGCAAATGATTATTGCCCGTGTAACCTTAATCGTTATTTCGGTTATCGGCGTAATTATCGCATGGAATGAAAACTCATCTGTATTCAGAGTTGTATCGTTTGCTTGGGCAGGCTTCGGCGCAACCTTCGGTCCTGTTGTATTGCTGTCGCTGTTCTGGAAGCGTTCAAACAAATACGGCGCGTTGGCAGGTATGATTAGCGGTGCTGTTATGGTATTTGTTTGGAAGTTTGTTATTGCAGATTTGAATGCTGTGCTTAATATTTATGAGCTTTTACCGGCATTTGTTATCGGCTTGCTTGTAAATGTAATTGTATCGCTTGCTACACCAAAGCCTGAGCAGGAAATTCTTGACGACTTTGAAGCAGTTAAGGCAATGAAATAATAGGGTAACGGTAATAATTCGGACCACGGTTTATCGTGGCAGATATTGCCCTTACTTTTTGTTAAAATACTCGCTAATCCGAAAGGATTAACTGCGTTTTTGCCTCAATTAAGACCAAATCTGCACACTATAAACTGCAAAGCATCAAAAATACTTGTAGTAAAGATGAGATTTGGTGTCTTGAGATGGCAGCCTTGCTGACGCAAGGCAACAGCGAAAGCAACAAATATCGCTTTAATACTGCATTTTTGATGGGCTCGGATTACTACCGTTACCCTAGCCTAACAGTATTAGAACATGATTAGGTTTATATTAACAAATTTACGATTATACTGCGTTAATTTTTAA
>JBJEPH010000083.1:0-2138 GCA_051881135.1 Eubacterium sp.
GGATAAAAATAAAAAAGCCCCCCTTGAGGGGGCTTTCACATTATTCTGTCGCAGTGAGGTAACCACACTAAAAAACGTAATGTTGCGGACGCGTATTTTTATAAAAATCATAGTTTTCTCGTCCTGTTAGCAAAAAAAATATAGGGGGGTACTACGACACCCCCCCTAAGGAGTGACAAGTGACAATTTTAAAAATCGCATAGATAAGCCATTTTTCAGATTTTATGAAAAACTTGACACTTAGCAAAACACTTAGTATAATACTAAAAAAGGGGGGAATTTGGGTGAATTTGAATGTGCCTATAACTAATACGATAAATGAAGATTTAAAGTTTATTCAGAAGTATTATTCTGAACGAACTGGAATTAAGTATTCGAAAGCAAATGCTTTGAGAAGATTGATAATTGAGTCAGCTAATCTTATACGAAATACTGGAGAGACTTTTCCAAATAGAAAGTGGGAACTTGAAAATTTATCTGAAACAGCTCACAGAGAATACGAAAATAGACAGAAGAAATAGAAAAAACCGTCCTTGCGAAAAGGACGGTTTTGTGATATACTGGTTAAAGTAAACGGTACGCCAATACCGTTTACGAATACAAGAGGTCGCTCTCTCATATCCACCTTGTAGAGTTATTATATCATTCTACAAGCAAAATTTCAAGAGTTGACCTCCGTAAAATTAACGGAGGATTTTTTATGGCAAAAATTGTAAAGAAAAGAGCTTGGGCGTTTGTCTTGTATCCTGAATCAGCTCCAGTTGATTGGAAGGACAAGCTTAAGCAAAGTGGTTTGAGGGTTGCAATAAGTCCGTATCACGATAAAGATATCGACCCTGATGGTAATCCTAAGAAACCTCATTATCACATCATATTAGTCTATGATGGACCAACTACATACAACAATGTGAAGAGTTTTACCGATAGTTTAAATCAACCTATACCTCAACCTGTGGAGCAGGTTAGGGGTTATTATCGCTATTTTACTCATAAGGATAATGCAGATAAATATCAGTATGATGAGGTTGAAATTGAAACTCTTGGTGGTTTTGATATCTCGGATTATACGGAGATGACAAAATCTGAAGCATTAAAGATTAAAAGAGAGCTTATTCTTCTCATACAAGAGAAAGACTTTGTAGAATATTCGGATTTTCTTGTTTATGTCGAGCAGTTTTGTTCTAATGAGCAATTTGATGTTGCTACATCAAACACTATTCTTTTTAATAATTTTTTGAAGAGTCGTAGACATAAGTCGAAAGAAACTCATTCAATTAAAGTTAATCCTGATACAGGCGAAGTTGTTTCTGAATGAATATAAAAATTTGTTCTTGAAAAATAGATGTTTTTTTGATAAAATATTTTATTGCGAAACAGAGTAGCATAGAAAAACTGTAGGTTGCATAGTAGGGAACTAACCGTAATTGCCCGAATTGGCTTGTCGTGAGGTCTTACGACTTAAAATAATAGCGAGGACAGTTGAAGAACTATGGGATACTGCCACCTGTAGTGGGAAGTAAAGCGGTGGGTTGGTTCAAGTGTACCAATGGTAGAAAACACTTATTTGAATAAATGAAAATTTAGCTCCTTGTTTAATGCAGGGAGCTGTTTTTTATTTTATAATATGACTTTTTGATAATCTTTTAAATTTAGCATATACTTGAAATAGCTGTTTGAATATGTTATAATAGCAACAGCTAAGAAAAGATATAAGTGTCACGCAGACACAAAACGAACCCCCAGTATCAGCCAATACTGGGGGTTCTTCTCATTTTTGACGGTTGAGCTTCCGTTAGGTTAGTTGTCGCTGTCGTCTCCGTCTAACCATTTGCAAATATAGTAGCCAACTACACTCGCCAAAACGGACACAAGAAAAGATATAATATCCGACACGCAGACACCCCCTTTCTGTTGCCAGATTGGGTGCGACAACTTGGATATTATATCATACTTTTGTATGGGCGACAAGGCACGAGTCCGTTCAGATTCGTGCCTTAATTACTGTCCGTTTCTCGGACAGTAAACAGCTCCGATGAGGAGCTGAAAGGGGTGCAGGGAACTCCCTGCCAAGTAGACTTTTGCAAAGCAAAGGTCTAACTTGCTATACCTTTACTTTTTCAGAAAGGTTTGATATAATA
>JBJEPH010000084.1:0-2116 GCA_051881135.1 Eubacterium sp.
GAGCGCTTGACTGTTAATCAAGATGTCACTGGTTCGAGTCCAGTTGGGGGAGCCATATCGTTCAAATCCGAACTCTTCACAGGGTTCGGATTTTTTCGTGTTTTATCCGGGGAAGGCTGTGTTTGGGTTAATCGTGGGTATATAGAGAATATTGGTGGTTTTCGCAGTGTTTACATTACCAACTGAAGGTAACAACGCCTTTCAGCTCAACTTCTTACAAGTATGACCTTCTTAACAGGCTTACACGAGTGGTTGACCGCAATGGTTATGCTACGATTTTCGAGTATGACGCAAACGGCAATAGAACTGCTGTGCATTATGCGAATGACTTTACTACAACCTACGATTATGACCTTTAAAATCGTCTTATCAAGCAGGAAACACTTGACATCGAGGATATATCCGCTTTCCTTTGCTGCTTCAAGAAATGCGGTTTTACTTCATCGGAAATTTTAGGTGCAAAGCTTGAAAAATCTATTGTTGATTCCTTGACAGGCTCATCAATAGGCTCATTAGAAAATGATGTTGTACTTTGCGGCAACTGTGAATGATTAATTTTTTCAACCATACATTCTGCAAAATTAAAGGTATTTGTTGCAGTACTTTTATCAGTTTTGCAAGCAACATAATTTTTGTTGAAATTATAGGGCTTATAATAACTTACACACCTCTAGAATTCAACTCACACGCTTAAATTTATAGGATGAAATTTCATTACTTTCAGCATATTAGATACCTGATTTCTGAAATATTCAACATCTGCTTCAAGAACTTTTGATAGTGAACCGTGCTCATCATTCATTCCGTAAGCTATGTAGGCAGGTTTAATTAAATCCTTGTATCTTTCTGCTGCTGCATTGATATCCTGAACACTGCCGCAATCAATATCAGAGAATAAATCGGTGATTTTGCCAATAAGAGCCTCGTTGGTAGCAGAGGGTGTGCCTGCAACCATCCCTTTTCTTGAAGGCTCCATATACCTGCCTGTAAGTCTGCTGATTTCTTCCTTTAACTTATTTATAACTTCAATTTCGCTGTCGCTAAGCACTCTTGCTTTACCATAATAATCAACTTGATTTGCGTAGGGAGTGTCCACATAGTTGCCCTTTGCATAGGTCTGATTTTGAAAATCAATTAAAGCCTGATTATACTCCTCCATAGCTTTGTTTAATACAATAGCCTGTTCTTCTGTAAGATTATTTTTAGCATAGGTTTTCACACAACTTGTAGCAATACCCATCTGTGCATAATTTTTATAATCAATATCCGTACCCTTTCCGATACCACAACCTATGTTTTCAGCGGCTGTTTTCATTACCATACGGCATTTTTCAAGTTCTTCCTTGCTGAATGCAACACCGCCGACAATATACTCGTTGTCACCTGATGGGGTAAGAGGCATATCCCTTTGGAAAAATACATCGGAAGAATAGTTTACAGTACGCTTTATATCGCCTAAACCGTCTATATTACTTTGGGAAACAGTTTTTCCTGTTACCTGTGTTTCGCCTGAAATCATAACAAGGTCTTTACTTTCGCTTTTTATCTGCTCCCAGTTTGTTTTTACCGTATCTAAATCCAAGCGCAATGTAGAAGGCTGAATTTTCTGCCGTACTATTGTAGCTTCGGGTTTATTTAAGCCAAATAAATCGATTGCCATACCGATTCCTCCTTGAATGAAATAATTACAAGTTTAAGCTTTATCAAAGTACACTACTGTTCATTATATATATCGACAGATTTATTTAGAACTTTAGTAGATATTCATAAATAGCTATAGCTTTACGACATTTATAGTCTTTTCTTTTGTTAATTGCCTTGAAATAACATTTACAGATGTTGTTTCAGTGCATATTTTTTGCCTTTTTACTCAATTTCCACACAATGCCTTTTCTGCCCCAAAGGAGTTTACTTATACTACTGTTTATGAGTATAACGCTAATAAAAACAGAATATCGATGCATTTCTCCGAAAGTCTATATGCGAACTTGCTTTGCCAACAGGCTTTCAGGGAATATAATTTCAGCTGATTAATAGTCTTATCAGCTGAAATCATCTTAAAGGGGGTGCAGGGGGAACGCCTGCCCCTCGGAGAGCGCCGGTACTTATGATATTG
>JBJEPH010000085.1:0-8152 GCA_051881135.1 Eubacterium sp.
CGACATATTTTCCGTTTACAAAAACATCCAAGGCGCCTGCAACACCGAGAAAGGACAGAGTATAGGTAGCCTCGATGTCATCCGCCTCAAAAGCCTTGTGATAAACACCTACGGAGCAATCGGCAGGAATTTCCGGCGGGTTAGGCTTAAACGGATATCTTGCGTTTATATAATAAGGCTCCTCATAGCCTGTGTGTTGCCAAACGGACGGAACCGAAACCTTGTCAAATTCGTATGTATCGGTGTCAAGCTCGTCGGGCATATCGGATTCCTTGGAAAAATATTTGAATTCCCACTCGCCCGAAAGCACATCAACCATTGACGAATTATATCTTTCCGTTCTGATATCGGTTGACGCAAGCTCGTTCATATCATTAAACGGAACGAAATATGAACGAGGCTCTAAAACATTGTCCTTAAATACATCAAAATTTTTATAGTTATCGTTTCTGAGATTAAACCTCATAATTTTTTTACCCCTTTATTTAATCTTAGCAATGGTTACTCCGTTTTCGCCCTCTCCGTATTTGCCAAGGCGGTATTCAAGTATATTAGGATGATGCTTTAGCTCATCGGTTACGGCGCTTCTCAATGCGCCCGTACCCTTTCCGTGAATAATGCGAATCTCACTTAATCCGTTGAGCACGCATTTATCAATAAACAAGCCGAGATTTCCCAAAGCCTCGTCAACAGTTTGTCCACGCAAATCGAGCTCTGTTTTGACATCTGCATCGGCTCTTGAGGAGGTCCTGTACAGATTTTTCTGTGGCTTTAGCTCCTTCCTTTTTCTCTCGGTAAGCATAATGTCCGACATTTTTACCCTTGTTTTGAACATACCCGACTTAACAAGTATATTATCTCTGTTGACCTCAAGTATTTCGCCCTCGCCTATGCCCTTTATAATTACGGCATCGCCGGGAACAACTGCCCTTGGAAGCTTATAGTCGTAGTCCCAGTTTTCCGCGATTTCCTGCGGGTTAATAAGGTCGTCCATCTCGCCCATTTGATTTTTTATTGCACGCCTTGTTTTTCGTGCAAGCTCCGTTGCGTTTTGCGGCGTGGAGTCTTTTTTAATTTTTTCAAGCTCAAGAAGAAATTCCGAGGACTGTCTTTTTGCCTGATTTATCAGCTTCTCGGCTTCTCGCCTTGCCTTGTCAAGCTCTCTGTCGCAGAGAGTTTTTATTTTATCCTTTTCGCTCTGTGCCTTTGACGCAAGTCTTTGCGCCTGCTCGGTTGCCTTTTGTGCTTCGAGCTTTTCGGCTTCAAGCTCTAATCTTGTTTTCTCAAGCTTATCCAAAACGGCTTCAAAATCTCTGTTGTCGGAATCTACAATTTCTCTTGCGTGCTCGACGACGCCCTCATCTACTCCTAAACGCAGAGATATCGCAAAGGCATTGGACCTTCCGGGCACCCCGATAAGAAGCTTATAGGTTGGGCTGAGAGTTTCTACATCAAATTCACAGCAGCCGTTTATTACTCCGTCGGTATCCAAGGCATATGCCTTAAGCTCGGCATAATGGGTGGTTGCGGCAATTACGGTGCCCTTGCTTCGCAGGTTTTCGATAATTGCAACGGCTAAAGCGGCTCCCTCAATCGGGTCCGTTCCTGCTCCGAGCTCATCGATAAGGACAAGCGAAGATGAGTCGGCATTGTTCATAATATTTGATACATTAACCATATGTGACGAGAAGGTTGAAAGGCTTTGCTGTATGCTCTGCTCGTCGCCGATATCAACCAAAATTTTATCAAAAACGGAAATCCTTGAGCCGTCACGAACAGGAATAAGAAGTCCGCACATAGTCATTAAGGTTAACAGACCTATTGTTTTTATAGATACGGTTTTACCGCCTGTATTTGGACCGGTTATAATAAGCGTATCATATTTTTCGCCGAGGCTGATATCCACGGGCACAACCCTGTCTTTATCGATAAGCGGGTGACGCGCGCCCTTAAGCTCTATAATTCCGTCGGCATTCAGTACGGGCTTTGTTGCCTTCATTTTTTCGGCAAGATGAGCCTTTGCAAAAATCAAATTCAAATCCACGCAAGCCTCATAGCTATGCTTTATAGACTCGGCAAATGTGCCTGCTTCAACGGAAAGCTCATAAAGAATACGGTTTATTTCGTCGCGCTCCTTACCTTGAAGCACCTTTATTTCGTTGTTTGCCTCAACTACGGAAATAGGCTCGATAAACACTGTTGCACCGCTTGCAGAGGTATCATGCACCAAGCCCTGAACATCTCCTCTGTGCTCGCTTTTTACGGGAACAACAAATCGTCCGTTTCGCTGGGTAACGATTGCCTCCTGCAAAAATTTTGCATAATGGGCAGAATGAATCATAGCGTCCATCTTATCACGAATGGATGCCGATTTCGTTCGTATTTTTCTGCGAATTTCATACAGCGTCTCCGAAGCCTTGTCGCTTATTTCGTCATCGCTGATGATGCAGGAAAATATTTTTTCTTCAAGATATTTATTAACCGTTACGCTTTCAAAAAGAAAATCCAGCGATGTGCTTACGCCGCTGCAATGCCCGCGCCATTCGTACAGCATACGGATAGAACGCAGGGTGCTTGCAATTTTTAAAAGCTCGTGCGGATTTAACGAGCCGCCTGCTGAAGCTCTTGCAAGCGGATTATTAACATTATGTAATCCGCTGAACGAGGGTGCGCCGAATCTTGCCAAAAGCGAATATGCGTCCTCTGTTTGACTGAGCATATTGCATACGGCAATAAAGTCGGTGCCGGGCTTTAGCTCCAGCGCCAACTGAGCTGAATCCTCACAGGAGGTTTCGTTTTTCAGCATTAAAAGAACCTTATCAAGTTCGAGTGTTTCATAATATTTGTTCATAGCTTAACTCATTATAGTTTTATAAAATTCAAGAGTAGTCAGTCTTCCCTCAACCCGTGACAGAAGATATTTTTCCACGGTTGAAGCAAGTATATCGGTATTTTCGTCGCTCAAATTAAAGGAAAAGACCTTGCCGATATCAACAAGGCATATATATCTCATAGCCGTAATAACGCCCAAGGGAGTTGTTACGGCATTATTTCTGAAGCAATCCTTACAGTAAATACAGCCCTCCTGCACATCGAAAAACATAATGTCGCTTTCATATGTACCGCAACGGTAGCAAGCAAGCAAATCGGGCATATATCCGCCGAGGCTCAGCATACGAAGCTCCACAACGGCTTTTATAACCTTATGCTTTTTACTGCCCTTACAGAGCAAATGAAGTGCATTAAGAATTAGCCTCAGCATTTCGTGCGACGGCTGCTCCTCATGTCCCAAATAATAGGTGAGCTGTGCAAAATACTGTGCAAGCGATAGCGCTTCAATATCCTTTCTTAAATCGAAAAACACCTCAATTGGTGAAGCGTTATCAATTATATATGCTTCCTTTGTTCTGTATAAAGTAAAGTCGCCGTAAACAAAAAGAGATGTAGCAGACATATTATTGCTTTTTAAATTTTTCGCCCTGCGAACGAAGGCTTTTATAAGACCGTACTCATCGCTGAGCATAGTCACAAGCTTATCGCTCTCGCCTATCGTCTGTTCTCGGATAATCAACCCTTTGGTAGAAAGCTTCATTGTTTTTTTCTGCGTTCCCCTTTTGTTCGTTTTGTTTATATTTAAGATAGTCTTCCACTTTTCCGGTAGCGGCAAAGACATTCCACAAATCGTTCACTGTTATCACCGTTTTTATTTTATCCTATGGTGATATAAAAGATTTGTGCCAATTTAATCCAAGCCGAAATTATGGATTAAGCCTTCACGGTTTCTCCAATCCTCTTTAACCTTTACCCAGGTTTGAAGATTGACCTTTATACCGAAAAAGCCTTCTAAATCCTGACGGGCATAGGTAGAAATTTTTTTGAGCATTGCGCCCTTTTTTCCGATAACCATACCCTTATGATTTTCTCTTTCGCAATAGATAACGGCTTCGATATCAAGAATATCCTGTCCCTCACGCTCACGCATTTTTTCGATAGATACAGCAATGCCGTGAGGAATTTCCTTATCCATAAGCCGTAAAATTTTTTCTCTGATGATTTCGGCAGCCAAAACCCTTTCCGGCTGGTCCGTGAGAGTATCATCGGGGAAGAAATGGGGTGACTCAAAAGAAAGCTTTTCCATTTCTGCAATCAGCTCGTCAATATTTTCGCCGTTTGAAGCGCAAACGGGAACAACCGCTTCAAAATCGTACAGCTCGCTGAACTGTATAATTCTGTTTAGAAGCTCCTCCTTGTCCTTTAGCATATCAATTTTATTAATAGCTAAAATAACGGGCGCCTTGAGAGCCTTAAATTTTTCAATAAGCTCCTTTTCGCCCTTTTTTATATCTCCCTTAGCTTCAACAACAAACAGGCATGCGTCCACTCCTCCTATTGAGTCGGAAACAGCCTGATGCATCTTTTCACCAAGCTTATTGTGAGGCTTGTGATATCCCGGTGTGTCCGTAAAAACGAGCTGTACCTCTCCGTTTGTGAGCACACCCATAATTTTTGTGCGCGTCGTCTGTGGCTTTGACGATACAATGGCTATCTTCTGTCCGAGCATTTTGTTAAGTATGGAGGATTTGCCCACATTAGGACAGCCCACAATAGCTATAAAAGCAGTTTTTGTCATCGTTATTCTCCCATATAATAGCTGTTGTCACGCTTTAATCCAATCTTGGTAAGTACGGTTTCTTCCTTCTCGCGCATTCTGACCTCTTCAATACCGCCGTTTTCGTGGTCGTAGCCAAGCAGATGAAGCATTGAATGAACGGTTAGAAAGCCTATTTCTCTTTGCAGGGAATGATTATATTCCTCCGCCTGCTCCACAGCCTTTGGAATTGAAATAACAATGTCACCCAAAAGCGATGCGCCGGTTGACAGATTTTTGTCATATTCACCGTTCTCGCCGAGCGGGAACGATAAAACATCGGTTGGCTTATCAAGATTTCTGTATTGTGCGTTAAGCTCTTTTATGATTTCGTTATCAACAAATCTAACGCTTACCTCTGCGTCATCCGAAAAGCCCTCCTCCTTTAAAACCGCATTACAGCAGCGACGGATAAGCAGTCGGATGCCTCTTGGAATTTCCGTTTCCTTTTGGTCATTGGAGATTATAACCTTTACCTTTCCCATATCACTTATTATCCCCCTTCTTTACACGCTCATCATATTTTTCGTAAGCCTTGATTATATCCTGCACAAGACGGTGACGAACAACATCCTTTTGACCGAATTTTACAATTTCGATATCGTCAACATCCTTTAAAATATTAAGCACGGTTTTCAAGCCGGATTTTTTGCCGTCGGGCAAATCTATTTGCGTTATATCGCCCGTTACAACCATCTTTGAACGGAAGCCGAGACGGGTTAAAAACATTTTCATTTGCTCGGGAGTAGTATTTTGAGCCTCGTCTAAAATGATAAAGCTGTCGTCAAGCGTTCTGCCTCGCATATAAGCAAGAGGAGCAACCTCTATTGAGCCACGCTCCTGATATCTTTGAAAATTTTCTGCGCCGAGCATATCAAAAAGTGCATCATAAAGCGGACGAAGATACGGGTCAACCTTGCTTTGCAGGTCTCCGGGTAAAAAGCCCAGCTTTTCTCCTGCTTCAACGGCAGGACGGGTTAAAATAATTCGGTTAACCTCCTTTGCCCTGAAAGCAGTTACAGCCATTGCAACGGCAAGATAGGTTTTACCCGTTCCGGCAGGACCCACACCGAAGGTTATCGTGTTGTCCTGTATTGCCTGCGTATATTTCTTTTGACCGATGGTTTTCGGCTTAACAGGTCTGCCCTTTGATGTGATGCAAACGGAATCGTTTGTCATAACCGAGAGCTTGTCCTCGTTGCCCTCGTTTACAAGCGAGAGAACATATCTTACATTTTGGTCCGTCAGCGACTCGCCCTTACCGATAAGGACCAATAATGAGTTGATAGTTCTTACAGCCATATCAACGCCCTTCGCGTCACCCATAATTTTTAAATCCGAGCCGCGCGACACGATAGATACGCCGTATTCACGCTCTATCATTCTGATATTTTCGTCAAAGGAGCCAAACAAGCTGACCGCCGCGTCCATTTCGTTAATTGTTATTACCTGTTCTGTCATATATCTCTGCCTTTATTTTGTCAATTTTTCTTGCGTCAACGGAAACAATGGAGAATTTTATTCCGTCAAATTCTATGCTCACGCCCTCGTTCTCCGATGTGGGAATATATCCGAGCTGATTTATCACAAAGCCTGCCAAGGTATCATAATCGCCCTCGGGGAATTTTACACTGAGAACATCCTCAACATCTTCAATTTCTATTGAGCCGTCAAAGATGAAATTACTGTCATCAATTTTAGTTATGCTCTGCTCCTCCTCGTCGTATTCGTCCTCAATTTCTCCGAGAAGCTCCTCTATAATATCCTCAAGCGTTACAAGTCCCGCAGTTCCTCCGTATTCATCAACAACTATCGCAAGCTGAATATGAGTTTCCGTCATTTTTGCAAAAAGCTTTCCGCAGGGAATTGTTTCCGGAATGAACAACGGCTTTCGGATATAATCTCCAAGGCTTTCGCCGTCGGGAATCTCCGTGCCGACAAATTTGAGCAAATCCTTTACATAAACGATTCCCTTGATGTTATCCAAATCCTCGGCATATACGGGAATACGGGAAAATCCCCTTTCGATAGAGAGCTTGACTACCTCGATAATGTCGTCGTTTTCTTCAACGGCTGCAATATCTGTTCTGTGCGTCATAATGTCGCCTGCAGTTGTGTCGTTAAATTCGAAAACATTATTAATAAGCTCTCGCTGTGTGACCTCAAGCTCGCCCTCGTCCTCATCAACGAGCTGTTTTATTTCCTCCTCAGTTGAACTTTCCTTTTTGAAAAATCGCCTAAAACCAGAAGCCATAAAGGCATATCCCTCCATAATACATATAATTATCTGTATTATAATATAAAAATTATAATTTGTAAAGCGAAATGATTTGTGTTATTATACAAACAGAAATAAAATCACGGAGAATATTATGCTTAACCTAATTAATGAAGAAAATGTATGGGATAACCTGAAAAACAGCGGTAAGCCTATTGTTTTATACGGAATGGGCTTGGGAGCCGAAAAAATTATGGCAACGCTTGATGAATACGGCTTAAAGGCAGACGACATATTTGCAAGCGACGAATTTGTAAGAGGTCACAGTTTTAAAGGATACAGGGTTTTGAAATACAGCGAGGTTTGCGAAAAATACGATGATTTCAATGTTGTTTTATGCTTTGCAACGCATCTTGACGAGGTTATTGAGCGAATAGCGCAAATAGACGCAAAGCATACCGTATATGCTCCCGATGTGCCCGTAGCCGGAGGAGGACTTTTTTCTAAGGAATATTATAAAGAGCACGAGGAGGAATTTGAAAGAGTGTATTCTCTGCTCGCCGATGACGAGAGCAAAAGAGTTTATAGGGAGATACTCAACTTTAAGGTAAGCGGAAAAATACAATATCTGCTTAATTCCTTTTGTGACAAAAAGAAGATTTACAGCGACATCCTAAGGCTCGGTGAAAACGAAAACATCATTGACTTAGGTGCATATGACGGGGATACGATAAGGGAATTTGTTGAAGCAACAAACGGAAAATACGAGCATATAACGGCATTGGAGCCTGATAGCAAAAGCTTTAAAAAGCTGATAAAAAACACAGAAGGTATGGAAAATACAGATGCGTTTAATATGGGCGCATGGAACAAAAGAGACACGCTTATTTTCAGCGCAAGAGCAGGAAGAAACAGCAAGCTTTCGGCAGAGGGTACAAGCGTAGAGGTTACAGATATAGACAGCCTCAAAACACCTGCAACATTTATAAAAATGGATATTGAAGGAAGCGAAATGAAGGCACTTGAGGGTATGCAAAAAACGATAACCGAGCGCCGTCCGAAGCTATATATCTGCGCCTACCACAGAAACGAGGACCTTTTTGCCCTGCCTTTAAAGGTTTTGCAATATAGAGATGATTATAAGATTTATTTCAGACACAGCAAATATATACCTGCGTGGGAGAGCAATTTCTATTTTGTATAGTAGCTGACGCAACAAAAAAGAGTAGTCATTAGAGTCGTACTCTAAAGGACAGTCGCTATGTAGGATGCGGTGTAGCCCGTGA
>JBJEPH010000086.1:0-30109 GCA_051881135.1 Eubacterium sp.
ATGTAAATGCAAACGAACAGTATGATGTAGAACTGACCTACGCAGGACAGAATGTTTCTGTTACCTCAACTGCTCTTACTGTCAACAATAACAGACAGAAAGTAACTGTATCACTTAAAAAAGCACTTGAAAAAGATAAGCTCTTTAATATCGGTGATAATGATGAAATCTTGTCTGTTCAGTTTGGTGTTTTTGCAAATGAAGATATAACTGCCGCAGATGGCTCGATTATTCCAAAAGATGCATTAATAACTTATGCAAATTGCAATGAGAAAGGTAATATCTCCTTTGATTGTGATTTACCAATCGGTTACAGGTTTTATGTTAAGGAACTTGCAACAGATGAGCAGTATATTCTTTTCGACACAAAGTATGAGTTTGAAACTGCTTATGCCGGACAGGAAACAGAAGTCATTGCAATAAATATCAATGATGACAAGCCGATTGATAACACTATTAGAAGAGGAAAGGTATCAGGCGTTAAGAAAGACGAAAACGGCAACGCACTCGGCGGAGCTTTAATAGGTCTTTTCAAAGCAGACACAACAGAATACACAAAGGGAAATGCCTTAATGACTGCCACATCTGCCGATGACGGCAGTTTTTATTTTGACAATGTGCCTTATGGTAATTGGTGTGTTAGAGAAATAACGCCACCTACTGCTTTTGTTCTCAATGAGCAAATCTTTGATGTCAACATAGCCGAAAATGAACAGGTGGTTGAAATTGAAATTGTCAACGAATTTATACGAGGCAATATCGCTTTAACAAAGGTTGACAAGGACTATCCTGATAACAAGCTCACAGGAGCAGAGTTTGAAGTATTTGAGGATACTAACGGCAATGGCGAATATGACAACGAGGATAAGTCAATCGGCAAATTAACCGAAATTGAAACAGGTATTTATGCTATGAATGACCTTGTTTACGGTCAGTATTTTGTCCGTGAAATTAAGGCACCTGAAAACTTCCTCCTTGACGAAAATGTTTATTCTGTATTCATTGATACAGACGGCAAAACCTACATTATTGAAAATGAGGCAGGTGTAGGCTTTATCAATGCTGCTATAACAGGCTCGCTGAAAATCGTCAAAACATCTTCGGACGGTAAAGTGGAGGACTTTTCTTTCCGTGTAACAGGTGTAAACGGATATGACGAAACATTCAAGACCGATAAAAACGGAGAAATCCTCATTGAAAACCTCCGTATCGGCGAATATCACATATCAGAGGTTTTGGACAAGGTTTCCGCAGGCTACATCTTGGCTGATGATAAGAACGCAACTGTTAAGGCAGATGCAACTACCATAGTTAAGATGCACAACGAGAAGAAAAAGACTCCAAAAACAAGTGATAACATCAACAAGAGAGCTTTAGCAACGGCTATGAGTGTATCTGCACTTGGAGCAGTATCACTTGCTTATTATCTTCTCAAAAAGAAAAAGAACAATAAGGAGGAAAAGTAATGGAGCCAAAGGCTATTATCGGCATTGTTATTGTTGTGGCAATCATTGTTGCAATCGTGATTATGCAGATAAAAAGAAAAAGTAAAGACTAAATTCGGTATTCAATGGGCAGTCAATTTTGGCTGCCCTGTTTTATTGAAAAAATAAATTTAGTTGTATGAACTTTAATTAAAAAAGAGTGATTTTATATGAACGAAAACAAAAGAATCATAAATGATTACGAGATTATTCAGTCATTTTATGTTGGAGAAAAAGAGGTTGTAGTTGGCGAGAATAAAGATGCCGAATACAGATATATTTGCGGCTATTACGAAAGCAACGAAATCTTTGAAAGGATAAATGATTGCAGAGCAAGCAATGATTATCTTGATATTATGAGTTTGTTCTGTGACAGAGCAAAGGAACAAGTAGAGTTGTGTAAACAAACACAAAAAACTGAAATCGGAATTATTACACCTGATATGTATTCTCCTGTTGATATTTACGATGATTTAACAGGCAAAGTAGTTGTTAAAAAAATTGACAATCTCCGTAGAGAATATCAAAACGCAGAAAATCAACTTTTCTATGTAACAGGTGGTAACGGAGCAAAGCCTAACGCAAGAGGAACAAAGGTTTTCGGTTATTCCTTTGCAAGCAAAAAGCATTGCTATATCCGCCGATATGATGTTGAAGGTGTTGTCGATAAAGCTTCATTGCCCGAATGGGCAAAAACAGACCTTGCCGAAATAAAAAAGCAGATTAAGCGAGAAGAAAAGGAGGTTAGATAATGGATATTCGCACTAATGCAGGATACATCATTACAGATTGCGTCCATATCGGTGAAACCGAATTTGTTCTTGGCGTTCATGCTAACCACCCTGATATGTTCGTTACTTGGGAATACAACAAGGAAAATGACAGTTATTTTTGGGGACACTATCACACCGACTTGCTTACAGCTCAAAAGGATTTGAACAAAAGGTGTCAAGAGGAAATAAAGCGTTATGAACACCTTTATGGTCGTGATAAAAACAAAGAACGGGATATTGAAAGATGAAAGAAAATCAATATGACTGTTCAAAGTGCAATTACAGAGACAGGAGTATTAACTTCTGTGGCTTTTGTACTAAAAAACTTCTAAAAGAAATTAAGGAGGCAAAAGATGAGCGAGAAAAGAACAATTTTTCAGCAGAGAATGAGAGTGCTGAATAAGCTCTATAACTACGGTTGCAAAACCGAAAAGGATTTGCAGAAACTTACCATTGAAAATATCCTTGAAATTAACGGCATAACAATACCCGAAATGTCGGTTATAACCGAACTGCAAAAGCAGGTTAAGGCAGGTACTCTCTACTCTTATCTCGGAGGTGGAGAAAATGAGCAAAGCGATTGATTTGACTTTCCGTTGTGCCAAAGAAAATGAGATAAAATATGCTTTCACTCAAAGTCAGCAGATTAAAATGCAGACGGGATATGTGGGCTATCTTCGTGGGGACTTCGGCATAAACGGAAACAATTTTTATTCTTCTTGGAATGATGAAATTAATGTTAGAAAAACACCCGAATTTCAAAGCGAATTTGACAATGTTATAAACGCTTTGCGTGATGATCCGAAATACAGAGGTATATTACGCAACCGTGAAGATATGAAACTGCTTTGTTGTGCAAGACCTCAAAGCCGCATTGAAAGTGATGGAAGGTCGGATATGTACTGTTTTAGAGCAGATACAGAAAAGTATTCCTATATCATAAGATGTCAAACACATAGCGGTGATTATAACTTCTATGTAACTGCATACGAAAAGGACTACCTTGATAGGCATATAAAAAATGCAGAAAAAGGTATCCGTTTCATAACAAGCAACTATCAACCGCTTTTTACTTTGCCTGACGGCTGTAAAATAAAAATCACTACGCCAAACGGTAATACACTAATACGCACCTGCCGATATATAGATGAGTATCATTTGGAAGTGGGAGACATTCTTTATCACATTTGCGAATTTGCCGAGCGAATGGAAATGCAGGGAAACAAGGTCGAGCCTATTGATGATGCTCCAAAAAAAGAGCGAGTGCGTATACCTGAATTTGAAAGATAGGAGGAGTTAAAATGACAAAAGACAGATATGTTCTTTGGACTGACATCAATCTCAATTTTGACGATTGGAAAGATGACTTGCTAAGCGAGTATCCGGAATTAAGTGAGAATGAGCTAATAGAAAAGATGTACGAAATTAACGCCGATTATCTTGACGATGAAAGAGTTAATCTCAACAGGCAACTCTCACAGCCTATCCTTATAATAGGAGATTTGGGATTATGGAATGGTCGAGCAAACGGCTACAAAATGATTGACTCCGGCAATCTTAAAGATTGCTTATACACCAATAGCGATATGGCTGAATGGTATGTGGATAAAAGAGGAGATTTAAGATGTGATGCAGTACATCACGATGGCACTAATCACTATCTTTACCGTGTTTTCAAAGACGGTGTAAGTGAAACACAGATTGAAAATCTGCAAAACAAAATCTACTTTGGTAAGGCAACGAGAGCCGACATCACAAGAGTAACAAGACGGCTCGGTGATGAAATCAATAAGGTGTATAACATTGACTTGCCTTTTGCAAGAGAAAAGCAACCAAGAGAAATAGAGAGATAGGAGTTGATTAAATAATGCCTAATAAATTTGAGCTGATTACAAAGGCATACAGTGATGGGTGTGCTGATGTAATTCGCTCCCCTCAAAATTGGTGTGAATTTCTTTCTTCTGCCTGCTATAATTACCGCTTGCGTTTTGATGAACAACTCCTTATTTTCCTTCAAAGACCTGACGCTACGGCAGTTCTTGAATTTGAAAAGTGGAACAAGAGGTTTAACCGTAAAATAAACCGAAACGCAAAAGGTATTGCAGTATTCGCAGATGTTGAAAGAACGAAAATAAAACACTACTTTGATATTTCCGATACTAACGAAAATGAATTATCCCGCCCTGTCCCTATATGGAAATATAAGGACGAGTATGAGAATGATGTTATTGAAACACTTGAAAATACATTCGGCACTTTGAACAATAAAAATGATATTGTTGACGCAGTAATGTCAGCCGCAGATAACGCAGTTGAGGACAATACCGTTGATTATATCGCAGAGCTACCGAATATTAAGAATGACAGTTTTCTTGAAGAACTCGACAATGACAGTATTTCAACAATATATCGCAGAGCAATCAAAAACAGCGTTGCCTTTATGGTGCTTACAAGACTTGGAATAAATGCAAACGAGTATTTCAGCCGTGAAGATTTTGAGGGCGTAGTTAATTTCAATACTACCGAAACTCTTAATGCTCTCGGCTACGCTACAAGTGATATTACGGAAATTGCACTTAATGAAGTGTCAAAAACCGTACTGTCATTGGAAAAATCAAATCGCATAATTGCAAAATCCGAAAAGGCGGAATATACTAAAGACGAAAACAAAAATATTGAAAGGAGTGTTTCAAATGACACAAATCACTTACAGAAAACAGGGCGAAGTGCAGATACCGAACTTGGTACTTCCGGCACAGAAGAATTTGACATTGAGCAGATATGGTCAGATGAGGAAAAAGTTTCTCAAGGAGGAGCATCGTCTGCTGTATTACAACCTGTTGACAACGGGCAAGCTCGACAACCATCTGCAAGAAGTGGACGAGAGAGCGAAGTCAATGGAAGAATCATTGATGAAGAAAATGTCAGTTCAGGAGGGCTTGACCGAGGAGCTGAAAGCAACCGACCAAATGGCTTGGGTGCAGGGAATGAACAACCTGAAACAAAGGGTGCAGGAAATCGTGATGAACGAGGTAATTTACGCTCTGTAACTGATGAATTGCCGCCGTTTTTGGATAATGATTTGATTATGGGTATGCTTGAAAATTCCGATGATGATTTAGTTCATAAAAAATCGTTCATTGTGGAAAAATTCAAGGAATTGAGCGAAAGCGAAAGAATACCATATACTCAAACTCTTTACGGTGGGCGTTTTACAGAATACAACATCAACAATACAATAGTCGGCTTAAAAGCAGAAAAGGACGGACTTCTTATGTACGAGGGAACTTACAAATCTCGCACAAAGGAGTCCGGTTTTTCTTGGGAAATTGTTGCAGAGCTTATCGGTCAGTTGATTGATAGCGGAAAATACCTGCCGAAAGAAAAAAAGGAACAGGAACAAGAACAATCTGCACAAATCGGTTTATTTGACTATGTTGCCGATATACCCGAAGAACAATATGTTGACGAAAGCAATCAGGTATCTTTATTTACCGACTTCGGTGTATCACAGCAGATTATTGATGAGGCTCTTTGTATCGGTGCCAATGATACCAACAGTACACTTGATATTGCTATGTTCTTTCGTCGTGACAGAGGTACAGAGTACAATACTGAATTTCTTAAAAAGCATTATAAAACTAACGGCGCAGGCTTTTATTTCAATAACGAACAGGTATCAGTTTGGTATAACGAAGATGGCTTTAATGTCGCAAAAGGCACTACTGCTCAAAAGCCTTCTGCTACCCATTTAACTTGGGAACAGGTTGCAAAGCGTATTCGTGAACTGCTTGATATGGGCAGATATATTCCACAGGAAAAACTTGATATGATTGATGATAGAGAATTATCCATTGTATCCGACCGTATCATTTCTTTTGTTCGTGATATGGACGATGAAGAAAGCTCTGAATATTTACCGAGAGGTAAAAAGATTGTTGATAATGTTCTCGGTTATCCTGATGAAGTTGCTGCTCTAAAAGAGTATTTGTCGGACGGTAATAATAGTGTTGCGTTATTTAGAGAATACTCAAAATTTGCAAAGGCTTATGAAAACGGAATGATTAATCTATATAAATACAATTACGAATATTCCGTACCTTATGTATATGAAATATTTAAGGGTATGCAAATTGAGCCTATCAATTTCAAAACAGCTGATGATTTTAACCCTAACAGGCAATACTTTATCTCAAACGATGAAATTGATAATTTCCTTCGCAGAGGAAAAAGTAGTGCCGAAAGCAGATTTAGGATATACACAGGATTTGTCAGCAGACCTGAACGAGCAGACAGGGTAAAATTCATCAAGGATTATTACGGTTTAAGCGGCTCTTATTCGGGCAATGACAATTTAGATAGCTCTCCAAATGGTTTAACAATAAGTCACGGCAATATAATGGAGCCATACGCAAAGGTAGTCTTAAAATGGAATCAGGTTGAAAAGCATATTGATGATATGATTAAAAACAACCGTTTCTTTTATGACAGCGACTTTGACGAATTGCAGAACATATACAAAAGAGATATATCATATTCAGTCGAGAGTTTTTTCAATGACCTGCCTAATGAATATGCAAAACCGTACCCAAAGGAAACCGAAACATACAATATAAGCTATGTAGTTCGTGACAAGCTCGATAATCCGCAGGAGCTTGACAACATTGAAAAAATGATGTCTGATGCAATGGCTTTGATGGGCGAGGATTACAACGGCTATAAGTATCGTAAACAGGAATATGATGATTTTGTTGCTTTCAAAAACGGTACTTATGCTCCGTATAAGGTGCCTGAAAAGGCACAGCCAAAGCCACCGCATACATTTACAAGTAAATTCAGTAAGCCTGCCGAAAATGAAAATGTCTTACCTGAATGGCTTACCGAATACCGTGAAATTAAAGCAGAAAATCCACAGGCTATTGTTTTCTATCAGCAGGGCGATTTTTATGAAGCCTTTGAACAAGACGCAGTAAAAGTCGCTAACGAGCTTGACCTCGTTCTAACAAGCCGACACATAAATGAAAATACAGGCGAACGCATTGCAATGTGCGGTTTTCCTAAACATTCGCTTGATAAGTATATGAAACACTTTGCGGACAAGGGATATAAAATTGCAGTATCTTCTCTTGAAAATGACGAAAGGAAAACAATTTGGTATGCTCCCGATTATCCCGAAGATGTGCAGAAGGCTCTTGACCTCATAGAAAAATACAAAAAGGACGAGTTCGGATATGACGATGACGCACCTTATGAAAATTTGTCCGATATTGGTCTTGCTTTCACAAGCACCGATGACGGTGAGTTTGATATTGATGTAGGTGTTGACCTTGTTAATTTCAGTATTACTCAAAGAGTGGGCGGAACAGTTACCAATGAAAGAAAGTACAACACTCTTGATGAGCTTATCACAAACGAGCTTGAGAGCCTTTCTTTTGATGATTTGGTTTTCCTTGATGAAGATACTCTCACAAGAATAAAAAACGAGGAAAACAGCGATCAGATTGTCGATATAGAGCCTGCATTTCAAGCACCGCCGAAAGCAAACCCATATACCTTTGATTTGCACCCTGAGATACCGATTGCCGAAAGGCACAGTTATAACTTTGCCGAAAAAGAAATTGAAACAGTCGGTAAAAAAGAGCGTTTCCGTAGAAATATGGAGGCTATCCGAGTTCTTAAAGAGTGCGAATTTGACAATCGCTTTGCAACACCTGAAGAACAAGAAATTTTATCAGGCTATGTCGGTTGGGGCGGTATTTCAGAGGCATTTGATGAAAACAACGATGCGTGGGCAGACGAATTCCGGGAATTATATACTGCCCTTTCTCCTACCGAATATGAGGCGGCAAGAAGAAGTACACTGACAGCCTTTTATACCCCACAGCCTGTTATTTCTGCTATCTACAAAGCACTTGATAAATTAGGTTTTAAGCAAGGTAATATCTTGGAGCCTTGTTGTGCAATCGGTAATTTTATCGGTATGCTCCCTCAAAATATGCAGGACAGTAAGATATACGGTGTTGAGATTGACAATATCTCGGCAGGTATCGCACAACAGCTTTATCAAGAGTCATCTATTATGACGGCTCCCTTTGAAAAAGCTGAACTTCCTGACAGTTTCTTTGATGCAGTTGTGGGCAATGTGCCTTTCGGAGATTTTTCACTTGCCGATAAAAAGTACGATAAGTACCATTTCCTTATCCACGATTACTTCTTTGCCAAGTCCCTCGATAAGTTAAGACCGGGAGGAGTTATGTGTCTTGTAACCTCCAAAGGTACTATGGACAAAGAAAGCTCCGACGTGCGTAGATATATTGCACAGAGAGCAGAACTTCTCGGTGCCATAAGACTTCCTGACAACACATTTAAGGGAAACGCAGGTACAGAGGTAACATCAGATATTCTTATACTTCAAAAGCGTGACAGAGTAGTTGATATTGAGCCTGATTGGTTATTCCTTGACGAAGATGCTAACGGAATACGAATGAATAAGTATTTTGTTGAGCATCCCGATATGGTACTCGGCGAAATGGTTATGCAATCAGGAAGATTTAAGCCTGAAAGTGCTTGTAAAGCCTATGAGGACAGAACTCTTGAGGAACAGCTCGATATTGCCGTACAAAACATAAATGGCGAAATCACGGAATACACCATTGAAGATGTTGAAGAAAACGAGGTAAACTATATCCCTGCTGACCCGAATGTTCGCAACTATTCTTATACTGTTGTGGACGGCACTATCTATTACCGAGAAAACTCGGTTATGCGAGAGGTAGAAACCTCCGAAACAGGTAAGAACAGAATTAAGGGTATGATTGAAATAAGGGACTGTGTTAAAAATCTTCTTGAAATGCAGACCAATGATTACCCCGACTATGATATTGAAAAAGAGCAGCACAGACTTAACGAAATATATGATAAATTCGTTAAAAAGTACGGATATATTAACAGTAGAGGTAACTCAACAGCCTTTTCCGATGACAGCTCATATTTCCTTATCTGTTCTCTTGAAGTATTCAAAAATGACGAATTTGAACGCAAGGCGGATATATTTACAAAGAGAACTATTCAACCGCATATTGCTAAAACTCACGCAGATACCTCCATTGAGGCTTACGGTATCTCAATAGGCGAAAAAGCAAAAATTGATATGCCCTTTATGTGTCAGCTCACAGGCAAAAGTGAGGAGGAGATATTCGCTGATTTGAACGGCGTAATTTTCCTTAACCCCGACTACGACGAAAACAACAAGGGTGTACCAAAGTATTTACCTGCTGATGAATACCTGTCGGGTAATGTTCGCAGAAAGCTCCGTCAGGCAAGAGAGATAGCCGATAATGACGATAGATTTGCGGTTAATGTAGATGCTCTCGAAAAGGTACAGCCTGTTGACTTAAAAGCAACCGAAATTGAAGTGCATCTCGGTGTTACTTGGATACCTATTGAAATCATTAACAAGTTTATGTATGAAACCTTTAATACATCATATTACGCAAGAGGAGCAATTAAAGTGCATTATAATGAACTTGCTAATGTATGGAATATAGAACACAAGGCGGCTGATAACACAAATCTTACCGTCACTCAAAAATACGGTACAAACAGAAAGAATGCTTTTCATATTCTTGAGGCAACGCTTAATCTTCGTAATGTTCGTGTCTTTGATTATGTGGAGGACGAGAACGGAAAAAGAGTTGCAATACTCAACAAAAAAGAAACTGCCATAGCACAATCTAAACAAGAGCTTATAAAGCAGGCTTTCAAAGATTGGATATGGAAAGACCCCGAACGGCGTGAATATCTTTGCAAGCTCTACAATGAAAAGTTTAACAGTATTCGTCCTCGTGAGTATGACGGAAGTCATATTGTTTTTGAGGGAATGAATCCGGAAATCACTTTAAGAAAGCATCAGCAGGACGCAGTTGCAAGAGGACTTTACGGAGGCAATACTCTCCTCGCTCATTGCGTAGGTGCAGGTAAAACATACACTATGGCTGCAACAGCTATGGAAAGTAAAAGACTTGGTTTATGCTCCAAGTCTTTATTTGTTGTACCTAATCATCTTGTATCACAATGGGCAAGTGAATTTTTAACTCTTTATCCTTCTGCAAAGATACTTGCCACAACTAAAAAGGACTTTGAAACAAAGAACAGAAAGAAGTTTTGCGGCAGGATTGCAACGGGAGATTATGACGCAATTATAATCGGTCATTCGCAGTTTGAAAAGATACCCGTAAGCGTAGGTAGACAGATGTTTACTCTGCAAAAACAAATTGATGAAATTATTGAAGGCATTTCCGAATTAAAGGCAAGCAACGGCGAAAGGTTTTCCGTCAAGCAGTTGGAGGCTACGAAAACAAGGCTTGAGACTAAACTTAAAAAGCTCAATGACCAAAGCGACAAGGACGATGTAGTAACCTTTGAAGAACTCGGTGTTGACCGCCTTTTCGTTGATGAGGCACACTACTACAAAAACCTTTTTGTATATTCAAAAATGCGAAATGTAGGCGGCATATCGCAGGTTGAGGCAAACAAGTCAAGTGATATGTTTATGAAGTGCCAATACCTTGACGAGCTTACAGACAGCAAGGGTATAACCTTTGCTACGGGTACACCGATAAGCAATTCAATGGTTGAGCTTTACACAATGCAACGATACTTGCAGTACGATTTATTGAGAGAGTACGGTTATGTCAATTTTGACAGTTGGGCGGCTCAATACGGCGAAACAGTAACTACTATTGAGCTTACGCCGGAGGGAACGGGATACCGTTCAAAAGTCCGTTTTGCAAGGTTTAACAACCTGCCTGAGCTTATGTCAATGTTCAAGGAGTGTGCGGATATACAGACCTCAGATATGCTCAAACTTCCCGTACCGAATGTTGAGCATCACAACATTTCCGTTAAGCCATCAGAGTTCCAAGTCGAAATGGTTGAACAACTCGGAGAACGAGCCGAAAAGATAAGGGCAGGAGATGTTAAGCCGTATGTTGATAATATGCTAAATATCACTAATGACGGCAGAAAGCTCGCACTTGACCAAAGGCTTATTAATCCAACACTTCCCGATTTTGAGGGAAGTAAGGTAAATGAATGTGTGAGAAATGTTTATGACATTTGGGCAGAAAATTCCGATAAAAAGTCAACTCAGCTTGTCTTTTGCGACCTTTCTACACCGACTGCAAAAGGCTCGGTTGAGGTAACAGATACAGAGGTAACGGATAACGAGGATATTCCCGAAACATTCAAAAACATCTATGTTGATATTCGCAATAAGCTGATTGCAAAAGGTGTACCTGCCGAAGAAATAGCTTTCATTCACGAGGCTAACAATGATAAGCAAAAGGCAGATTTATTTGCCAAAGTTCGTGCAGGTAAAGTTCGTGTTTTGCTCGGCTCAACACAGAAAATGGGTGCAGGTACTAATGTGCAGGATAAGATAATTGCCTCACATGATATTGATTGCCCTTGGCGTCCTTCCGACCTTGAACAGAGGGCAGGAAGAACAGTTAGACAAGGCAACGAAAACGATACCGTTCATCTGTACCGATATGTAACCGAGAATACCTTTGACGCATATCTGTATCAGCTTGTGGAAACAAAACAGAAGTTTGTCGGTCAGGTTATGACGAGTAAAACCCCTGTTCGTTCCATTGAAGATGTGGACGAGGCGGCTCTTTCCTATGCCGAAATTAAGATGCTTGCAACAGGCAATCCCCACATCAAAGAAAAAATGGATTTGGATATGCAGGTGCAAAATCTTAAAATGCTCCAAAGCAATTACTACTCCGAAAGATTTGATCTTGAGGATAAGGTTACAAGAGAATACCCACAGGATATTGCAAGATACAACTCGCAGATAAAGGCTCTTAAAGTTGATATTGAAACTGCAAGTAAAACCCTTAAAGCATCTGCCGATTACTTTAACGGTATGGATATTAACGGTGAGCATTACACCGAAAAGAAAGCCGCAGGCGAGGCAATTATCCGCATTATGAAGTCTTTTAAGAACTCATCGGAAACATTGCCTGTGGGCAGTTACAGAGGCTTTACGATGGAAATGTATATTTCAAGAGGTTTTCGTTTAGAGTATATTCTTGCCATTCGTGGAGCAATGACGCACACGATAAATCTCGGTACAGACGCACTCGGTAACATAACCCGTATAGACAACTGTATTGACCATTTAGCAGGTGATTTGGAAAAGGCTGAAAAGAACCTTGACGAAACAGAAAAACAGCTTGAAATAGCCAAAGAAAGCCTCAAGGAGCCGTTCTCTCGTGAGGAAGAACTGCAAGAAAAACAGGCTCGTCTTAACAAACTCAACGCCCTGCTTAATGTTGATAAAAGGGACAATGAATTCTGTGACGAGGAGCCTGATGAGAGCGAAATAAAACAGCCTAAAAGAGAAATGGCATTGTGCAGGTAAACAAAACATTTAACATAAGCGGATTGGACTTCTATCTAAACATCAAATAACTTTTGCACTAAATGATTAATTATGATATAATAGATTCGTCAATGTATTTAAAAGTATTTGTATGAAAGTTGATACTAATTCTATGGATAATGAAAAAGATAATAGTTTTATTAGAAATTTAATCGTTGCATCGGTTAATTTTATTCCTAATGTTGGAGGCGTAGTATCATTGTTCTTAGATAAATATCTTCCAGATATTTTGCAAGAACGACAAAATCAATTTTTAAATAATTTAGCTATGGATTTGAAAATGCTTCCAAATGAAATTATTCAAAAAATATTAATTTCAGAAGACTATCACTCTTTGTTATTAAAAACTTTTGCATCAATTTTACAAGAGGATAGGAATGAAAGAATTGCAGTATTTAGAAACATTCTAATCAATGCTGCGATTGATAAAAATCCTGATTATAATGAATTTGATTTCTATTACAAATTATTAAATGAATTAGTTAGTGATCAAATTAAAATATTGCACTTATTCTATTTAAGAGATTGTAAAAAGACTATACATTTTACAGATATTTATAATTATATTGGAGAAAATTGGAAAAACTATGATAAATCATATTGTGCTGTTTTAATTCCTGAAATAATGCGATATGGACTTATTACAAACTCAATAGAATCAAAGAGAGAATTTGGAAATGGATATCATCTTACAATGTTTGGCAGACGATTTATCAACTTCATTTTTTCTCCAATTGAATTATATTAACTGTTGTATTATTTATGGTGATAACTGATGGAAAAAAAGATGAACCTAGAAGATGTATTGAATGATGAAAAGATACAAAAAGATGAACTTATTAGAAATATTGCTATTGGTGCAATTGGTATGATACCGTTTGCAGGTGGTCCGCTTTCTGTATTATTAGATAAATATTTACCTAGTACGCTTCAAAAAAGACGAGATCAATTTATCAATGATTTAGCTAGTGATTTAGAAACTCTTCCAAAAGAAACCATCCAAAAATTATTAGTTTCTGATGAATATCATTCTTTATTAATAAAGACTTGTAGAACAATATTGCAGGAAAACAAAAAGGAAAAAATATATTGCTTTAGAAACATTCTGTTAAATACTGCAATTAATGAAGATTGCACTTCTAATGAAATTGATTTTTATTTTAAATTAATTCAAGAATTATCTATTGATCAGATAAGAATACTTCATTTGTTTTATCTAAAAGAATACAAAAAAACTCTTCATTTTGATAAGATTAACGATTATCTTTCTGAAAATTGGAAAGATATCGATAAGGATTATAGATTTGCACTTGTTACTGAGTTAATGAGATATGGCATTATTAAATATTATTCTGATGAGGAATCGGAACATAGACTGAATTCTTTTGGAAAAAGATTTATAGGCTTTATATTTTCACCAATCGAATTGTAACAAAACATTAATTGAACCCGATTGATTTTTGAAAGAAAATCAATCGGGTTTTTCTATTTAAGGAGGTGTTTTGAATGACAAAAAATGAAATGTTAAATCAAAAAGTCTGTGACAAAATGCAGGCTGAACTCGACGGATTTATTGCCGAACTTAAAACAAAATCGTCATCAGAGATTATTGAATGTGCCTATGAACTCATATATAAAGAGGACATTTTACAGAGCTTTGATTTTGATATTCGGGGTAATAACCCACTAACAAATGAACAGGCAAAGGCGTTGCTTTCTCTTAAAAATCCTCTTGATTATCTTTATCAGGAATGGGTTGAATATGATGGCTCTGTTCTCGATACCCTGCGATTAAGTAATGATTTTGCTATTGATAAGCAGATTGAATATCTTAAATTACGAGCCGAAAGAGAAAGAGAGTGCAGGTAGTTATGCCATATTACAGCAGAGAAATTATTGACAAAATAAGGGATATAGACTTGCTGACCTATCTTGAAAATTATGAGCCTGATGAGCTTGTAAAACTTAACGAGCGAATGTACTCAACAAGAGAACACGACAGCTTAAAAGTATCAAACGGTATGTGGTGTTGGTGGAGCAGAAGAATAGGTGGCAAGTCTGCTCTTGATTTTTTAATTAAGGTAAGAGGTATGAAATTTGTTGATGCAGTAAGTCTGTTGCTGAACAAAACTGCTATTCAACCGCCTATCTATTCAAAGCCTTTGGCTGTACCAAAAGCCAAGAAACTTATCCTGCCTGAAAAGGCAACAGATAATAGCCGTCTTGCTTTGTACTTGCAGAAGGACAGAGGAATTGATGAAGAAATAGTTGAATATTGCATCAAAAACAACCTGATATATGAGGGATTGTATAAGAGTGAAAAGACGGATAAAGTATTCCGAAATGCAATCTTTGTAGGCTATGATTCATCAGGTCAGGCTAAATATGCTGCATACCGTAGCCTTAACAAAAGCAAGTACATGGGTGATTGCTCCGGCAGTACAAAGGAGTATTCTTTTCGGCTCGGTGCAAGCAAAGACAGTAACGAGCTGCATCTGTTTGAATGTGCAATAGACGCCCTATCATTTGCAACTTTGCTTAAAATGAAAGGTCATAATTGGAAAGATTACAACCTTATTTCTCTTTCAGGAGTGTACCAACCGAAAGAGCAAATTGAGGAAAGCACAGTACCTATTGCACTTGCAAATTATCTCAAAGAAAACCCAAATATAAACACATTAAAACTGCATTTGGATAACGATTATACAGGCAGAATGGCAACAAAAGCCCTGCAAGTTATCCTACCTAAAAATATAAAAGTCATTGACAAACCCGTTAAGTACGGCAAAGATGTCAATGACTTTTTGCTTATCAAAAAAGGCGTCTTAAAGCCTTTCAAATACGATTGGAGGAACGAGAAAAATGTCAAAAAAGAAAGTTTATGCCCTACTCGTTGAGCCTAATAACAAGCCGAAAATAACAGAGCTTGAGGAGGACGATAAGGCGATTAAAGAGATTGTCGGAGGAGAATATGACAGTATTTATTACCCCGATGATGAGGTCGCAATTCTGTATAACAAGAACGGAGTTAAGGACGGTCATACCCTTAACAGAGTAATCCGTAAGACAGAAATTAACGAACAAAATATGTCATATACGGAGCTTAAATCTCTGTTTAGAAAGGCTGAAAATGAAGGCAAACACATGGTCGGTTACATCACATTTACTGAGGATAGCTTTGATAAAAAGTATCCTTTAGGTGCAAGAACTTATGCTGTGAGCAGTAACAATAAAGCCTTTCAATCGGGTATGGGCGGTTACTCTATTTACGGTTCGTCAGTTGATAATTCCGACCCATTTGTAAGGTTGGAAAGGTATATGAAAGACGAACACGGCGGTGCTGACGGTTGGAGAATTGAGCGTTGCTATACAAGAGAGGTTACACCTTTGGTTGATATGATTGTGGCTGATAACTTCCTTGTTTGCTATGTACCAAACGAAAAATACACAGTTGAGGACATTCCACAGGAGCTTGTTGATAAGTATTTCAAAGAGTTTGAAAAGCCTGATAATTTCTTCCGTAAAGCAAACGGAGAGATTACAGTTATCAATGAAAACCGCAAGCCAAAAGATGATATTGAACGGTAAAATTGCCGAGCAAAAATCCTTTTCGGGTGGTTAAGCAAGCAAGGCGAATCCAAATAAGCCTAAAACGGCTTGATTTCGGCATATTTTCACTTTTCGTCATTGTAAGGCACGAGCCTGACTGCTTCCTTAAAGCAAAAATCTGCTCAAAATCAAGCTCGTTTTAGGTCGTAGATTTTTTATGAAACGGATTTTTTATTAGGCAAGGCAAAAACGCAGGTAATCCTTTCGGATTAGCGAGTATTTTAACGCAGCATAACGGAAAATCCGTTCATAAAAAACTTGTTCGGATTTGCCTCGCTTGCTTAAAATGGCAAAGCTCAATACCGTTGCATTGTCTTAACCAGCAGACTGTTTGTAATTACATTCGTAATTTCAAACAGTAAATGCCGGTTAGGGATAAATCCCTAAAACCCTTTTTAGATGAGCATATAAAAAAGAAGCCTACACAATAAATGCAGGCTTGTTAATGCAGACTTTTAGACTTAATTCTTAATTTCTGTTGCAATATCCGGTTTGAGAATATTCATCCAATCTCTTCTTGCATAAAGGAAACGCTGAATAACTACAGTTTGAGTTTCTTTACGAACAACATAAAACAAAAGATAATTTTTAATTTGTATGAATCTAAAGCCTTCCCTTGAAAGAATTTCATCATCAACAACTGCATATCTTTCAGGCATATCGGTTAATGATTTAACGGTTTCTTCAACAAGGTCAATAAGATTAAATGCAGCCTGTTTGTTTTTTAGTTCGTTTGAAATATATGAAACTGCATTTTGTAAATCTTTTTGTGCAGGAGCAGTTACAATAATTTTATACATTAGGCATCCAATCCCTTTCTCAAATCACTTATGACATCATCAAAGGGTTTAGTGTTGCCTGCTTTTTCTGCCTGCAATCCTTCATTCAATAGACTATACAATTCAAATTTACCACAGAGTTTTTCGTATGCTTCAATACTTAGAACTGCGAGATCGCCTTTGCCGTTCTTTGTTATGAATACAGGCTCTGCATATTCGTGGCAGAACTGCGAAATTTCATTGTAGCTGTTTCTTAAATCTGCGCTTGGTCTGATTGTCGGCATCAAACTCACCTCCGTTATTATTATACTCAAATTATATCAAAATATTGATACGCCGTCAAGAACAATAATTAAAGAAAGGAAAATGTAAAATGAAAATATTGATTTTTATAATCGGTTTTATTATCGGTGGAATGGCAGGCATAGTTACTATGTGCCTTGTTCAAATCAACAGAGAAAGCGAGGCACAGCTTGAAAAAATTTCTCAACAGGAAAACAAAAAGAAGGAGGAAGAAAAATGCAAAGAAACATCATAAGACAATTTCGTTTTAACAAAGAAGAAAACGAAGTGTTAAAGGAAAAGGCAAAGAAATGTTGCATCACCGACTCTGCTCTTGTTCGTATGCTTGTTCTTGGCTTTATTCCAAAGCCAAAGCCTGAAAAAGAATTTTATGATGCTTTGCGTTATCTTTCTTCAATGAGTAACAGTTTGCACCAAATCTCTGCAAAGGCAAATGCACTCAATTTTATTGATGTACCTAAACTTGATAAGACAATTGAAAGTGTTGAAAAGCTCAAAGAAGATTTGTATGAGTGCTACATCAAACCCGACAGAGATGATGACAAGTGGCAGTAACGAAATTATGGAAGGTAACGAACAGACTTGACCGTGTTCTTGACTATGCCGAAGATGAAGAAAAAACACGCAAGCCTAAATATTCTAATACTGAATGGCAGGCACTTAAAGATGTTTTGGAATATGCCAAAGACGAAGAAAAAACGGAACAGGAATTATTCGTAACAGGTATTAACTGCAATGCAAATAAAGCTCGTGAGCAGTTCGTTATGGTTAAAGAGCAGTATAACAAGACGGGCGGAATACAAGCCTATCACGGATATATCAGCTTTAAGAATACTGACGAACTATCTCCCGACCTTGCTCACCAAATCGGTATTGAATTTGCAAACAAGGTTTGGGGCGATAGATTTCAAATTGTTGTTACTACCCACTTGAATACAAAATGTTTGCATTGCCATTATGTCATTAACTCTATTTCACTTGTTGACGGTAAAAGGTTAGCCAATAGGGAAAAGGCTTGGTTTTATTTTCATCATATAGCAGATGAAATATGCAGAAAGTACGGACTGTTTGTTATTGAAAATCCCGACAGAAATAACGATCCTGATTTTATCACTTTGCAGGATAAACAAAGTGTAAAAGAACAATCGGGTATTCCCACAAGAAGAAATCTTGTTCGCTCTGCCGTTGACGAGGCTGTTGAGCATAGCAGAACAATGGAGGAATTCAAAAGGTATCTTTCAAAAATGGGATATAAATACAGAATTAGTCCTACTCTCAAATATTGGTCTGTTACCGCTGACGGTTGGAAACAACCCGTTAGGTTATATAGGCTCGGAGAAAACTATACAAACATTAGAATACAGGAACGAGTTGCAGAAAACGCCTTGTATATGAGCTTTAACGCAAAGCCGTTTCAAAAGGCTCATTATGTTCCTTACAATGAATTTAATCCGCTTAAAGCAAAAGGCAGTTTATATAACCTATATCTCTATTACTGTTATCGGCTCGGAGCGTTTGATAAACCTAACGAAAAGCAAAAAACAAGAGAGTATAACAGACTTCATTATCTTCTCCGTGAGGATTTGATGAAGGTAGATAAATATTCACAGGAGGCAGAGCTGCTCGGAAAGAATCACATTGATACTTCCGAACAGCTTTTCTCATATAAAGAGTCTGTGGAAAAGGAAATTGAAACCTTAACAGATGAAAGAAAACACCTGAGAAACAAAATGCGTCATAAGGACATAAGTGAGGTTGAGCTTTCACAGATTAAGAAAGAAATATCCGACATATCCGCAAGGCTCAAAAAACTACGCAACGAGCTTAATCTCTGCAACGATATTGCCGAGCGTTCCCACATTGTTGAGGAGAAAGTTCAGCAGATTGAAAAAGATGAGAATAAGCAGGAGCGTAAATACAAATCAAAGGAGGAAAGACTTGATGAACAGTTCAGGTGATGCAGCCGAACAAGTTGTAAGGCTGTCCCTTGAAGGCTTTGAGGTTGTAGCCAAAGTATCCGGCGAGGCGGCAAAGAGTATTGCCGTACTTTTAATTTCTGCTCTCAAACAGGAACAGAAAACAAAGGGAAAGGCAAGACTTACAAATATGATTAAGTCAGGCAAGGAACTCAAAGTTTACACGGTGCAACAAAAAGACCTCAAAGAGTTCACAAAACACGCAAAGAAATACGGTGTCCTTTATACCGTTTTGCGTGACAAAAACAACAAGGACAAAAATGCTTTTGTTGATATTATCGCAAGAGCAGAAGACGCATCTAAAATTCAAAGAATTATTGACCGCTTTGACCTTGCTACTGTTGATAAGGGTACTATTGTATCTCAATCGGAAAAGGCTATTGAAGAACGCAAAAAGAAAGCAGAAGAAAAAACCGACAAATCGGAAAACAATGAGTTTTTTGACGAAATATTTGCCGAGAACAGTTCGGAAAAATCTGCTGATGAAAGCGAACATAAGCCTATTCAGAGAGAAAACCCTTTTATACCTCAGACGGAAAAAAGCCCTCCGTCCGAGAACGGCTCTATCGGGGAAAGTACATTATCTAACGAGGGTACTGTTGTAAAAGATAAGAAACCGTCCGTAAGAGAGAAACTCAATGAGTACAGACGGCAGATTAAGCAACAGAAAGAGCAGGATAAACAAACCCCTGTTGTTGATGAAAAGCCAAAGGCAGATAAAAAGCCTGCCGTAACAGAGCATCAGCAACCTAAACCAATTAAAAACAAAAAACCAAAGGAGAGATGATTTATGCCATACACACCTAAACAAAGAAGTTTTAGAAAGCATGAAAGCAAGGAGGAATTTGCTGCACGCAAAAAAGCCGAAAAAGAACAGGCTTACGAAATCATTGACAATTCCATTACGGATATAATGCAAGATGATGAACACTTTAAGGAGTATCTTCATTTTCAGTCCCGTATGGAAAGGTACACCGTATCAAACACATTGCTGATTATGGCACAATGCCCTGACGCAACTCAGCTCAAATCCGCAAATTCGTGGGGAGAGCTTGACGCATCAATCAACAAAGGCGAAAAAGGAATTAAAATCCTTGAGCCTCACGATTACATTGATGAAAACGGCGAGCAAAGAACATCATACAATGTCAAATATGTATTTGATGTTTCACAGACCAATGCTCAGCCGCAGCCTGCAAAGTCTTTTGACCACTCACCAAAGGCAATTGTTAAGGCTATGCTTAATGCAACGGTTCTTAACAAGTCGGCAGTTGATGAGCTTCCTATCAATAACTCAACTGCATACTTTGACGATAAGAGTAAAACTCTTATGATTAAAAGACATTCCGAGACACTTGCAATGTTCAAGGATATTGCAAGAGAGCTTTCACTTGCAGAAATTGCCAACAACAGTGATGAATACAATCGTACCGAGTGTATTCCGTCTGCCGTATGTGCGTCATATATGCTTTGTGAAAAGTACGGCATTGATAACTCCGACATAAATGTTGCAAGTGCCAAAACAATGTGGAACGGCAAGGAAAACAAAGATGTTCGCACAATGCTTACAATGGCGAATGACAGCGTTTATTCCGTAAGTAAAGACATTTATGTTGAAATGAACAAGGCAAAGGACAAGGAGCCGAAAACACAGGAACAGACAAGATAGGAGGTAACTATCCGTGAAAGAAGAACGATACTATCTTGTACTTAATGATGACGAACAGAGCCTTTTAATAAGGTCTTTGAATGATGAAAGAACTGCTCAATTAAAAAACGGCAAATCCGTTGATTCCATTGATGAACTAATCGTAAAAGTCGGCAAAGCACCTTTGAAAAAGATTAAAGTTCTTGAAAGGTCGGATTGCTGTGCGAGATAAGAATGATAAACAGGCTATTATTATTCTTTCCGTTCTCGGTATTGTTCCTGTAATATGGCTTGGCTTGTGTATTGCTCCGTCAGTACACGGCGGACTTGCAGAGATTATCCCTGCATTAGCAAACGCAATTAACAATCCATTTGATATTAGCTTATGTGAGGATAGCTTAAAAACTGTCCTCATTTTGCTTTTAATCTATGCCCTTGTAATTTGCGTTATTATCTCAAGCCTACGCAATTACCGTAAAGGCGAAGAACACGGCTCTGCTAAATGGGGAGATGCAAATAAGGTAAACAAGAAATACCGCCAAAAGCCTGAAAACAATAACAAGATTATGACACAAAATGTTGCTATTGGACTTAACAATAAAAAACACAGGCGAAATCTCAATACTCTTGTTTGCGGTGGCTCAGGTGCAGGTAAAACCTTTTTCTATGCAAAGCCTAACCTTATGCAATGTAACTGCTCTTTTGTTGTTACAGACCCGAAGGGCGAAATTCTCCGTGATTGCGGACAAATGTTAATTGATGAAGGATACAAAGTTCTCGTACTTGACCTTATCAATATGGAACAAAGCGATTGCTATAACCCGTTTGTATATCTCAAAACAGATAATGATGTGCAAAGACTTGTAACTAATCTCTTTAAGGCAACAACACCGAAGAACTCAACGAATAGTGATCCTTTTTGGGATAACTTGGCACAGACGCTATTACTTGCCCTTGTATTTTTTCTGCATTATGAGGCTCCCGAAGAAGAACAGAATTTTGCAATGGTAATGGAAATGATACGGGCAGGAGCTATTGATGATGAAGAAGAACAATCATTTAGTCCGCTTGATTCACTATTTAATGAGTTAGAAAGCAGAAACCCTGAACATATAGCCGTTAAATATTACCGCAGCTATCATTCAGGCTCCAACAAAACTCTTAAATCTATTCAAATTACCCTTATATCAAGACTTGATAAATTCAATCTTGACAGTCTTGCATCATTGACTATATGCGATGAGCTTGATTTGGAAAAGCTCGGAGAAGAAAAGACGGCTTTGTTTGCAGTTATCCCCGATAACGATACAAGCTTTAATTTCCTTGTATCAATGCTTTATTCACAGCTCTTTCAATCTTTGTTCTACACGGCAGATAAAATCTACAAGGGTGCATTGCCTGTACCTGTTCATTTCCTTATGGACGAATTTGCCAATGTCAGCTTGCCTGATGACTTTGACAAAATCCTGTCTGTAATGCGTTCTCGTGGCGTTTCTGTATCAATCATTATACAGAATATGGCTCAGCTCAAAGCCTTGTTTGAAAAGCAATGGGAAAGCATAGTCGGTAACTGTGATGAATTTCTTTATCTCGGCGGTAACGAACAATCAACACACAAATATGTTTCCGAACTGCTTGGTAAAGAAACCATTGATACAAACACCTACGGTAAAAGCTCAGGCAGGAACGGTAATTATTCAACTAATTACCAAATTAGCGGCAGAGAGCTTATGACACCTGATGAGGTGCGTATGCTCGATAACAAGTATGCAATACTCTTTATTCGTGGCGAAAGACCAATACTTGATTTGAAATACGATATATTCAAACACCCTAAATTTTCTCTTACAGAGGACGGAGGAGCAAAGCCATATATCCATAATCCTATTGATGAAGATACAATGACTATTTCGTTCCCAAATATGTCGCTTAAAGATATTGACAGTATTGAGGTTGAAGATTACGGATTTGAGCTTGTTGCAGATATCGACCTTGAAAAAGAATTTGAAATGGAGGAAAATTCAAATGAAAAAACTAAATAACGAAAAGAAATCTCCTTTAACAAAGGCAGATAAAAAAACAAGCAGAGTGCTTGCTGTTGTTACAGCTTTTGTACTCTGCTTTTCTTGTTGTACTGTGGCTTATGCCGCCGATGATCCACTTGCAGTAATTAACAACCTTTCAACCTTTATCTTCGGACTTATCCGTGCCGTGGGTCTTATTATCCTCGGTTTTGGTATTGTGCAGGTAGGACTTTCACTTAAATCTCACGATCCATCACAAAGAGCTAACGGTTTTCTCACCCTCGCCGGTGGTGTAGTTATTACCTTCGCAAAGGAAATTCTTGACCTTATTACTGGATAAATATAAAGCGTTTGCGTTTTTAATTTGTTGTTTTAAGTTGTTAATGTCAAAAAAGTATTGATTTTTATATTATCCTATGCTATATATAATATATAATAATTTATTTTAACTAGTAAATTATATATGTGAATATGTGTGAGAAAAAGGAAATATGAAATTATTAAGAAATGCTAAAAATTTTATATCTACAGATTTAATTGAATTAGTTTCTAGTGTTTTAATATCGACACTTCTTGAAATTTCTAGGACAATTTTTAATATTGGTGGTTCAAACGCTGAAAAAGTGAAAATTGCTGATTTATCTAGTGCTTTTGATATTTTTGTTTGGGATAGTATTAATACAATAATTCTTTTAACTGTAATCATTTGGGGAGTAACTGGTTTGGCAAAAATGATGGAAAAGCCCAATCATAGTAAACGAAAGAAAACCCATACCTTATTTGTGTTATTGTCATTTGTTTCGTGCATAATATGGTATATAGCTAAGATATTTTTTGCTGTTGATGTTGGTATGATAGTAGCAACTAGTGTTCTTAGTGTTATTTTGCTTCTTTTACTAACAAGTTATTTCGTTGAGAATAAAGAAGTGAATGTTTATAAATCAGATAACAGAATAGCTTAGCGAGAGGTAGAGAGATGGCTTTAAAAATTTTAATTAATTTATTTGTGGTTTTCGTTTCAGTAGTGGTTGTTGTTTTAATCAAGTCACTAAAAACATACAAAGTTGCCCCTTTAATTCTTAACAATACAACTGAATCTGTAAAAGGTATCGCTTCAATTGTTCATGAGAATAATTCAAAGAAAGTGTCAGAATGTTTTGAATGTGCAGAAAAATCTTTGGAATCAGCTAAAGTTTATGATTTTTCTATTGATGATTTTTTTGACTCAATAAGGAAGTAAGGAAATAACATATGAAAAATTTTAGTGAACATTTTGACAATTCATTATGGCCCAAAATAATTATTAAGGCAATTGAAAATGCAGAAAAACACATAGATAATGATTTTGCTGGGTATGTTCAATTTAAAAAAATAAACTCAGTTGATTACAAAAAAATCTGAGCTTCTTATATGAAAACAAGAGAGATTGGTTAAAAAGAATATATTTTGGTAATTTCAAATCTGATGAAGAACGATGTTTAGATATGCATAAAATTGCAGCTATAATTTGCAGAAGTATTATTGGATGTAAACCCTTTACATTTGATGTTCAAAAGGCAAATGAATACAAAAGAACACATAATCTTGATGAAAATCTTGAGTGGATAATCGATAATTATTATATAAACTACAAGGTTGCTATTAATTGCGCGTTTGCAATCTGCTTGTATGATTTGTTTGATAAATTAGGAGAAAGCAATACTGAAAACCGGAACGATAAATTAATATCTATGTTTTCAAATGAAGGATTTGATATGTATAATACATCAATATTGAAATCAGAACATGAGACATTTTACAAAAGCGTTATTATAAATTTAGCGATTAATGATAGCAACAAAAGAGATTTTGATTATTTGGGTTTTGCGACTATGTGTTATCAGTTGCAACAAAATGAAGTGCTAAGAAGACAATTCCTTCTTGGTCAATAAAAATTGAATTTTTGTATTGAAAGAGCTGGTAAGCAAAATGTTTACCAGCTCTTTTATTTAAGAGAGGTGTTTTAATGTCAGACAATTGGGTAGTACAAAACCTTGAAAATGCCCTTGATACTTGGAATGAAAAGCTATCGGAAATTTGGGGATTGCTTACTCAATCACCGCAGGATTTCAAAGGTGGAGGAATTTGGGAGGTTATCGTCGATATTAACGGAGCAGTACAGGCAATCGGTTATGCGTTGCTTGTGCTTTTTTTCGTTATAGGAATGGTAAAAACCTGTTCCTCATTTGTTGATGTAAAGAAACCTGAACATGCACTAAAATTATTTATCCGTTTTGCCATTGCTAAAGGCTTGGTAACTTACGGTATGGAACTAATGCTTGCTCTGTTTGATATTGTGCAGGGTGTTATTTCAACCATTATGAATAGTGCAGGCTTGGGAGCTAATTCCGATACAACCTTACCTGATGAAATGGTAACTGCTATTGAAGAATGTGGATTTTTTGAGTCAATACCCCTATGGGCAGTAACCTTAATCGGAAGTCTTTTCATAACGGTTTTGTCATTCATACTGATACTCACCGTTTACGGAAGATTTTTCAAAATATATATGTTTACTGCTCTTGCACCTATTCCGTTTTCAACCTTTGCCGGAGAGCCTACGCAAAATGTGGGAAGGTCATTTATAAAATCATATTGCGGAGTTCTTCTTGAAGGAGCAGTAATCATACTTTCCTGCATCATTTTTTCACTATATGCATCATCACCGCCACAGGTCGATACAAGTGCGGCGGCAGTTACTATGGTGTGGAAATATGTTGGAGAGCTTGTATTTAATATGCTTGTTCTTGTTGGAACAGTAAAAATGTCAGACCGCATCATTCACGAAATGATGGGAATGTAAATTAAGGAGGAATTTGTTTGGATATACAAATCAACAAAGAGTTTCGTGATTACAGCGAAACAATATATTTCGGACTTAATATGAGGCAACTTGTTTTCTCTGCCGGAGCAGTAGGAGTAGCAGTTGGCTCATATTTTTTGCTCAAACCGTATTTGAGTATGGAAACATTGTCTTGGCTTTGCATAATCCTTGCTGCCCCCTTTGCCGTCCTCGGTTTTGTAACATATAATGGTATGACTGCCGAGCAGTTTATATGGGCGTGGCTGAAATCGGAGATTTTAATGCCTAAACAGCTTGTCTTTAAGGCAGAGGACAGACTACGCAGGGAAAGCAAGGACGCAATCAAGAAAAAGGAAAGAGAGGTTTTTAAGAATAATGAAAAGTCTTAAAAGAATGAGGAAAAACGAAAAGGAAAAATTCGTTATTCCTAAATCAGTACAAGATGTTATACCTATCAAAGCCGTCTATAAAGACGGTATTTTTCTTGTGGGTAATAATCTGTATTCAAAAACATTTAAGTTTACCGATATTAACTACAATATCGCAAGTGATGAAGATAAGCAGGAGCTTATGAAAGGCTATTGGGCGGTCATAAATTCCTTCGGTGCAGGTGTTACCGTTAAGATGACGATTAACAATCATCAGCTTGACAGAGCAGAATTTGAGAAATCTATTCTTCTTCGATACGAATATGACGGTCTTGATAACTATCGTAAGGAGTACAACGATATGCTCCTTGACAAAGCGGCTTTATCAAACTGCATAGTGCAGGATAAATACTTTACTGTAACAGTAAGCAAAAAGAGTATTGATGACGCAAGAGCATTTTTCAATCGTGTAGGGAATGACCTTACTGCAAGGCTTTCACGAATTGACAGTAAATGCCTGCCCGTTAATGCAGAGGAAAAATTGCGTATTTTCCACAATTTCTACCGTTCGGGAGATGAACAAAACTACAACCTTGACTTTGAACTGCTCCAAAATCAAGGCTGTGATATTAGGGACTATGTCTGCCCTGATTCAATGGATTTTTATAACGATTATATGAAAATCAATGACAAGTATTGCAGAGTGATTTTTCTACGCAATTACGGAACATTTGTAAGTGATGATACAATCGCAGAGCTGACATCAATTAACAGAAATCTTATGCTTTCCGTTGATTTTCTCCCTACACCTACGGACGAGTCTACCAAAGAGGTTGACAAGGTGCTGCTCGGTATTCAAACTGAAAAAGCAAACTACAACAGAAAACAGGTGCAAAATCAAAATTACGGTGCTACAAACTATGACCTTGAACAGCGTGAGGCTGAAATTCTTGAAGTCAAAAACGATATGCGAAACCGTGACCAAAGACTTTACAGTACCTTAATCACTATGGTAATTACCGCCGACACAAAACAGGAGCTTGACAATGTTACCGACACAGTATTTTCAATGGTATCAAACGGCAGTACGGCACAGTTTGCTATACTTCGTTATCAGCAGCTTGACGGACTTAATACGGTTTTGCCGTTTGGTGTTAGACGCATTAACTGTTTTAGAACTTTGACTACCGAATCACTTGCGGCATTTATGCCGTTTAATGCTCAGGAAGTAAGACACGCTCACGGAACATATTACGGACAAAATACAATAAGCGGTAATATGATTTTCGTTAATCGTAACCAACTGCTCAATGGTAACTGTATCGTTCTCGGTGTTTCCGGCGGCGGTAAATCATTCTTTGTTAAGGAGGACGCAACCTCAATTATACTTGCTAATCCTAATGCTGACGTGCTAATAATCGATCCTGAACGAGAGTACAACTTGCTTGTTAATGCTCTCTGCGGCGAGGTTGTCAATATCTCCTCAAATTCCGAAAATCATATCAACGCAATGGATATGAACAAAAACTATGAGGACGATAAAAACCCCATTGCCACAAAATCAGAATTTATTATGTCACTTTGCGAGCAGCTTATCGGCGGCACAGTCGGACCAAAAGATAAGTCTATCATAGACCGCTGTTGCCGCAATGTTTATGCAAATTACATCAAGAGTGGGTATAAGATTACACCACCGACATTAAAGGATTTTAGAGAGGAATTATTAAATCAACCTGAAACAGAGGCACAGGAGCTTGCTCTTGCTCTTGAGCTTTTCACAGACGGCTCACTTAATACATTTGCTCAACCGACCAATGTTGATATTAACAACCGCCTTATCTGTTATGATATTCTTGACCTCGGCGAGCAGCTACTTCCTGTCGGTATGCTTGTAGTGCTTGATAATATTCTCAACCGAATTACATCTAACAGGACAAAGGGCAGAACAACATACATTTTCATTGATGAAATTTATCTGCTTTTTGCACAGAAATACACGGCTGATTTCCTTTACAGAGTATGGAAACGAGTTAGAAAGTACGGAGCCTTCGCAACAGGTATTACGCAGAATGTTGGAGATATGCTCCAAAGCAACACGGCAAGAACGATGCTTGCAAACTCCGAATTTACCGTTATGCTTAATCAAAACGGAAGTGATAGGCTTGACCTTTCAAAGCTCCTTAACATTTCGGATAATCAAACAGAGTTCTTTACCAATGTTCAGGCAGGACACGGCTTAATGAAAATCGGCGGACATTTTGTGCCGTATGCTAATGAGTTCCCTAAAAATACAGAGCTTTACAAATTAATGACCACTAAACCGGGTGAGAATATTTAATCAAGAATTAAATGCCTTGGTTTTGTTTGTTCAGTAAGTATTATTTTATTCTCATAAGAAAAGAATATATTTGACAGTAACATTCAGATGAGTTATAATTAATACGAAAATCAGTGATTATCACCAAATATCGTAATAGGGGTTGTTTTTCTTGGAAATTAAAAGAGACATATATTTAAATAAGCTTATAAAAAGAAGAAATAACAGTATGGTTAAGGTAATTACAGGTATTAGAAGATGCGGAAAGTCATATTTATTATTCAATATTTACTATGATTACTTAATAAAAGACGGAGTAAAACCTGAGAATATAATTACCGTAGCGCTTGACGATATTAAGAACAAGCCATTGCGTGACGCGCTCAATCTGTATAATTATGTCAGTGAAAAAATAGAAACAAATGAAACCTATTATGTTTTTCTTGATGAAATACAATTTGTTGATGAATTTGCAGATTTAATAAACGGATTATCTCATATAAAAAATCTTGATATATATGTCACCGGCAGTAATTCAAAATTTTTATCAAGTGACATATTAACCGAATTCAGAGGCAGAGGAGATGAAATAAAAGTCTATCCTCTGAGTTTTTCCGAATATTGTTCTGTTTATACCGGTACAGTAAGCGATGCGTGGAAAGATTATTATACCTATGGGGGAATGCCGCTTATTTTGTCATGTGCTGATGATGAAGCGAAAGCTGATTATTTAAGCAATCTATTCAAAAAGGTATATATAAGTGACATTATTGAAAGAAACCATATTAGAAACGATAAAGAATTTGAAGATTTAATCAACATATTGGCGTCCGGTATAGGCTCGCTTACAAATCCAAAGAAGCTTGCAAATACTTTCAAAAGCGTTTTGAACAGCAACATATCCGATAAAACATTAAAACAATATATTGATTATCTCCTTGAAGCGTTTATGATTGAAAAAGCAATGCAGTATGATGTAAAAGGCAAAAAATACCTTGAAACATTAACGAAATATTATTTTGAAGATATCGGACTTCGTAATGCAAGGCTTGATTTCAGACAACAGGAAGAAAATCATATAATGGAAAACATCATATTTAATGAGCTTAAAATGAGAGGTTATCGTGTTGATGTCGGCGTTGTTGAGTTATGGGAAAGTGACAATGGAAAAAGAAGCCACAAGCGACTTGAAATAGATTTTGTGGCAAACAAAGGCAACAACAAATACTATATTCAATCGGCATTTGCTATTGAAACGGCTGAAAAGGAAAAACAGGAAAAACGCTCTCTCAACAAAATTAATGACAGTTTTAAGAAAATTGTTGTTGTTAAAGACGATATTAAACTAAAGCGAGATGAAAATGGAATTGTAACAATGGGAATTTATGAATTTTTGTTAAATCCAAACAGCTTAAATTTATAACACTATTAACACAGAAAGGTACTATATGAAAAACAAAATATGTATTATTGCCCTTATCGTGCTGACTGCAATTTTTGCGGTCAGCACATATTTTTTACTCACTCAAAATATTG
>JBJEPH010000087.1:0-2094 GCA_051881135.1 Eubacterium sp.
TGGCTTTCCGTGCCGATGACTTTGAGGCGGCACATAAAAAGCACGAGGAAATGGGTTGCATCTGCTTTGAAAATCACAAAATGGGAATTTATTTCATCGAAGACCCCGACGGCTATTGGCTTGAAATTTTACCGTAAAATCCATAACAACAAAACCGAGAGCGACTTGAATTGAGTTGGGTACTGTTTTACGGACTGTTAAAGTAGGTCGTATTTACAAATAAGTGAATTTATGATAGTCTTAAGCTAACAAAAAAGTCTGCTGAGGTTATGTTATGAAAAATGATAGCTGGATGTTTCCGACAGAAACACCTATGGACAGTATGTTTGACCATAATAAAGACGGAAAACTGACAGGGCTTGAAACCATGCAGCGAGATGCAATGCTGTATGATTCGTATCAGCAAACAACCAAAAATGATGAGCATTGCGAATATAACAATAATTCACCAAGCTTTACTCCAAATACAAGCAATGGAAATTCATCGTTTCAAAACGGATTTAATATTGTATTTGCTCTCGCAATTTGCCTTATTGTTATTGGATTTCCTATATTAACAATTATAGGATTTATAAAAGACGCAGATTATTTTATTAAGCAACCTGAATTCATATTCGGTATATTTGTTACAGTAGTAGATATAATTGCATTGTTGGTTTATGTTTGTAAAAAAATATCACGCTCCTGTGAGCCTGACTTATCTCAATGCACCACTAATGAAGAACGAAGCTTAGCTTTGGAAAAAGCCGAAAAAGAAAAGCAAAAGAAATACACAAAGCTAATACTTGTAATAATAAGTATTTGTGCTGCAATAGGATTAATGGCGTTCTTAAAGGTTGATATTTCTTATAGAATGGCTGTAAACGAAGCAATAGACTCTGACAAGAGCGTATGGTCATTCCACTTTGACACTGAAAAGCATCCTAATTATAAGGATGCACAGGGTTGGGAGCTTTATGTTAATGCAAAAACATATCACAGAGAATCCTATGAGGATGAGTTCTTAAAATATGAATTTAAGCATACAAACTCCAAGCAAGAAAAAGCCATTGAAGAATTGAAAAACAAAATAAACGAAAGCAGAAAAGAAGATAACATCAATACAACTCAGGAATATCATGAGCTGGTCGGAAAGTGGTATTGTTCTTCGCTTCGCTCATGTAACGGTGGAAGCATAACTATTACGATTACACGCAAGGCAAACACACTGTATTTCAATCGTAATATGATTATGTCAACCTCATCTGCAAGCAGTAATATTGATTATGAGGTTGAGTTGCCGGTTAACGATAGCTTTAGAGTTGATGATATAAATTGCACTTATTACTATGACGGTACCAATCTAAAAGAAAAATTTGACAATGACAGAGAAAATGTATTTGAGAGAGTATTTGAGAATTCTTCAACCTCTGATACAACCACAGCAAACTATAACGGTGCAACTGCATACTCTCGTTATACTACTACAAAGTATTACACGACTAAGCCTCAAACTACTAAGCACTATACAGAAAAGGATGATCCTTATAATGCTAAGGATTACGGTAACGAAGACGATTTTTATGAAGATCATTACGATGATTTCTTTGATTACTATGATGCTGAGGATTATTACAGAGAACATCACGATGATTGATTTACTTTTGAACTGTTCGGAATTTCCAGACAGTTCATTTTTGTATTAAATTTTGTTGACAAAAGATAAGTTTACGGATATACTGATATTAGTTAGTATCAATAAGTATCAGTTGGTGATTAAATGGATGCAATAAAATTTTCAAAAATGCTTTCGGATAAGCATATTGTTGATTTCAAAAAATTAAAATACAAATATCCCGATGATTTTGACGAGTTTGTGAAAATATTGAAATCGTCATACTATGAAGAATTGCCCATAAAGGATTTTAAGGGCAACAGTATTGTTTATCTCAATTCCTGCACAGGCGTTAATTTAGACGCTGTAAAGCTGCTTTATACCTCGCAAAGCTCTGCCTATGGCACGAAGGCTTTGGAGGAGGAAATTGTTGCAACATCTGCTATTGAGAGCATTGATTTCAATAGGGACAGTGTTCGCAATATTATGAAAGGTCTTGC
>JBJEPH010000088.1:0-2078 GCA_051881135.1 Eubacterium sp.
CTTCTCGTTTGATTCCATATTCATTCTGACTGGATTTATTGTGCAAATATACATAATTTAATTGGAATAGTCGCTATGTTATGGGCGAATTTTTCAATTTTTCAATAGAATTAGCGAATTAGGCAAAATTTGTGACTATAGCAACATTCCAAGGCAAAATATCGTTTTACAAATGATTATTTTCATTAAGTCGTATTTTGTGGTGCTTTTCTTTGTTTTTCAGAGTATTATTTTGGAGTTTAGAGAAATTTGAATTAACTTTGCAATAAAGAAAGGCATTCTTTTGATTTAATGCAAGGAGATGAAAAATATGGAACTTTGCTCGTTGCCAAATCGTTAGCAATCAAACTGCAACCTTTTGTAAGTCTTTTGTTTTCAATAGGAAGGAAGATTGTAAATGTCTTGCCGTGTGGTAGGTTATGTATTTGGTTATCTGTGCGTTCTGCATCCACTTCTCTATGTTGCGCTCAATGTTAGATGCTCCGGTAGGCAATGTGAAATTAGGTTCGTCGGGATTCTCTTTGTGATTCAGGCAATCGACAGCCTCTTTTGACAGCGGCACGTTTACCAGTTTTTGGGTCTTCTGCATCTTTATCCTTATATATAAAGTCTTGCCATCGGGAGCTTTGACAATCTTTCCCCATGTCAGCGACCGCACATCGCTAAGGCGAAGCCCGGTGAAGCAGGAGAACAGAAATGCACGTTTCACATCCTCGTTGGGGCAGGGTGCAGCCATTGCCGCTTTCATTTCCTCCAATGTGAGGTATTCCCTCATGCTTTCGGTTGGCTGGTACTTTTCTTTTGAACTGATGGACTTCAAGGGATTCGCCGACAGTATGCCGTCACGCACGGCTTTGTTCAGCGCACCGTTCAAAACTGCCTGATGATGATGCGCCGCACCGTTGCTGATGACACTGCCATCCTTGCGCACCGCATTCCTCGCATAGCGCAGAAAGTCAATGAAGCCACGGCAGAAGTCCACATCCACGTTTGCCAAGACAATATCCGGGCAGTTCGCTTCTTTTAGATACGTTTCGATTTTCAGCCGCAGGTCACGTCTGCCTTTGAGGGTGGATGTAGAGAAACCGAATTTCTCCCGCTCATACTCCTTAAGGAAATCCACAAGCGTTATACACGACCGTTTCACCTTTTCCCACTGGCGCACACCGTGGTTCTACAGTGCCAAGATGCGCTCTGCTTTGATTTTCTCGGCAACCTGTCTTACGTGATTGTTATGCTGGCGGTCTATCGGTGTCGTTTCGGGCACAAGGTACAATCCGAGAGATTCAACATTGCGCACTCCCTTTACATAGACATCGAGATACAGGCTCATGTTTCCGTTAGCCAATTTTCGCTAACGGATGCAGACAGGCTCTTTCACCTTTTGTACTTTCTTCGGTCGTGCCATGATGTTTTCCTTTCCTTATATTTTTCTTTTCACAGGCAGATTTATTCCTGTTTTCACGCTGCAAAATTACCAAGATTTTCCGCAATACGAAACAAATATGCAACAAACTATCGTTAAAACTGCTGCTTGATATACTTTCTTGGATAAAATCGGAAAGGTGTATAAATAACTAAAATACAATATATTCTACCACTTTTATTTCTTTTTATATGATTATTCTTTCCAACCAATAAGCCTATACTTCGTAGGGTTTGAATCTTCTGTAAAGTTAGTGTTTACAAGGGATATACAGCGATTATACCACGCAAAATGACCCATAGGTCGAAAAAGTCTTATATCATTCAAGTCCATACTGATTAACTTATGCTTGTGCTGCAAGATTTCCAGAATAAGCCGTTTTACGTTATCACGTTCTGATGGCATGTTGCCGTTTTCACAGATGGTCTCAACGATTGCCATTGCCTCTGCCGATAATTCAGTATTCTTATTCATTGTCATATTAAAAATCAAATTTCGTTATCTAGGTGCAAAATAACAAAGGAGATATGCCAACTATGGGCATACCTCCTAAAATTAACTTCTGAAATGTTGATTTCACTCTATTATGTTACGATCTTATCAAGACAAAATGTTTTTCTCTGGCATTTCTTACACATCTCGCCACGCCAAA
>JBJEPH010000089.1:0-2040 GCA_051881135.1 Eubacterium sp.
GATAATTACTATATATTGTGTATTTTCATATACGCAACAGCCTTAAAATCCCTCGGGGGAGACTCCGTATCGGTTCAAGTCCGGCCACCAGCACCATGTTATGGTGACAAAAAAGCTGTCACTGAATAAAACGACCGATTTTATACAAATCTGGTCGTTTTATTCATTTTATTATGAATATTCAAAAAGATTATGAATAATTATTCAAACAAAAAGTTGGGCAAAAAGGTTAAGAATTTGAGCTGTCATTTTGGGGTTTTTGGCATTCTATTGGACTTGAACCGATACAGGCAATTTTTGGTGAAATTTTTTTATCGATTTATTCTTACCTATCAAGCCTCTCTTCCGAGAATAAAATCAACTGTACAATTAAAGTATTTTGCAAGCCTAATCAGACTTTCTACCGTAGGTTGAGTTTTGCCATTGTGCCAACGATTAACGGTTTTTTCGGAAAGCCCCGTCTGTTTCTCTAAACGATATTTGCTTATTTTGAAATGTTCCAAAAGAAAAGTAAGCTGTTCAGGGAAGGGTGGTCTTTGTTTAAACTCTGCATTATCCAGACAGTCAGTCAGCCCCAATAAATAATCTGTTGAACATTTGAAATAATCGGCTAACGTAACAAGGGTCTCAACATAAGGAAGTCCGTCACCACGGAGTAAGGTCAAAATGGTTGACGAGTCTATACCCGTAGCTTTAGCAAGTGCAGGAGCTTTTATTTCAGCCTCTTCCATCAGGTCTTTCAGGTTCTCAGGCAAGTTCGACATAATTCCTCCAAAGTAGTGCTTTTTCCCTAAAATATTATCGGTCAAACTCCCCTGATTTTGTTGATTTAGGGGAGTTGGAACGGTATAATATAAGTACACAATCGGTGCGCACGAACGTGAAAAAAATATTGGAGTACTTATTATGAAAAACTTATCTTTAAATTATACCGAAGATGAAACAGCAAAAAAAGAACCGCCGATTACTGCCAGCGACCTGCTTGCCGAACTTATTCCTCTACTAAAAGACTATTTTATTGGTCAATTCACCTTTGACGGAGACAGCATTACATACGACCTGTTAAACGGTCAGAAGTTTACAATTACCGCTACTGAAGTGGCTTAACTAAGAACATTCTTATACAAATGAAAAACCGTCGATTACTTTCGACGGTTAGAACAAGCTGTTTAATTATAAATCTACTCAACATCGGCGGCAAAAATTTTTTTGTCGCCGATGTCATATGGATAATATAAGTTTAAACTCTGTAATTGCATTTCTGACATTGTTTGAGCGGAAGTTCGCTTTCTTCGTTATAGTAAATACCAGACCATTTACAAATACTTTGTAAGATAGGAACAATAGATTTCCCTTTTTCGGTTAAAGAATATTCAACTCTCGGTGGTATTTCGACAAATTGATTACGTTCCACAATATCGTCGGTTATCAATTCTTTTAACGTGGCGGCAAGAACAGCGTCCGTTATATTAGCCATTTCGGAACGTAGCTCACTGTAACGCATAGTACCTATTTCCGATAACACGCAAATAATTCTTGATTTCCACTTGCCGCCGAACAGTTCCATTCCGTATTCCAACGGACAGCGTATATCTTTTTCTAATTTTGGTTTATACATTGTAATTCCTCCGTTTATTATCTCTATTTTAACATATTGCTCTATATGTTGCAAGTAGCTATTAAAATTATTAGCTACTAATAAATTTGCTTATATCTTGCGGGTTTTTAGTTGTAAAGTTATAATATGGCTATGCTTTAAGCCAAGCAAAAAAATTTTTCGGAGGATTTAAAAATGAAAGTTAAGGCTTATTTGGAAATCACAATGAAGATTGACGAGCAAAATCGTCCCGCTGCTGCAAAGGTTTACAACGACTATCGCGGACCTTTCCTGAAAGAGATTAAAGGAGCTTTGACGAAAGACCTTTTAATCCGCAATGAAGACGTGCAGGTTTTACACGGTTTTGACAGCGCAGAACACGCCGCCGCTTATCTTGAAAGCGAAATGTTCAAGAACGACGTGTTCGTCGGACTTAAACCGCT
>JBJEPH010000090.1:0-28958 GCA_051881135.1 Eubacterium sp.
TAAAAATTAACGCAGTATAATCGTAAATTTGTTAATATAAACCTAATCATGTTCGGATACTGTTAGGCTAAACTACCTGAACCTTAAGCATATTTGTTGTGCCCGATATGCCAAGAGGGATACCGGCAGTAATGACAGCCAAATCGCCTCTTTTAATAATGCCTGTATTTTTTGACACCTCAACGGCGTGGTCAAAAAGCTCGTCTGTGTTTTGCTTTTCCTGACACATTACAGGGAAAACCCCCCAGGAAAGCACAAGCTGACGGTATATTTTCTTGTCCGTGGTTGCGCTTATGATATCGGTAAACGGTCTGAATTTAGAAATCATTCGGGCAGTGGTGCCGCTTTTTGTAACAGTTACAATGGCTGCGGCGTTAAGGTCGTGCGCAGTGGTAACGGTTGCGTGGGAAATAGCAGAGGTTATATCGCTGTTTTCGGCACGCTGATAAAAATGATTAAAGCGTGTTTTGTAGTCGATGTTTGCCTCCGTGGTTTGAGCAATACGAGCCATAGTTTCAACAACCTCAACAGGATGCTTTCCGACAGCACTTTCACCCGAAAGCATAATTGCAGAGGTTCCGTCGTAAATCGCATTGGCAACGTCTGTAATTTCTGCACGGGTAGGACGTGGATTTTCTATCATTGATTCGAGCATCTGCGTTGCAGTAACAACGATCTTTCCTGCCTTATACACCTTTTCGATAATCATTTTTTGAATAGCCGGAATTTGCTCAAACGGAACCTCAACGCCCATATCGCCGCGAGCTACCATAATTCCGTCGGACACCTTGATTATCTCGTCAATATTGGATACACCCTGACTGTTTTCGATTTTTGCAATTATCTTTGCGTCGGTCCAGCCTATTGCCTCAAGATAGTTTCGCAAAATGGTTATATCGGTTGCGCTTCTGCAAAACGACGCCGCAATAAAATCGAAGCCAAGCGTTGCACCGAAGGACAGGTCGTTCATATCCTTTTGTGACAGATACGGCATATTAAGCTCGACACCCGGCACATTAACGCCCTTGTGGTCCGTCAATATTCCGCCGTCAACAACGGTGCAAAAAATTTCATTTCCCATTATGTGATTAACCTTTAAGGAAATAAGTCCGTCGTTAATGAGAATAGTTGTTCCCTGCTTAACATCACGGGTTAAGCCCTCATAATTTACATACGCTCTTTCGCTGTCGCCCAAGCACTCTTTGGTTGTTAGAACAAAGGCGTCGCCGCTTTTGATTTCTACTCCGTTAGGCTCCTTAAATTCGCCGAGTCTTATTTCGGGGCCCTTTGTATCAAGCAGAGTGGCAACGGGAAGCATAAGCTCCTCTCTTATTTTGTCAACCTCATTAAATCTTTGTGTATGGGTATCATAATCACCATGGCTGAAATTAAATCTTGCCACATTCATTCCTGCCTTAATCATATCCTTTAGTACATTTTCGTTATCGGTAGCAGGTCCGACTGTACAAATAATTTTTGTTTTTCTCATATCATTTTCCTTTGCCGCAAAATCATTAGTATTGTAGCACAACAAGAACAAAAGTCAATAGATAATTTTTATTATATTATTATTAAAATTGCGACTAATATGCATTATAAAGATGTCCCGACAGCAAGGCTCTGTCGGGACATATGCGTTATTTATCCTTTAATGAACGGATTATATTAAGATTTGTTTCAAACTGCTGTCTGTGCTGTTTTCGTAAAACAGACAATATAACACCTGTAAACATATTGATTAGTGATGTTATTCCGAAGGCAACAGCAGCAAGGAAGGTGGGCATTCTCGGAACAAGACCTGTTTCAAAATACTCAATTAACACAGGGATAAACAAAACAAGTGCAACAAGCATAAAAATAGATGCAATTGCAGTGAAAAAGGTCATAGGCTTTGTGTCCCTGAAAAGCTCAAAAATTGTTTTTAAAACCTTGAAGCCGTCGGAATAGGTATTAAGCTTGCTGTCGCTTCCCTCTTCCCTGTCTTGATACGAAATAGGCAGTTCAACAATTCTGAAATTATTGTCGAGTGCAAAGATTGTCATTTCCGTTTCTATTTCAAAGCCCTTGCATAATACCGGAAACGATTTAACAAAATCTCTGCTGAAGGCTCTTGCACCTGTCATAACGTCATTAATCTTTGAATGATAGATAAAGTTGATAATGTCTTTAACAAGGACATTGCCGAAATTATGAAATCTGCGCTTATTTTCCGTAAAATAGGTGGAGCTGAGTCTGTCGCCGACTGCCATATCGGCTCTGCCCTCAAGGACCTCTCTTTCCAATATAGGACCGAACTCGGCAGGATAGGTATTGTCGCCGTCTGCCATTATGTAGCAATCGGCTTCTATATCCCTAAACATAGAGCGAACAACATTTCCCTTGCCCTGACGCACCTCTCTTCTTACGATAGCGCCTGCGTTTTTGGCAATATTATATGTATCGTCAGTTGAATTATTATCATATACATATATGTCGGCGTTGGGCATATGCTTTTGAAAATCCTTTATTACCCTCTCAATTGTTTTTGCCTCGTTATAGCAGGGTATTAATATTGCGGTTTTCATATAATTATCCTCCTACTTTTTAAAACAAGCATAGTAGGCATTTTCATAAACAAGCGAGTAATCGCTGTCGTCTTTAAGCCTCAAATATACAAAACGGTCCGTGCCTTTTTCTACGAAGAAGTAATTGAAATCATATTTTTCAAATACCTCCATACAATCTATCTTACCTGTCTGTAAATTTCTATACTCAACGAGATAGTCAAAATCGTGGTTTGAATCTACTATAAAATTATCTGCCCTTGGGTCAATATATGTTTTATATCCTTTAAATTCGAGATAGGCGCCGGCGTTGAAGCCGTTATAAAGACGGACATCCTTAACTCCGTTTTCATCAATGTCCTTTTGCATCTGCTCAATGGTTATATCCATAACCCTTACGCTTTTATTTTCTCCGTTTGTCCTTACAAACTCAGCCGTGTCCGAAATACCCACTGCAATAAGCAGAGCATATATAACGCCGACAAGTGCAATAATTACAACCTTTAAGCCGTTGCCCATTTTTCTTTTTGCGCCCTTGGAATCAAGCCTTTTAATTACTGAGTAAAAATCGAGGTTATCGATAAATACTAACAGAAACGGGAAGGAGCAAATGATGAAATACGGAATGAGCTTAATATACATAAACATCATCGCCATTGTTCCCATTGTAAGCAGGGCATATCTAAGCTCTGTCTTGCCTTTACGGTTGAATAAGTAGCAGGCGGCTACCAAAACAGGAGGAGCAAAATCAAGAATTGAATCAATATCCATATAAAGCGATAACGGCTTGAGCTCCATAATGAAGTTGTCAACCTTTCCGCCGACCGATGTTGTGAATATGAATGCAAGTCCCTTAAAGCCATAGGGGTTTAAAAATCCGCAAGCTACCATAGCAAGAGCAGTAATTACCAAAGGAAGAAGCTTAAAGCGTGCCACCGATTTGCCGTTAATCTTAAGCGGAATGGCCGAAACAAAATACGGAAGCAAAACAATGAACTGCATCGTCCACATAGATGCGTGAATATTTACGCCTAAAACGGACAACAGCGGCAGCATAAACAGGCTCTTACAGTTTCCGGTTTTTGCATATTTTTCGAGACATATAAGCTCTGCAAGAATAATGCAATATGTAAACATCTGCGGTCTTGTTACGGCAAAGGCAAGCATAAAGGAATCTGCTATAAACATAATCAGGGATATGAGCAGGGTTTTATCCGAAAGAAGTGAACAAAGCTTGTAAAACAATACATTAAACAAAATGTACAAAAATACTACAACAAGCATAGGACCGATAGCACCGAGCCACGAATACAGCTTGTAGGAAAGGACATCAAAAACCCACTGCTGAACAACAATATCCATATTGCTGTGCATCGTAAGGAAATCCTTTGTAGGAAAGCCGTTATTGCATATGTACTCACCTGTTTTATAAATCCAATAAAAATCGTTGTCTAACACAAACTCAATAAAAAACACGGTGATAAAGGGTATAAGCAGAAAAAACGGCTTATACCTTTTCATAGTTTTTTGTAATTCCTGATAATTGTCCATATTCTTCTCCATTAGTTAAATATTAATCAATATATGTAAAACGCTGATATTCTTTACCGTCTCTTACTACAACTTCATTCCACATACCTGCAGGACGAACCCAAATGTCGTTGTTGCCGTACAGCGCTTTATATACAACCATATCTTCAAGGGTTTCGCTGTGCTTAGCAATTGCTATAACCTCATATTCGTTGCCCTTAAAATGCCTGTATCTTCCTAATTTTATTTCCATCAGCCGTTCTCTCTTTCGTGTCTTTCCGATAGCTCAGCAAGAATCTTGTTATGGCTTTCCTTTGAAATTGGATATTTTAATGTAGGCAGTATGGCAATAAGCTGACCTATTGCGGCAGGTATGGTAAACAGGAACCACATTGCCCCTGCGTATTCCTGATAATCATTTACAAAGCTTGCGCCGTTTTCCAATGCCTTGTTCATAGCGGCTATATTTGTGTCGCTGTATCCCACATAGCTATATACAACGCCTGAAATAATGCTTGCTATACCTGACGAAAACTTTACCATAAAGCTTTGACCTGCAAAGAAAATACCGTCCGGACGATAGCCTGTGTGGTATTCCTCGTAATCAATGCAGTCGCTGATCATAACGGATTGGAACACGTACAGGGCGCCTGTTGTGCCGCCCACAACAAGAAGCAACAAGCCGTCAACTGCCGACCACGGAATTGTATTTAAGCTTGTAGGGGCAATTTTGTAGGTTATGTAAAGCAACAAAAACGGTATAACGCTTATACCTAAAAACAGGTTATATAGCTTTTTAACATCAAATCTTTCGAGCAGCTTCGGGCATAGGGCCTGACAGGCAAACTGTCCTACAAACATACCGCCTGCAACAAGTCCGACCTGAAGGAGCATTTTGAAATTGCCGAATATGTTAAAAATTGCACCGTTACAGTAATAATAAGAGAACAGAGTCATTATTACAACATTCATAAGCTGCCAGGGTGAACGCAGAATGCCCGAAATCATAAGCTTTCTGAACGGAACACACTTCCACGCAATTTTAAAGCTTTCGCCCATCGACTTCTTTTCCTGCGTGTTGGGTACCCTTTCGGTAACGCCCAAGCCTGCACACATAAACAATGCCGTTGCGATAACCGTTGTTACAACAGCAAAAATGATAAATCCGGGACGGTCATTTTCGCCCTTTGACAAAGCCTTGTTAATTGCCTGAGAGCCTACTATTGCGGTTGTGCTTATAAGTCCTGCCGCCACGGAAGCAACAATTCTTGACACAGAAAGCAGTGTTGACCTATCCTTTTCGTTTTCGGTCATCCTTGCGATAACTCCCCAAAGAGGAACATCGCCTGCCGTATAGCACATACCCCACAGTATGTAGGAAACGGCCGCCCACGCAACAATGAAGCCTCTACCCTTTTCGCTCGCTGTCGCATAGTTGTTGTTAAAGAATGCGGCAATGGTAATAAAGCAAATTACGATTGGTGAAAAAATCAAATAAGGTCTGCATTTTCCCCATTTTGACTTTGTTCTGTCAACGATTGAGCCCATCATAGGGTCGTTTATTGCATCCCACACTCTTGCTATCATAAATATCCAGCCGAGAGCCATAGCGGGCAGACAGATTACATTTTGAAAATAATAATAGAGTCCGGCAGATATGACATTGTAAATCATATTTTGTCCGAACATACCCGTAAGGAACATATTGCGTTCCTTTTTACTATATGTTTTAGTCGCTTGAGCCTGCATTTGCATTTTTCCCCTTCTTTTTATCTGCAATCCCGCAAATAACAATGGATGATAAAATCAACAAAATACCTATTATTTTAAGCAGGTTTGCATTCTCTTTAAACCCAACTATACCGACCACGGCGCCTACAAGCGGCTCGACCGCCGCCAAAATTCCTGCCGTAGAGGTATCCAAATTTTTTAATCCAACCGTATATAGCAAATACGGCAGTACACCGCAAACAAGACCAAGCGCCGTTGCAACAAATAATACTTTCGGCTGTGACTCAACAATATGGTCAAAGCCACTCGGTGTTATTACAAATGTAAAGGATACAGCAGAAAATAAAAATGTGTAAAAGGTTATCGTAAGCGGATGATATTTTCTAAGCGCATATCGTGCAAAAATAGAATAGAGAGCATAAAACAAGCCTGCACCGATGCCTATAAGCAGGGATTTTGCGCTAATACCCCTGTCCGCGCCTGAAAAGCCCGAAACCAAGGCACAACCGACAACCGTCATAGCTATGGCAAGAACTCGCCTGAAATTTATTCTCTCTTTAAAAAGGACAGCCGAAAACAGCATAATAAACGCAGGAGATGTATATAAAAGAGAAACTGCCACCGACGCCTCGATATTGATTATAGTCTTAAAATAGCATAGGCTGAAAAGGGTTAAGCTTATTATGCCCGTTCCAACGAACATCCAAATATCCTTTAGGCTGATTTTAAGCAGCCGCTTATTATATATAACCAAGAAAATATAAAGCAAAGCCGCACAGGTGATAATTCGCATAAAGCATATCTCAAGGCTTGAAAAGCCGCAATTTGAAAGATAATTTACAAATATGCTTATAATGCCCCAAAGGACACCTGCAAGGATTACACACAGACTTGATAATTGTTTACTCAAATCGTCACCTCTAATAAGACTATTTTAGCATAATATGTTCGTTAATTCAATTAAAATATGTATTGCATAAAAAGTTATATTGAAATATAATAAAATAAAGTGATGAAGAATATGGTGATGATATGAAAAACACGGAAAAGAAAATAGGTGCGATAGACTCAAGAACCTGGATATCAATAGTCTTGTTCGGTTTGGTAGGTCAAATTGCATGGGTTGTTGAAAATATGTATTTTTCAAGGTTTATGCAAAATGAAATTACCAAACAGCCATATGCCACAACACTGCTTGTAGCCTTTTCAGCAATTTTTGCAACGCTTGCAACACTTCTCGGAGGTGCATTAAGCGACAGAACGGGCAAAAGAAAGGTATTTATTTGCTGGGGTTATATAATTTGGGGATTTACAATAGCCGCCTTTTCGCTTATCCCTATGCAGCCTGAGGCGGACAAGGTTTTGCCTATGGTCATTCTTGTTGTTGCTATGGACTGCATTATGTCAATAATAGGCTCTGTCAGCAACGACGCTTCATATAACACTTGGATTACAGATGTTACAAATACGGCAAACAGGGCAAAGGTTGATACAATAATTGCAATTATGCCGCTGTTTGCCATGGCTATTGTGTTTGGCGGCTTTGACAGCCTTACAAACGCCGACGCAACGGTTAACGATTGGAAAAAGTTCTTTATTATAATGGGTATTATGCCAACGGTTGGAGGCATAATCGGTCTGTTTTTGATGCGTGACAGGGACGGCATCCGTCCTAATAAGGAAAACAGCTTTTTCAACGATTTCACATATTCTCTAAAGCCATCAACAATTAAGCAAAACAAAATGCTTTACATTTGCCTTTCCGGCTTTATGATTGCCTCCATAGGCTATCAGGTTTATATCAACTACCTTTTCAACATAGTTGAGGGCACAATGGGTATAAAGAATTACATAATCCCCATCGGCATAGTTATGGTGGTTGCCGCCGTTGCCTCCGTTGTTATTTCAACAGCGATGGATAAATACGGTAAAAGCAAATTTTATTATCCAACCGTTATCTGCGGTGTTGCAGGATGCATAATTATGTGGTCGTCAAAATTTCTTATCGGGAAAAACGACAAAATGCTGATTGCCGTTCTTATAGTAGGAGGCACGCTTGCAATAGGAGTAAATCTTGTTATGGCAGGACTTTTCACAGCGTCCTACCGTGATTACATACCAAAGGGCAAGGAGGGCTTGTTCCAAGGCTGCAGAATAGTAATGTACGTGCTTATTCCCATGATTATAGGACCTGTTATTGCGCAGATAATTATCGGTGCATACAACAAGGGAGTTCCCGATGAAAGCATAGTTTATCCTATGGAGTTGTTTTTAGGTTCTGCCGTTGTGACGCTTTTATGCCTCATTCCCTCAAAAATTTTGAAGAAAAAGCAAAACGAACACCACGAGGAGCTGCTAAAGGAATTAAAGCAGGACTTGAAATAATCTTTACTTGGCTATATAATATAATTAAAGGAGGAAAAATATATGAAAAATGTATTAATTAAAAGAGCATTTTCCGTTCTTCTCTCAATTATTTTAATCACGGCGAGCCTTCCGTTTACTGCATTTGCAAATGTGGATATATCCGACAAGATTACACCTGTTAAAGTATATAGCTTTTCCAGTCTTGACGAAAACGCTCCTGCTACTAACAAAAACTATCTTAATTTAAGCATAAGCTCAAATGTTATAAATGTAGAATATTACAGCGAGATTGATGCAATAGAATACAGGATAGGTCTTACTAATGTTGACAGTAGCAATTTGACAACACTTGAATATTTAACTCCCCAATACAATACATCCGACGGGTATAACTATTTTAATAAGTCCTATAACCTGTCGGGCTATGATGACGGATATTATTATCTTAACATAGCAAGGGCAAGAGACAGCGCTCAGCTTGATCATTCAAATTACGGCGACAGAGGAAACTGCTATCGTAATGCACTGATTCAAATAAAAAGCGGCAACGCATCGCTTATAGATTTCAGCGATATTGTAAATAACAACAAAAGCTATCAAAACAGTGCCGCCTACAAAAGTCCAAATAATTATTTGGATAAAACATTAATGGATGTTCCTCAATGTCTTAAAGACAAGAACGGCGTTGTTGCAGAGTTAACCTCAAGTCAGTTAAGCTATATAAAAAATGTTGCCACGACTGTTACGAGCGGTAAATCTTCATCCTACGACAAGGCAAAGGCTATATACTCCTATGTAAGCGCCAACACATATTATGATGTATTCCATAATCAAAATCAGAGCCTTGTTAACACGGTTAACAATCCATATGAAAACATAAAGAAAATACAGGATGGCAAAAATGCATATACCTGCTGTGACGGATATGCGTCTATGATGGCCGCCCTGCTTCGTTCAATCAATATCCCTACAAAGCTTGTACACGGCTATCACTTAAGCGTACCTCAAGAAACGTGGTTAACCATAAATGCCGCATCGGTATATGAGGGCGACCACTATTGGGTAGAATTTTACGACGGCACAAGATGGGTTACTGCCGATGCAAATATGGGCACATCGAACAAATGGAACAGAAATTCGGTTAGCGACAGCGGTTCGTTTGACGGCGGAAACAACGGAAAAAAGGCACAGAATAGCTTTACTTATTTCGACCCGTCACCAAGTCAGCTTGCAACTACACATTGTATTTTGGGTATATATTCAAAATCGCTTGTGCGAGATTCCAATGATGTCAGCAGACTTGCCGCATTTTTAAATCAAAAAAATTCAAAGGGTGTTACAAACGCAACCACGCTTTCCTCACCCGCAAAAAGCTATTCACGCCCTGCAAGCATAAATTCTTGGAATTTAGATTTATTCTATGCTAATTACCGTACAGGCAAGCTTGAAAAGCTAAAGCTTCCGGAAAGCACAACCCTAACAGGTGCGCTTAATCTTTCAGGCTGTACAGGGTTAAAATATCTGACCTGCTCGAAAAATTCCAAGCTTACCTCATTAGACCTAACGAATGACTTATCGCTTATTTCCGTATATGCTTCTACCTGTGGCTTAACTAAAATTAATGCGACAGGATGCAAGGCATTAACAACCTTAAGCGCACTGAGCAATCCGTTAACGTCTGCAAAATATACATTTAAATCAAATAAAACAGCTTCAATATCCGCAACAACAGGCGGAACCTTCTCTGTTAGCTATGCTGACTCAAAGCATACATTAAAGGCTGCTACAAAAGACGGATACTACTTTTTGGGATGGTATAATTCGGCAGGCACAAAGCTTTCTTCAAATATAAGCTATACTACCTCAACAACATCCTCATTTACCGTAACAGCCAAATTTAAGGCGCTTTCGGCTCCGACAAATGTTAAGATAAGCGCTGCATCTCCAACAGCGCAAAAGATTAGCTGGTCTAAGGTTTCGGGTGCAAGCGGCTACTATGTATATAAGAGCACATCAAAAACGAGTGGATACTCGCTTTCAAAGGTTGAGGGCGGAGATACTACATCCGTAACAAAGACGGGCTTGAGCACCGGAAAAACATACTACTATTATGTAGTTGCTTATCGTAATGTTGCAGGATTATCATATCCTGTAAAGGGCAAGGCGTCAGCCATAGTTTCAAAAAAGGTTGTTCCTCCGACACCGTCCGTTTCGCTTTCAACAGGAAAAAGATATGTAACCGTTAAATTCTCAAAAATCTCTAATGTTACCGGCTATGAGATTTACAGAGCTACATCTTCAAACGGAAAATACACAAAGGTTAAAACCGTTAAGCAACCGTCCTCAAAAACAATCAGTTATAAAAATACGGGGTTGAAAAAGGGTAAGAAATATTATTACAAGGTTAGAAGCTATAAAACGGTAGGCTCAACCAAGGTTTATTCGTCATATTCATCAGTCAAAAGCATAACCTGTAAATAATTGAGAAAGCGGATTGAGTTAATCAATCCGCTTTAAATTTTATTCGTCCTTTTTGATTATTTCCTTAGCGATATAGACAGGTCGGTTTTTAACCTGCTGATATATTTTTGCGATATATTCGCCGATAATACCGAGAGTGAAAAGAATTGTGCCACCGAAGAAGCTTATTAATATCACCTGTTGGGTAAAGCCGTCAACCTTTATATTTGATGTGAAATATCTTATCAGTGTGACGATAAAATAAACTATCGAAAACAGAGTTGAGATACCGCCGAGATAGGTTGCCAAGGCAAGCGGTGCAGTTGAAAAGGCAATAATGCCCGAAAGAGCATATTTTAAAAGCTTAATGAAGCTCCACTTTGTTTCGCCTGCGTTTCTTTCGTCTGCTTCGTATTCGTAATAATAGGTATTAAAGCCTACCCAACTGAATATTCCCTTTGAAAATCTGTGGTATTCGGGCAGGGACACAATAGCGTCCTTAACCTTGCTGTCAAAGACTCTGAAATCGCTTGCGCCGTTTTTAAACGGGATATCGCAGGCAAGGTTTATCAGCTTATAAAACATAGCCTTTGAGCCGTTCATAAGCCTTCCCTCTCTGCGAGTTTTTTGGTAGGCGCAAACACATTCAAATTCGTCGTTAGCCTTTAGTATTTTGTACATCTCAAGGGCAATATCGGGACGCTGCTGCAAATCTGCGTCAATAAGGCAAATTGCATCTCCGTTGCAATTATTCAGTCCTGCATAAATTGCGGCTTCCTTTCCGAAATTGCGTGACAGATTAATGATGATTATATTGCTGTCAGGGTTTTCGTTGAATAGTTTTTTCAGCGTTTGTTCTGTTTTATCGGTGCTTCCGTCATTTACAAAAACATACTCATAGCTAATGCCTTCGTTTTTGAAGGCTTTTTCTGTTTCGTTAAAGAAGCTTTCAACATTATCCTGCTCATTGTAACAAGGGATAACCAGTGAAAAATCGAGCTTTTTCATATTTACTCCAAACTATAATTTGTTAAACACTTTCATTGCCTATATTATCACAAATTTAATTAAAATTCAACATCTGTGAAAGCATAGGGATTTTGCCATATATTAATATATGCAAAGGGATATGTGCAAACGGGAAGCCTTACAAGACCGAGCGCTTCAAATTCGCTTTCGCTCTCGTAGGTATTGCCGTAAGGAACATTAAAAACATAAACAGGAATATTTCTGTCCACCGCCCTTTTGCAAAAGCTTTTAAAGCCGGTGTCAGCCGTATTAAGCGTACCCGAATGATATGCAGAAATAATTACTGCACTAACACCGTCCAAGCTGTATGAAAAGCTGTCTGCAGGGTGGGCGAAAATTGACAGTATGCCCGAATTCTCCGACAAATCAAGCATTTTCGCCGTTGGTACGGGATTATTCTGCGGATGAAGCAATTTGATTTTTCCGTCACGGTATTCTGCATAGGGCATATTCAAAAGGCTTTCCAACGAGTCGGTATAGGAATTATGAAGCATAACTCTGTCGCCCCTATGAAATTTTAGGTCTTCGTTTGAATTTTTATACGGAACAAAAACTCCTCTGCCTGCTTTTGCCTTAATAAATTCAACGGCACCTGCAAAGTTTTCATATCCGTTTGCTCTCGCATCCTCCAAGGGATAATTTGAAGAAACAAGCATAACAGGTATGCAATCCCCAAGCGCAAGGCTAAGTGCACAGGCGGAATACTGGACGGTATCCGTGCCGTGCGTAATAATTACTCCGTCATAATCCGACTCAACCTGAGCTTTTATTGTTTGAATTAATTTATTTAGCGTTTCGGCTGAAAGATTTTCACTCAAAATAGTAAAGGGCGACATTTCCCTAAAGCAAATATCGCCTTTGAAATTACTATTATATCGTTTAATCAGCTCGCCCTTAACGCTGTTGCTGACAGACACAACGCCGTTCGCCTTAACGCTTCCGATTGTGCCGCCTGTATAAACGACCGATATTTTCATAAATATATTATCCCACTAATTCGTCCAAATATTTTACGATTAAATCGAAAAATCTGTCAATTCTTCTCTTGTCCTCCTCGTTGCCCCTGCAACACATTGAAAGAGTCATTTCCTTTCTAACGGAGGTAACGGAAAGCAATGCGTAAGGCTTATACTTAACAGCGCCGCTCATAAAGCCGTCGGTGGGCTCATTTCCTGCAAGCGCAAGCTTATCAACCTCAAGCACACCGATATTGCTCATAGCAAGCAACGGATTTGAATATCCTATTTTGATAACCTCCTCCGATGCGGCGTGAGGCATAATTTTATAGCCGAAGGACAGCAAGGGAAGTCCGTGCAGTCCCATAAATTTATCGCGCTTAAATTTGTTTGAGGAGGCGACAACATAGCTTAACACCTCAAACACATCGTTGCTGTAATGCGGAATTTGACACTGCATCCAAGCGGTATGGTTTGTTATGCCCTGCCCCTTGTCGCCCTTTCTGTGACGCCTTAAATCGATAGCACAGGAAATGGAGCAGCTTTCATTCATCTTAAAGCCTGCAATTTCATACAAAGCACAGAAATATGCAGTTAATATCATATCATTAATTGTTGCGCCGTGCTTCTTTCCTGCTACCCTAATTTCATCAAATTTAGAAGCAGGAATTTTCTTTCTTGCGATGAAGGGCTTATCAATAATGCTGTCAGGAGTAAACGGAAAGCCGTGCTCGTCCTTTGAATTGATGTTTTTATACAGCTTTTTAGCCATTCTCTTTTCCTGATTGGAAAAGTCCTCATAAACGGACTCGTAGGCACGGGTGCCTGTTCTTAATTCAACCGGGCTGACATTGCTTTCAACATAATCGGTATAGTTTTTACACAGTGCCTTCATAAAGTATTTAAGGTCGCCGCCGTCCATACACATATGGTTTTCAACAACGCAAAGCGTGCTTTTTCCATTGCAGTTAAACACGGCAACCTTCATCTGAACAGAAGCCTCGGGAGGTATATACTGAACGAGAAAATCGTTTACTCTTTCCTCTAATTCGTCCTCGCTAACCTCATAAACAGATAAAACATCGTTGATGTGATAATCACAGACAGTCCAATAAGGGTGTATTTTATTATCTTTAAACGAGCTATGCAACACGGGAGCCTTTTCAAAAAAGCATATGAGAACCGTTTTCAGCGCCTCAATATCTATAAGATAATCATAATGGAGCTCTACATGAACCATTCTGTCATTAAAATCTCTAAAGAGATAATGCATTTTATCCCAAAGCTCTGCATTTAGCCTTCTGTCCATGAATCATACACCTCCATATCATCCTGTTTGTTCTTTGCCAAAGCAATTAATACAATAAAGAAATCAAGCAATAAGCCTACAAGAATAAGCAGCCATCCGACAGCCCAAGGTAAAATATTAACAGCGCCGAGGATGATAAACAGCATTGTGAAAACGGCAGGGATATAGATAAGCCAATTAATTATTGCAAACTTTTGCTTTGTTGCTAAGGAATATATTCCGTCGGCAATGAAGATTGATGCAATACCTGCAATAACAATTGTCCAGCTATGAGGAATATGCATAATTGCCAACGCAAAGATAAACGCCGCAACGCTTATAACCATAACATCTATGCCCAAAAGAATTCGTGCAAATATATGGAAAACTCTTTTCATCTTTGTAATTTTGTCAACACCGATCGTCAGCAGATAAGCTATCCACAGCAGAATTCCGTCAACAACAATAACCCAAAGATGTCCCCAATCATGAGTTGTAAAGCCAAGACCGAGAAATACGATAATAAGCGACAGAATATAAACAACAGAGCCAACGATATTAATTATCGTATTGCGCTTTGCCTTATTTTTTGCTGTTTCGGTTTTATAGTATTCTATATATCTTGCCTGCAAATCGGGATATTCGCTTATAACAAGGTCAGTCATAACCCTTTCGTTATTTATTCCTCGACTCATAGCGTTTGCAAAGGCAGCATTCATTTCGTCAAGCGTTTTGCGTTTAAACTTAAATAAAAGCTTGTTTTCCTGATTATCAGGCAAGGATTTTTCAATATAGTCAATAAACTTTTGCATACCATACTCCTACTGTATTTAATATAATTATATTATCATTGATATATATAAAAGTCAATTTACTAAATATAAACAATGTATAAAAAAAGAAAACAGACGCAAGTCTGTTTTCTTAATAAATTATGGATTTAGATAAGCTAAATTACTTAAGCTCGCAAGCTGCACCTGCTGCTGCAAGAGCTTCCTTAAGAGCCTCAGCGTCTGCTGCCGGAACTGCTTCCTTAACTGTTGCAGGAGCGCCGTCAACGATAGCCTTTGCTTCCTTAAGACCAAGACCTGTTGCCTCACGAACAGCCTTGATAACAGCAATCTTGTTTGCACCGACATCTGTCAATACAACATCAAATTCTGTCTTCTCATCAGCTGCTGCAGCTGCGCCACCCTCTGCAGGTGCTGCTGCTACTGCTACTGCTGCTGCAGTAACGCCGAATGTCTCTTCGATTGTTTCCTTAAGTTCTTTTAACTCTAATACTGTAAGTTCTGCGATTGAATCTACAATAGCTGTAATCTTTTCTGATGCCATAATTAATTTCCTCCGTAAAATTTAGATTTTAATTTTAATTATTCTGCTGTTTCTTCTGCAGGTGCTTCCTCTGCGGCAGGAGCCTCTTCAGCAGGTGCTTCCTCTGTTGCAGGAGCTTCCTCTGCCGGTGCCTCCTCTGCAGGAGCCTGTGTAGCCTGAGCGCCGCCCTTTTCCTCAAGCGCGCTAACGGCACGAGCGATACAAGCGATAGGCTCTACTACAACACTTGCGATTTGTGCAAGTAATGCTTCTCTTGACGGTAGCTTAGCAAGTGCTATAACCTCATCATCACCGATTACCTTTCCGTCAAGATAACCTGTCTTAATGCTGAATGTCTTGCTTGCCTCTGCAAACTTGTTAAGAATGCGAGCTGCTGCTACATAGTCAGATTCGCTGGTTGCGATTGCTGTTGTGCCTTCAACTACTGTTGATGCGATTTCAAGACCGGCTTCCTCAGCTGCTCTCTTAAGAATTGAATTCTTAACAACTGTGTAGTTTACGCCTGCCTCACGCAGTTCCTTACGAAGCTTTGTATCATCTTCTACATTGATACCCTTGTAATCAACTACTACGCCTGCACAAGAACCCTTAATTCTGTCAGTTAACTCAGCAACCTGTTGCTTTTTCTTTTCAAGAACTACTGTACTTGGCATTTAGTTTACCTCCATAATTATTTTGCCACGAATGTGGACTTTATGGCTGTTACCAAATATAAAAGTGCATCCCCAAAATTCGAGGATGCACGACATTACATAATATAGCCTTAGGCTTTAAACATAATGCTCATTCCTCGGTAGGCGTTTAAACTTACATCTTGCGATACCTACTGTCTTTGGTTGAACAGCGTGTGTATTATATCACAGGGAATGCTCTGTGTCAATACCTAAATTATTCAGCCGATGCTGCAGAGCCAACCTTATTAGGATTGATTCTTACGCCCGGGCCCATTGTTGAAGCTACTGCACATGACTTAATGTACTGACCTTTAGCTGCTTCCGGCTTAGCCTTGATAACTGCGTCAAGAAGAGCATTAAAGTTTTCCATAAGCTTATCGGTGCCGAATGATACCTTACCGATTGGGCAGTGAATGATGTTTGTTTTGTCAAGACGGTACTCAATCTTGCCTGCCTTAGCCTCCTGAACAGCCTTAGCAACATCCATTGTTACTGTGCCTGCCTTTGGTGATGGCATAAGACCGCGAGGACCGAGAACCTTACCGAGACGACCAACGAAGCCCATCATATCAGGTGATGCGATAGCAACATCGAAGTCCATCCAGCCACCCTGAATCTTTGTTACAAGATCAGCGTCGCCAACAACATCTGCGCCTGCTTCCTGAGCAGCCTTTGCCAAGTCACCCTTTGCAAATACTGCAACTCTTACATCCTTACCTGTTCCGTTTGGAAGAACTACTGCGCCGCGAACCTGCTGGTCTGCGTGACGAGAGTCAACACCTAAACGAACATGAACCTCTACTGTTTCGTCAAACTTAGCCTTTGCAGTTTGAGCTACAAGGTCTAAAGCTTCCTTTGTTGTGTATAAATTAGCGCGATCAACAAGCTTTGCGCCATCTGTATATTTCTTACCGTGTTTCATTATAAATACCTCCAGTGGTTAAATCGGATTTTTCCTCCCACAAGGGAATTAGTCTTCTACTACTACACCCATGCTGCGAGCTGTACCTGCGATCATAGACATAGCTGCTTCAAGAGATGCAGCGTTTAAGTCGGGCATCTTTTGCTCAGCAATCTTTTGAATGTCTGCCTTTGTGATAGTTGCTACCTTGTTCTTGTTTGGAACGCCGGAAGCCTTATCAATACCGCAAGCCTTCTTAATGAGAACTGCTGCAGGCGGTGTCTTTGTTACGAATGTGAATGTACGGTCCTCGTAAACTGTAATTACAACAGGGATGATAAGACCGTCATCGTTCTTTGTTCTTTCATTGAAATCCTTTGTGAAAGCTACGATGTTAACGCCGTGCTGACCTAATGCAGGACCAACCGGTGGTGCTGGAGTTGCTTTACCAGCAGGAATTTGAAGTTTAATTAAACCTACTACCTTTTGAGCCATAATTATTTTTCCTCCTAAAAATGTGGTGTATGGCGGAGAAGTATATCTCCTCCCACGCATAAGCTGATATAAATAACAGCCTATGGTAAAATGTAGCCTGCGCTACTTATTACTGAAATTAATCTTTGACCTTTTCTAACTGGTCGAGTTCAAAATCAACCGAAGTTTCTCTGCCGAACATCGAAACAACAGCCTGTACGCTGTTATTTGCTGTATCAATAGACTCTACGGTACCTGTAAAGCCCTCTAACGGACCGTCAATAACCGTAACCATATCGCCTACTTCGTATTGAACCTCAACGCTAACCTTTTCTACACCGAGGTTCTTGACCTCTTCCTCAGTCAGCGCTACCGGCTTGCCCTCAGGACCTACGAAGCCTGCACAGCCTCTTGTGTTGCGCACAATGTACCAAGTGTCATCTGTCATTACCATTTTTACAAGAATGTATGAAGGGAAAATCTTTCTTTCGATTTCCTTCTTTGTTCCGTCGTCCTTAATTTCAACAACGGTTTCTGTCGGAATGACAATTTCCTGAATCATATCAGTAAGATTTAGGTTTTCAACCTTATTTTTAAGGTCGGTTGCAACCTTATTCTCATATCCTGAAAATGTATGAGCGACATACCATTTTGCTTCTTCCATAATGCCTCCCTAATTATTCGGCAGTTGCGTCTGAAGGAGCCTTTGCCTCTGTTTCTGATTCAGTAGCTTCGGTAAGTGCCTCATCGGTTGTCTTTTCTGCTACAGCCTCTGTGGTTGTTGTAGTTGTATTAGCAGCTCTCTTAATTGCCTTCATACCCTGCGACAAACCGAGGTCAACAACATAAATAACTACTCCGACAATAAGGATAACCATCAAAACAACTAATGTGTTTTTCAAAACTTCCTTAGCCTTAGGCCATACAACCTTTTTACCTTCGCTTCGAACACTCTTGAAGTAACTTGCGATTGACTTGAATGGGTTTTTCTTAGACTTATTCTTGTCTGACTTCTTTGATTCTTTTTTCTTTGAATCAGCCTTCTTGGAAGTCTTTTTTTCTTCAGCCATCGTAATTCCTCCGTTACTTTGTCTCTTTGTGAAGAGTGTGCTTCTTACAGAATGGGCAATACTTGTTCATCTCAAGTCTGTCCGGTGTGTTCTTCTTATTTTTCATTGTGTTGTAATTGCGTTGTTTGCATTCAGTGCAAGCTAAAGTAATTTTAACTCTCATTTTTGGCACCTCCTAATTAATTTCGATAAATATCTCCCTCGGCTAATCAAGCCGCAACGCATACGACTTTTCAAAAACAAATAGGGCAAAAAAATAAACCCTTTTTTACGAGGTACAAAGACTATACCACAAAAGTCAATACAAGTCAAGAGTTTATTGATATAAAATTTGTTATTGATTTTTTATCTAATTTATATTAACATATAATATAGTTGCTCTTCAAGCAAAATCATTAAAGAGGCAGAATATATGAAAACTGTTATTATCGGCGGCGGTGCTTCCGGTATTGCTGCGGCGATCAGGCTAAAACAGAATAACAGCGAAATGCAGGTTACGGTGCTTGAGCATCTTGATGAAATTCTCAAAAAGATATATGCAACCGGAAACGGCAAATGCAACCTAACCAACAAAAACGCACAGGGCTTTGAGGTGACTCGGGAATTCTTTGAGTCGCTCGGCTTAGTTATGCGTGAGGACTGCGACGGCAGAATGTATCCGTATTCGAGCCAGGCATCAACGGTTGCCGAGCTTCTTAAGCATTGGTGCGAAAAGCTTGGTGTAGATATAATCACAGGCTGTAATGTTAAAAAGGCCGAATATATTAACGGAGCATATTACATATATACCGACAGGGGTGTGCTTGACGCAGATAATCTTATTCTTGCAACAGGCGGAAAAAGCCAAAGTCCTCTCGGCTCCGACGGAAGCGGATATGATTTGGCAAAATCGTTCGGTCACAGTGTTACAGAGCTGTCCCCTGCTCTTGTGCAAATGAAATCCTCAAACAAAAATTGCAGAGCGTTAAAGGGCATCAGAATAAAGTGCAGAATTAAGATAGAAACAAACGGTGATATTCTCGGAAGCGATTACGGTGAGCTGCTGTTTACGGATTACGGCATTTCGGGAATTGTGGTTATGAACCTGTCTAAATATATAAATGATACAGCATTAAAGGAAAACAGAGACAGAACCGTTGCAATAATAGACCTTGTTCCCGAAATCAGCGAGGACAGGCTTAGGGAGCATTACGAAAAATTCGGCTCCTTTGACGGCATATTGCCTCACAAAATATGCAGTATTATTTCAAAGCAGGCAGAAAACGAGCCTGATAAGATGTATAAATATATTAAAAATTGGCGTCTTATTATTACAGGTACAAAGGGCTATGATTTTGCTCAAATTACAAATGGCGGTGTGCCAAACAGCGAGCTTACATCCGCAAACGAATCGGCTATATGTCCTAATTTATACATAGTCGGCGAGCTAACCGACAATCAGTTTGACTGCGGCGGATATAACCTTAATTATGCTTTTTACAGCGGAATAAATGCCGCCAATAAAATCAGCGAGAGATTATATGATAAGAATTAACGAGATAAAGCTGTCACTTGATGAGGACGAAGCGCTTTTAACAAAAAAGGCGGCGAAGGTGCTTCACATAAACGAAAAATATATTGACAGCCTGACAATTTATAAAAAAAGCATAGACGCAAGGCACAGGGATGATGTTCATTTCACATATTCCGTTGATGTTTGCATAACGCTCGACGAAAATCAAATTGTTTCAAAATGCAAATCAAATAAGGCTTCCGTTATAAAGCCCTATGCTTACGAGCCACCCGTTAACAACCGTACATCAAAATTTCGACCTGTTATAGTGGGCTTCGGTCCGGCAGGTATGCTTGCAGGCATTATTTTGGCAGAGGCAGGCGTTAAGCCCATCATTCTCGAACGCGGCAAGGATATTGACGCAAGGCAAAGAGATGTAAACGAGTTTTGGACAAAGCGCAGGCTAAACGAAGAAAGCAATGTGCAATTCGGCGAGGGCGGTGCAGGCACATTTTCGGACGGAAAGCTCACGACGGGAATAAAAAGTCCTTATATAAGAAAGGTGCTTGACGAGCTCTACGAGGCAGGCGCACCCGAGGAAATTTTATATTCCGCAAAGCCTCACATCGGAACGGACAGGCTTGCAATTGTTGTAAAAAACATCAGAAAAAAGATTGAACGCCTCGGCGGAAGCGTTATGACGGAGTGCAAGGTTGAAAAGCTGCACACTGCTAACGGCGCCGTTCAGGGAGTATCATACAGCCACAGGGGCGAAATAAGAGATATAGAAACCGACAGCGTAATTATGGCAATAGGTCACAGCGCAAGGGATACGGTTGAAATGCTGTACTCGCTCGGTGTGGAAATTATACAAAAGCCGTTTTCGGTCGGTGCAAGAATTGAGCATCCGCAAAGCCTTATCAACAAGGCACAATACGGCAAATTTGCCAACCACGAAAAGCTCGGTGCGGCGGATTACAAGCTCGCCTGTCACGGACTCCACGAGAGAGGTGCTTACACATTTTGTATGTGTCCGGGCGGAACGGTTGTTGCCGCGGCAAGCGAAAAGGAAGGCGTAATAGTTAACGGTATGAGCTCGCTTGCAAGGGACGGAGAAAACGCAAACTCTGCCCTGCTTGTAGGAATTGAGCCAAAGGATTTTCCGTCGGAGCATCCGCTTGCCGGAATTTATTATCAAAGAGAAATCGAGCATAAAGCCTTTGAGCTTGCAGGAGGAGATTACAGAGCACCTGCACAGCTTGTAGGAGATTTTTTGCAGAATAAAAAATCAACGGCTTTGGGCAATGTAAGCCCAACCTGCCCGACAGGAGTAACGCTGACAAGCCTTGACGAGTGCCTGCCGCAAAAGGTTGTTTCAACCATGCAGGACGCAATAATACAAATGGATAAAAAGCTAAACGGCTTTAATTTGTATGACGCAGTGCTGACGGCACCCGAAACAAGAAGCTCAAGCTCGGTAAGAATATTAAGAGATAAGTTTTTGCAATGCAACATACAGGGCGTTTACCCCTGCGGCGAGGGTGCAGGATATGCAGGAGGCATTGTTTCGGCGGCAGTTGACGGAATAAAATGTGCCGCAGGTGTGCTTAGCGACGAACACTTTTAGGGCATAAATATTTTATTGACTTGTATATACCTATTATAGTATAATAAATCAAAATATTTTGTAGTATGAAAGGCTATGGTAATTAATATGCTTAACACAGAAAAATCACTTGACCAAATCGTATCCCTTTGCAAAGGCAGAGGCTTTGTTTATCCGGGTAGTGAAATCTACGGCGGACTTGCAAATACTTGGGACTACGGACCGCTCGGCGTTGAGCTGAAAACAAATATCAAAGCAGCTTGGAGAAAAAAGTTTATCCAGGAAAACAAATATAATGTAGGACTTGATTCTGCAATTTTGATGAATCCGCAAACATGGGTTGCGTCGGGACATCTCGGCGGCTTCTCCGATCCGCTTATGGATTGCTGTGAATGTAAAACCCGTCACAGAGCAGATCAGCTTATTGAGGACTTTGACGGCACTAATGTTGCAGGCTGGTCAAACGAAGAATTAAGCAATTATATTAAGGAAAAGGAAATCCCCTGCCCTAACTGCGGAAAGCACAACTTTACGGATATCCGTCAGTTTAATTTGATGTTTAAAACCTTCCAGGGTGTAACCGAGGATTCAACTTCCGAAATTTATCTTCGTCCCGAAACAGCACAGGGCATATTTGTTAACTTTGCAAATATTCAAAGAACCACAAGAAAGAAGGTACCTTTCGGTGTTGCACAAATCGGTAAGTCCTTCAGAAACGAAATCACACCGGGTAAGTTCATTTTCCGTGTAAGAGAATTTGAGCAAATGGAGCTTGAATTCTTCTGTAAGCCGGGAACAGATCTTGAATGGTTTGAATACTGGAGAGGCTTCTGCCGTGATTGGCTGTATTCGCTTAACATCAGCGAGGAAAACCTTAGACTCCGTGACCACGACCCTGAGGAGCTTTGCTTCTATTCTAAGGCTACAACAGACTTTGAATACCTGTTCCCGTTTGGCTGGGGCGAGCTTTGGGGCGTTGCCGACAGAACGGATTATGACCTTACACAGCACATCAACACATCGGGCAAGAATCTTGAATACTTTGACGGCGCAACAGGCGAAAGATACATTCCTTATGTTATTGAGCCGTCACTCGGCGTTGAGAGATTATTCCTTGCAGTTTTGTGCGAGGCATACGACGAGGAGGTTCTTGACGCAGAAAAGAACGACACAAGAATCGTTATGCATTTCCACCCAGCACTTGCACCGTTTAAGGCTGCCGTGCTTCCGCTTTCAAAGAAGCTAAACGAGCAGGCTGAGGAGGTTTTTGCCAACCTTTCAAGGAAATTCAATGTTGATTATGACGATGCAGGCTCCATCGGTAAGAGATATCGCCGTCAGGACGAAATCGGCACACCTTACTGTATCACATACGACTTTGACTCTGTTGAGGACGGCTGTGTAACAGTTCGTGACAGAGATACTATGGAGCAGGTAAGACTGCCAATCGCAGAGCTTGAGGACTTCATTGCAAAGAAAATTGAATTTTAATTTAGGCATAAATAAAAATGTTCCGTCACAGCGACGGAACATTTTTTGTTTTGTTAAATTACTTTTTTGTTATGCTTGTTGCCTTAACAAAGGTTTCGCCGTCCTTTTCAAAGGTAACGGCTACCTTGTCGCCTTTGCTCATAAGCAGAACATCCATACAATCTGTTACGGCAATGTAATAGTATTTGCCCTTGATTTGCAGGTAGTAAACCGTATTGCCGTCATTTACCGAGGTTTTGATGTCCTCAATTTTTCCGACAACCGTATTCTTCTTTGCAGGTGCACCGTTTTCCTCATTATCTGCTGTGGTTTCGTCAGCCTTATAATCGTCGGCATCTGCATTTACATCAATAATGCCCTTATCCTTCAGTGCATTAATATAGTTTTCAACAGCGGCATTAAGTGCCTTAACATCGGATTTTTCAGTATCCAAAAGTCCTGTGCCTACAAGCGTTTTGTCGTCAAGGTTAACAAGAGCGTAGCCCTTAATTGTGTAACCGCTTCCGTACAGTGACATAAAGTATGTAGGCTGGCCTTCTATATCGAGAAGAATCGGGAAGATAGCTCTGTATCCGTAGTTTTGAACAGCGTCCTCTGCCGAATCCTGTGCAGAATTTTCCATAGCACCGCCGTTCTTGTAATAGCGTGTTTCCTTTGTACGCTGGTTGCAGAGAACAAAGCCGAAGTTTGAAGCATCAGCCTCCGAAGAGGTAACACCTGTATATACCCAAACGTCATCGTCCATTGCAATATTACCGCTTCCGTTTGAGGTTACATTAACATCGTTTTGGAAAATGATTGAGTTCCAGAAGCCGTTTGAAAGCTTGCCGCGATAGTTGTACTGCTCTATAAGAAGTGATTCACTGTAAACGACATCAATCCAGCTAAGCGACTTGTTTTCTCTTACCTCTTTAATGCTGTACATTTTGCTTTCGCCGTTAAGCGCATCTGTAATAATAACAGCCTTTACATCAGTACCGCCGAATAAGCCGATGGTTTTATCGAGCACGGGAGTTATCCAATAAGGATGCTGATTATCGTCAATTTCGAAATTAGGTGTATCCAAAATAGCTGTCGGATACTGGAATCTGAGGTGACGGATAAGCTTTTCGTTAAACAGCTCTGTCGGAGAATATTTAATTCCCTCTCCAAACTTTTCCACACAGTTTACGCTTTCAACCTTTTGAGTTACAAGGTTAATAAGCATATATGCCGGCAAGCCGTTCTTGGTGTTGTTAAACCACTTGAAAACATCCGCATACTCTAAATAAGCAACACGGCACGGAGTACCCTTGTAGTTGATTTGTGTTGAAACATTGGATACAACATACTGACTCTTATATTCGGAAAGCTGTCCGAGCTGTTGGTCGGCAAGCACCTTTGATGTGGTTGCATCCAAACGCGGAACCTGGTCGTATTTGATATCCTTAAAGTCCTCTGAAAAGCTGCTGTCTGTTACAGGCATAAGCTTTGCATAGGATTTTGCTCTGAACAAGGTACAGCCTGTCAGATATCCTATAACCATAACAACGACAAGCACGCCTGCAATAGCGGCAGGTATTACGGACTTTTTCTTAACATACTCTCTGCGCTCTATCTTTTTATTTGCACCTATCAGCGCGCTGAACACAAGCATAAAGGCAACAATTAAAAGAATGATAAACACGTAGATGTCAGTTGTTTTGAAATTAAGTGCAGGTAGCATCATATAATATGCGCCTGCGCCGATAACAACTGTTAATAAAAAGGAAAGAATAAGGTTCAAAGCAAGTTTCGGCGGCTTTACTACAACCTCAACCTCATCCTTTGAGGGCCACTTGAACTTTGACTTGAAGTTTTCGATAACCTCATCTGCGTCATAGTCCATATTTGGAATTTTATCGCTCATACGAATTCTCCAATCTTAAAATATAGTAAATCAATTATACTATAAATACATTATATAATCAAGAAGATAATTTTAACAAATAAAATGCTGTCGATTTAAGCACCGACAGCATTGCTTATTTTATCAAATTATCAGTCGTGACGGCGATTTTTGTTGTCGCGTCTCGGCTTGCGAGGAGCCTCGTCGATATCGTTTTCGGGAGTCATACCCTCAAGCTCGATTAAGGCATCTCTTCTCGAAAGATTGATTCTGCCCTGGTCGTCAATTTCGATGCACTTAACGATAATTGAATCGCCTACATTAACAACATCCTCAACCTTTTCGGTTCTCTTAACATCAAGACGGGAAATGTGAACAAGTCCCTCCTTGCCCGGAGCGATTTCAACAAATGCGCCGAAGCTCATAAGACGGGTAACAATACCGTTATAGAATGCGCCCGGTTCAGGGTCGGTAGCAATAAGCTTAATTACGCCTACGGCACCCTCGCACTTTTCAGCGTCAATGCCCGAAACGTAAACTCTGCCGTCCTCCTCGATATTAACCTTAACATCAAATTCGGTCTGGATTTCCTGAATAACCTTTCCGCCCTTACCGATAACATCACCGATTTTATCCGGGTCGATGGAAAGGGTGTACATCTTAGGAGCATACGGAGAAAGCTCTTTTCTCGGCTCGCTGATTACAGGAAGCATAATTTCGTCAAGAATATAATTTCTTGCCTTGTGAGTTTTCGCAAATGCCTCTTTAATGATTTCGGGAGTAAGGCCGTGTACCTTAAGGTCCATTTGAATAGCAGTAATACCCTTCTTTGTACCTGCAACCTTAAAGTCCATATCGCCGTAGAAATCCTCAAGTCCCTGAATATCTATCATTGTCATAAAGTCGCCGTAAACGCCCTCATCACCTGTAATAAGACCGCAGGAGATACCTGCTACGGGAGCCTTGATAGGAACGCCTGCCGCCATAAGAGCAAGGGTTGAGCCGCAGATTGAGCCCTGTGATGTTGAACCGTTTGAGGATAGAACCTCTGATACAACACGGATAGCATATGGGAATTCGTCAACCGACGGAAGAACAGGAACAAGTGCCTTTTCTGCAAGTGCGCCGTGACCGATTTCTCTTCTGCCCGGACCTCTTGACGGCTTTGTTTCGCCTACCGAGTATGACGGGAAATTGTAATGGTGGATATATCTCTTTTCTGTTTGCTCATCGAGTCCGTCAAGCTGTTGTGCGTCGTTCATAGGACCGAGAGTTGCGATGGAGAGAACCTGTGTTTGACCTCTTGTGAACATACCCGAGCCGTGAACTCTTGCAAGCAGGTCAACCTCTGCGTTAAGCGGACGGATATCATCAATGCCGCGTCCGTCAACTCTCTTGTGCTCATCCTTTAGCCAAGCACGAACAACGTGCTTTTGAACAAGATACATAATCTCGTCAAGCTTTGCCTCATTGCCCTCAAATCTTTCGTCAAACCTTTCGTGTACTGCTTCATAAATAGGAAGAAGCGCCTCGTCACGAACATTTTTATCGTCTGTATCTAAAGCCTTCTTAACATCCTCGATGCAGAATTCTTCGATTTCTGCCATAATCTCAGGATCGGGATCGGAGGATTCGTAAGCGAACTTCGGCTTTCCAACCTCATCAACGATGCCCTGAATGAACTTAACAATCTTTTTGTTTTCCTCGTGGGCGGCCATAATAGCATTAAACATTGTATCGTCGTCGATTTCGTTACCGCCTGCCTCAATCATGGCAACGAGGTCGGCTGTTGAAGCAACTGTTAAAACAAGGTCGCTCTTTGCTCTGTCCTCAAGACCGGGATTGATAACGATATTGCCGTCAACAAGTCCCACATTAACGCCTGAAATAGGTCCGTCCCATGGGATATCGCTGATTGCGATAGCGGCGGAAACACCGATCATAGCAGTGATTTCCGGTGAGCAATCGGGGTCAACTGACATAACGGTTGCAACAACCGAGCAGTCATTTCTTAAATCCTTCGGGAACAACGGACGGATAGGACGGTCGATGCAACGAGATGTGAGAATAGCCTTCTCAGATGCTCTGCCCTCTCTTCTTTGGAATGAGCCGGGGATACGGCCTACCGAATACATTTTTTCTTCGTAATCTACGCTGAGCGGGAAGAAATCTACGCCCTCTCTCGGCTTAGCTGATGCCGTTACATTACACAAAACCTCTGTTTCGCCGTAACGGGCAAGGATTGATGCGTTTGCAAGGCCTGCCATTTTACCTGTTTCAAGGGTTAGCTTTCTGCCTGCAAGCTCGGTTTCCCAAACCTTAAAATTCTTAAAAAACATTACCTTTACCTCTTTCTTTTTATTATCAAAAGGAGGGCAATAGTAATAAATTCAAAGTGCATTTCTGCATAAAATACGCTCTCAATTTACTACTATTGTATGCTCCTCCTTTGAATTTCCAATAAACAAGGCAGGAGATATCAAAATAATATCACCTGCCATCGACTGCAATTAGTCCTCGTTATCTGCCATATTACGCTCGATAGTGTTACGGATACCAAGCTTTGCGATAAGCTGACGATATTCGTTAACATCGTTCTTGTAGATGTAAGCAAGAAGATTTCTTCTGTGACCTACCATCTTAAGAAGACCGCGGCGTGAGTGATGGTCCTTCTTGTGAACCTTAAGATGCTCGGTAAGCTCGTTAATTCTCTTTGTAAGAACGGCAACCTGTACCTGTGCAGAGCCTGTGTCACCCTCGTGGATAGCGTATTCAGCGATAATTGCTTGCTTTTCTGCCTGTGTCATAATTTTTTCACCTTTCTATAATTTTTGCTTCACGAAAATCACAGTAATGGGCCAGGTGATGCTGTAACAGCTTGCCCCCAAAACCGAGACATTCGCACAAAGCAATGAGATTATAACACAAGATTTCTTAAAAGTAAAGGATTTTTTTAAAAAATAATTCTTGACAAATTTTTCGTTTTTGGTATAATAGTTAAGCCGCATATTATGGGCAGTGAAGATGTACCCTGTGTACACGCCTATCGTAGCGAGACTTATAAAGGAGAGAAAATATACTATGTACGCAGTTATCGTAACAGGTGGTAAGCAGTACAAGGTAGCTGAGGGCGACATTTTATACATCGAAAAGCTTGATGTTGAGGCAGACGCTGAGGTTACATTTGACAATGTACTTGCTGTAAGCACAGATAAGGGCTTCAAGGCAGGCAAGGACTGTGAGAAGGCAACTGTTTCTGCAAAGGCTATCAAAAACGGCAAGGGCAAGAAGGTCACGGTTTTCACTTACAAGCCAAAGAAGAACGAAAAACGCAAGATGGGTCACAGACAGCCTTACACAAAGGTTGAGATCACAAAGATAAACGCTTAATTGTTTTAACTATCAATGATTAGAATCGAGTTTTATAAAAACGGTGATATGCTGACAGGCTTTGAGTGTAAAGGTCACGCAGGCTTTGCCGACAGCGGCGAGGACGTTGTGTGTGCATTTATCAGCAGTGCGTGTTATCTTGCGGCAAACACTGTAACGGACATCATCAAGCTTGATGCCCGTTCAAGTGATACCGACGGATATATGTCGCTGAGCATCAACTCATCACCGGAAAAAGCACAGGATATTCTAAACGGCTTGATTTTGCATTTAAGCGAGCTTGAAAAGGATTATCCAAAAAACATTAAAGTAACTATAACGGAGGTGTAATTATGCTTAAGCTTAATGTACAGCTTTTTGCTCACAAAAAAGGTATGGGTTCTACAAAGAACGGCAGAGACAGCGAATCCAAGCGTTTAGGCGCAAAGAGAGCTGACGGTCAGTTTGTTCTTGCAGGTAACATTCTATATCGTCAAAGAGGTACACATATCCATCCGGGTAATAACGTTGGTATCGGCTCTGACGACACACTTTTTGCTCTTATTGACGGAACAGTAAGATTTGAAAAGATGGGCAAGGACAGAAAAAAGGTTTCTGTTTACCCGGTAGAGCAATAATAATAATAAAAATAATCTCCGTAGTCATAACGGCTACGGATTTATTTTTGTTGACATTGCATTGCAAATGTTATACATTATATAATATACGATATGCCCACGTAGCTCAGTTGGATAGAGCACTCGCCTCCTAAGCG
>JBJEPH010000091.1:0-28726 GCA_051881135.1 Eubacterium sp.
AAGGGCAATATCTGCCACGATAAACCGTGGTTCGAATTATTACCGTTACCCTAGGTTGTAAGCTTTGAAGGAGAAATACCGTTTGATAATTATATTAAAATTGATAATTCAAATCTTTCTGCAAAAGAAACCGCAAAAATGATAAAAGAGAAATTTGATTTGTAATGGGGAATAAATTATGAATTACATAATTGAACAACTAAACATCGCAAATTATGATAAAAGCAACAATGTATGGGATATGAAAAGCTGTCCTTATACCGAGCAATTTAAGAAGCAGATTGCCTGCGGTAATCGTGTGCCTTATCTAATGAAATACAGGGATAAGTACATAGCAAGCTGTGATTTGGTTTATGACTACGGCGAATATACCGAAGAGAGCGTTAAAATATATCTGTCAAGATTGATTGTGAAAAAGGAATACCGTAACAAAGGCATAGGACAGGAATTGCTTAAATATATGATTAAGCAAGCGAGATAAATCCGAACAAGCCTAAAAAGGCTTGCTTTCGGCATATTTTCGCTTTTTGTCTTTGTAAGGCGCCAGCCTAACTTCATCCTCAAAGCAAAAATCTGCACAAAATCAATGCCATTTTAGGTCGCAGATTTTTTATGAAACGGATTTTTTGATAGGCAAGGCACAAAACGCAGTTAATCCTTTCGGATTAACGAGTATTTTAACACAGCATAGCGGGAAATCCGTTAATAAAAAACTTATTCGGATGTATCTCGCTTACTTAAGAAAAAGGATATCAAAAAATCACCGTCGGAGTTGATTCCGATAATGATAATGCAATCCATATCTACAAGAAATTCGGCTTCGAAATATACGAAACCGCTACTGATGAATACGGTGAATACTACAAAATGATATTGAATTTGACGAATTGAATATAACGCTAAAATGTGTTATCATATCGACAGAAAAACCAAGCAAAGCTATTATCGTAAATATTAAAGCAGGAGAAAACAATGATAGAACACCCATTTCCGCCACTGTATGATAAAAACTCCAAAATACTCATACTCGGCTCATTTCCGTCCGTTAAATCCCGTGAAAATATGTTTTTCTACGGTCACCCTCAAAACAGATTTTGGAGAGTTATGTCGGCGGTAATGAATACGGATATTCCCAATACAACCGATGAAAAAATCAGCTTTTTGCTTTCTAATCACATCGCCCTGTGGGATGTTATCGCATCGTGCGAAATTACGGGAAGCTCCGACAGCTCAATCAAAAATGTTGTTGCCAACGATTTAACCGAGATACTCAACGACACTGATATTAGGCAAATATTTGTTAACGGCAAAACCGCAGAAAAATATTATAACAAATACATTCGCAATGTAATTAATAGAGATGCACTCACCCTACCCTCCACCTCGCCCGCAAATGCCGTATGGAGTCTTGACAAACTGATAAGCGCATGGGAGATTATAAGAAAGTATTAATAAAACCCCGGACTGTCGTCCGAGGTTTCAGCGTGTAGAAAAAGTCCAATTAATAGATTTCTACACGCTGGCATACTTCGAGAAATGTAACTGAATCCCTTCGAGCGCGATAAATCGCACCGGCTCCCTTTACACAAGGGAGTCTTTATTTTCTACTAAAATAACACAAGGAACCGTCCCTGATTGACTATACTGTTACATAGGATTTAGACCATGCACCGTAATACTTTTTGCCTTGAATTACCTTATAAGCCCTGACTCTTACTACATTGCATCCTTTGTAATTAATTTTACAGCTTGTTTTATCAGCACCTTTTACGGTTTTAATTAAATCTGAATACCAAGTATAGTGTGCGTCGTTGTAATAACTATCATACCAATAATCTCCAAGCTGAACCTCGTAACCGGAAACGCCCTTAACTGATTTCCACTTTGTTATGCTATATCCGTTTGTATAATTTCTAAAGCTTGTTATTTTCACCTTTGCAACGGACACCTTGCCTGTGGTAATTGATTTTGATTTAGACCAATCGCTGTAATATTTAGTGCCGTTTACTGTTTTATATGTTCTGACACGAACATAGTATCTTTTTGAAGCATTAAGACCTTGAATTGTCTTTTTTGTGGTTGAGCTGCCAACAGAAACAGTTTTTGCGTTTGAAAACTTACTGCTTGTTGAATACTGGATTTGATAACCGCTAACACCGGAAATCTTACCGTATTTAATGTAAAATCCGCCCGGTTTTGCAGATATTGAAGAAATAGATGTTGATTTTGGCTTAGTAACAAATGTCTTTGACTCAGAATATGCACCGTAGTATTTTGTTTTGTTAACAACTATATATGCCCTAACTCTGAATTTGTAGCCTTTACCTGACGACAAGCTTGAAACAGTTGCTGTATTAGTATTTGATGTAACGGTTTTAACCGTGCTCCACTTTCCGTCTGCTGAATTATATTTCTGTATTTCATAACCGTTAACGCCGTTTTGTTTAGTCCATTGAAGCTTGATTGATGAAGAGGTTGAAGAAGACTTTGCCAATCCTTTTACAGCATTTGGCTTTATGATAAAGCTTAACTTAGTGCTGCCCTTATAATCACCAATGCCCGAAACTGTAACGGTTCCGACGCCCGGCATATTATTGTTTGAATATTTCACAGAGTAATTTCTGTTGAGTATCAATATCTTTCCTGCATTGGTTTTAACAGTTACCTTTGGCTGAATTGCCTTACCGCCATATGTGGTAATATTGCTATCAAGAGAAATCTTTTGATTATTAATTAAATCATAAACCCAAATTGAATATTTGTACTCACTGCCTGATTGTGATGTGATAACTGCTTCCTTTTTGCCCAAGGCTTTAGTATCAGCCTCAACCGTATATGCGTTTTCTTCAAGAATTTCCCAACTGCTGAGATTTGTAAAATACATCATTACAAGACCTTTGTGGGTAAACTCATCATTTATTTTAAATTGCAAATCCTTTGTAAAGCAATACGGTGCAATTCCTATTTCTCTTTCATTTTCAATTTGAAGATGGGGCTTATTATCTTTTATTTCCCAAATATCTTTAAAATCAAAATTTTTAAAAGTATTTGGATCGGATAACTGAGACGGAGAAACAGGAGTTGATGTTTTATCCTGTCCTGTTAATGTGTTATTATAATAACTGTTATATGAGTTGTTTCCGATTTGATATGTTGAATACGCTGTTCCTAAGCCTTTAAAGGTGCCGAAATTAATACAGTTTATCGCATTATCTCCAATACCGAATAACAAACGATAACCACTTATTTGACCGTAGTTTATGCAATTTTCGGCATATCCATTTCCGTTCAATTCGCCGACAATAGCACCGCAAGAAGCATATTCTACACTAATAATTCCTTTATTAACGCAGCTTGTTACTTTTCCGTAATTACCGGCAACTACTCCTCCAACAAAATCATCATAACTTTTTCCAGAAATATTAGAAGCGTTTATACAACCGGATACGACCCCGCTATTTCTATTAAGATTCACAATAGGAGACGAATAATAATCCCATCCAGAATAATATGATATAATGTCCTTTGCATTCGCATAGCATTTATCAACCGTTCCGTAATTAGTTTCTACAAGAGTCATAATTGAAGAATCATTATGTATATATTCAATTTCACCGTTCGTTGAGTTTTCCTCTACGGCGTATTGTAACTTACTGTCAACAAATTTCACATTGGAAATAGTACCGTTATTTTCTGTTACAAAATTGCTTTTATCTGCATAATATTCATCATATTCTATATTTTTTATTATGCCGTTATTTGAATAAAAGAAGTTATTGTCTGCTCGAAGATTTGAAATTATATGACCGCAACCGTCAATAACACCGTTAAATGTACTACCCGGTGTATCAAATCCGCCATAAAAATCTCCGGTTACAATGTAATCTTCATCGGTAAAAATAATATCATCAGTCAGATAATATTTACCGTTTAAATTCTTTCTTATGTTATACAAATCCTCTTTTGTTGCAATAGGAGTCCAATCGCTTACATCTGCGTTTGCCTGAATAATGCCAACCGAAAAGCTTGAAATAACAATTGCAAAACTAATAATTAATGATAACATCCTTTTCATTCTTTTTAAATCCTCCAAAATAAAAAATGCGTACAGCCGAAGCCATACGCATAAAAAACACATAGCTCCTACTGTCGCCAAACATCCAACATAGTCGCCATAATAACGGTATGCTTTTTAGAGCATGCATTTTTATCAGGAGATAAAAATAGCATACCTACAATATGGCTAAATATTCACTTGTTGGATGTTTTGGCAATTTCATTGTAGCATATATGCTTTATTATTGCAAGAAAAATGCCTCTCTTAAAACAAGAGAGGCAAAATCATATTGCAGAAAAGCTAAAATAATGTAAGCTGTATTTGATTTATTTATTTACAATTTTTGAACCAATAAGATAGCAAGCAGGCTTGGTTAGACAGCCTATGATAAACAGTACGGCAAATGCGCACCATTTTCCGAGCGTTGACACCTCTAAAGGAAACAGCATCAACGCATAGGTGTTCAGCGCGTTCATACCAAAGCACAATGTCCCCAAGCCGATACGGCTTATTAATATGATTTGCAAGACACCTATAATCAGAAAAACAAAGGATAAGGCAAAAAACATATTCTTTGCATTTGTTTCGTTATGCCTTGTTATCCTCGGTAATATTATACCGAAATTTTCAACAGACAAAATCAGCGATGCTACGGTCAGAGCAACAAAATATGCTGTGTAAAATCTGTCGTCCGGTATGTAAAACTGATGGTCATTAATGGAATCAAAAATATTATTTACCGCTAATAAAACAAGATGGCTTACGGCAAATTCTTCAACAATCGTCATTAGCACGATTAAAAATTCTTTTATTAAGCTGATTAATTTTTGTTTTTTCTTCAGCTCGCCGAGATACAGCCTTGCCGTTTCCAGCTCTGCCTGCTCCTGCGAATCGAGTCTTTTACATGCGATAAGCTCGCTGATGCTTACTCCAAGCTCGGCGCTGAGGCTCTCAAGCATTTCTATATCGGGATAGTTTTTTCCGTTTTCCCAACGGGATATCGCCTTATCCGAAACATTTATTTTTTCTGCGAGCTCAATTTGGGTTATGCCCCTTTCCCTTCGCAATGTGCTGATGAATTTTCCGAATTCCTGATTATTCACATAATCACCCCTTTCAAATTCATCATAACCCATTATATCACAAAAGTCACTCTCGCAAAGCGAGAATTACATTTTTTAAATAAAAAAATATCGCAAAAAAAGAACGCTCCGAAAAAACGGAACGTTCTGTAATTTGAGTATAATTATCTCTTTGAGAACTGGCTCGTTTGCGACTGCTCGCAGTGCGAGATGAAAGGAGCAAAAAGAGCTTAGTAGCGGTCAAAATTTGCAAGCGTCAGCGATAAGCAAATTTTGGGCACCGCCCTGCGAGGAGCACGACGTCGTGCAAAAAAGAACGCCTCCGATAACGGAAGCGTTGCTTGATATATGAGCAATTATCTCTTGCTGAACTGTGGAGCACGACGAGCAGCCTTCAAGCCGTACTTCTTTCTTTCCTTCATACGAGGGTCACGAGTAAGGAAACCTGCCTTCTTGAGTGCAGGACGAAGGTTTTCGTCATACTGAAGAAGAGCTCTTGAAAGACCGTGACGGATAGCACCTGCCTGACCTGAAACGCCACCACCGTTTACACGGCAAATGATATCGAACTTTTCAGTTGTTTCAGTAAGTGTTAACGGCTGACGAACGATGAGCTTTAAGGTTTCAAGACCGAAGTAATCGTCGATATCTCTGCCGTTGATGATGATTTTACCTGTACCTGCATAAACACGCACACGAGCTACAGATTCTTTTCTTCTGCCTGTTCCGTAGAAATAAGGATTTGATTCATACATAATCTATATACCTCCCTTACATTTCCCAAGCTTCAGGCTTTTGAGCCTCATGCTTGTGTTCTGCATTCTTGTAAATCTTGCATCTTGTTAGCTGCTTTCTGCCCAGAGTTGTATCCGGAAGCATACCCTTAACAGCTAATTCCATAGCAAAGTCGCTCTTTTCGCTCATAAGAGTGCTGTACTTTACTTCCTTAAGGTTACCGATGTAGCCTGTGTGATGCTGATAAAGCTTCTTGTTAAGCTTGTCGCCTGTTAAAACAGCCTTGTCTGTGTTGATGATAATAACGAAATCACCGCAGTCTGTGTGAGGTGCAAAAATTGGCTTATGCTTGCCTCTAAGAAGAACAGCAGCCTCTGCAGCAACACGGCCGAGCGGCTTATCTGCAGCGTCGATAACATACCACTTGCGTTCGATTTCGTCAGCTTTTGGCATAAATGTTGACATAATCTTTTCCTCCAAAATATTATAAATCTTTTGATTGCCGATATATAATAACACATAGGGCAAAAATAGTCAACATCAAAATTAAAATAATTTATGCTATCTCTTGTTTTCTCTTATATGCTCGCTTATTCGCCCTGTTTTCTCACATAAGATTTATTAAAAACATCATATTTTTACAAAAAATAAATCAGAGCGCCCGGCCTTCAGACGCTCTGAAATGAATTTTATTTGCTTATTTTGCAAGCATAGGGGTAGAGAGATATCTGTCGCCCGAGTCGGGAAGAACAACTACAATATTCTTGCCTGCATTCTCCTCCCTTTGAGCAAGCTGAAGCGCCGCCCATAAAGCCGCACCCGAGCTTATGCCGACAAGCGCACCCTCAAGGGCAGGAAATTCTCTGCCGGTTTCAAAGGCGGCTTCGTTTGGTACGGTGATTATTTCGTCATATATTTCTGTATCAAGAGTATCGGGAACAAAGCCTGCGCCGATGCCCTGAATTTTGTGCGCACCTGCAACGCCCTTGGACAAAACAGGTGAGGTTTCGGGCTCAACCGCAACAATTTTAACATCGGGATTATGCTCCTTCAAATACTTACCTGTTCCCGACAGAGTACCGCCCGTTCCGACACCTGCCACAAAGATGTCAACCTTGCCCTCGGTATCCTTCCAAATTTCCGGACCCGTGGTTTCGTAATGCACCCTTGGATTAACAGGATTTGTGAACTGTCCTGCAATGATAGAATCGTCAAGCTCCTTATGCAGCTCCTCTGCCTTTGCAATGGCACCCTTCATACCCTGCGAAGCATCTGTTAACACAAGCTCTGCGCCGTATGCCTTCATAAGATTTCTTCTTTCAACGCTCATAGACTCGGGCATTGTAATGATTACCCTAAAGCCCTTAGTTGCCGCATAGGAGGCAATGCCGATACCCGTGTTTCCCGAGGTTGGCTCAATAATTGTTGAGCCCTCCTTAAGCTTTCCGCTTGCTATGGCGTCATCAATTATTCCCTTTGCTATCCTGTCCTTAACCGAGCCTGCCGGATTAAAATATTCCAGCTTTGCAAAAATGCTTGCCTTGGCTTCGTGTGCCCTTTCAAAATTACTTACTCTTACAAGAGGAGTGTTTCCGACAATGTCGGATACGGATTTATATAGTGCCATAATCTGCACCTTCCTTTCGTTTTGTTGAGTTAATAATAGCACTTAATGCCTACTATGTCAATAGGTTTTATAGATTTTATTGAAAATTTTTCTTTTCTTTGCCAATACAATGTATTATAATATATGTAGGTGATAAAAATGTTTAGACCGATGAGAAGAAAAAAACAGGAATTATCCTTAGATGAAGCAAAGAAAATTTTGCTTAACTGTAATACAGGAACACTTGCGCTTTTAGGCGACGGCGGTTATCCTTATTCTGTTCCAATAAACTATTATTTTGACGGAGAATGCAAAATATATTTTCACTGTGCAAAGCAAGGGCACAAAACAGACGCAATAAATAAAGAGGCACGGGTTTCTATGTCCGTAATTGCAAAAGACGAGATTTACCAACAAAAATTTACTACTCTTTATGAATCTGTAATCATTTTCGGTAAAGCAAAAATAATATATGAACAAACATTAATAAATAGCATCTGCAAACAGCTTACAGAGAAGCTGTGTCCGGATAAAACTGCTTTAGAAATTGAAAAAGAAATAAATACATACGGTTCCAATATGTATATTGTTGAAATAACGACAGAGCATATTACGGGTAAGAGATGTATTGAGCTTATAAATCAATAAAAAGGGCACCTGTTGCGTATGCAACAGGTGCTTATTCTTTATATATCTATGCTGTTTTTCTTTTGCGAAATGCAACAAGAATTATTCCTGCTCCTGCAAAAATCATCGCTAACGCAGGCAATTCGCTTCGGCTTGAGGTGAGAGGCGATTTTGTTTGATTTTTAGCATCAAGTCCTGTGCTTTCGCCCTCTGTCGCATCATCCTTGACAGTGCCTACGGCTCCTACCTCTTCACCGAGATAATAGTAATCCGTACCGCACTGTGTTACGCTGATAATGTTTTGCTCCTTATCCGTTCCCAAAAACTGACCGTAGCCCGTCTTGCTTTTAACATTTGAAACGGTAAGTCTGTCGTTTGTTGAAATAAGATATGCCAAAAACCTTGTAGCCTCTGTATCATACCAGAAATTCATATGCTGAATGCTCTTAACAAACCAGGTGCTGTCCTTGAGCATACAGGTTGAAGCGTCGATTATCAGGTCTTCGGAAATATATTTGCCTGTTTTATCAAGGGTTTCGCCGTATTTTGCAACGGTTGCGCCACCAGAAGCATATTTTGTATCAATAAGTATATCCGTCTGCTCATCGTATGCAGATGTTACGGGGATGCCCGGTGTGCCGTAATTTGCAACAACAGCAACCTCCGTGCCATTGCTTTTCAGGTAGTTAAGGTTAGCCTCAACTCTGCCCTGAACACCGTGATAGTGCTTTATTTTTTTGTACATACCGCTGCTCTTATCCAAAAATCCGATTTTGCTCATTTTGCTAACGGCTTGGTCAAAGCTTTCGTACGGAATGAACTCCCAAAGAACAGGAATGCTTCCGAAATCTGCAAGCACATCGGTATAAATTGAGTTGAGCATCTTCCTGTCGTCGATTATTTCGTTAAGATATTTACTCAAGCTTGCAATGGTGTCGCTGAATAATACCGAAAGCAAGGCAAGAGGAGCAGTGCTTATTTCTCCGCCGTTGTATGTTCTGCAAAACTGACGCAGATACTCGCACAAAACCTCATCGTCGATGTACAAATCCTTCTTTAATACATTAGTAATGCTTACACCGTTAAAGGCTCCGTCAACAAGAACAACCTTTTCGATATCGTTCTTTTCTTTATAAGCGTCGATATATGCCGAAACAACAACCGTGCCCTCCGAGAAGCCGGCAAGCTTTACACGGCTCTTTCCCGTATTAGACTTAACCTTATTTATAAAGGTGTTCAGCTTTTTAGCGTTATCGCAGGCATCTAATCGCCAGTCGTAGTTAAACGCATAAACATTGTTCGCGCCAACCTCGTCGCAGACCTGTCGGTAAATTGCAGGCTCATTGGCGTTAGAGCATTCCAGCCAGCTTCTATGATTTGCAAGGCTGTCCTCCCAATAGCTGCTTATACCTACATTTGCCTTTGAGTTTCCGTTAGAATCACAGGCAAGCTTTTGATACGGTGCCATAAAGGCCTTCAGCTCGTCTATGATTTCCTGCGGATTAACATTTTCGCCCTGCGCAACCCTTAACAGCTTTTTAAGCAGACCGTCGTCGCCGAGCATTACCGAAAGGTCAAAGCCTTCAAGCTCCTTTTCTTCCTCCGTATTAGGATTTTCATATATTGCAAACGAGCCCATACCGTGAACAAGCACAACAGGGGTTACACCCTCGCCTGCAAAGGCAACGGCGCATTGGCTCATAGCAATAACAACCGTTAAAACCACGCACAATACCGAATAGATTTTCTTTTTCATTCTATGCATCTCCAAATTGCTTTTTCTTAATTATAGCATTAAGCATTATAAAACACAAGAACGCAGTTTTTTACAATTTGCTGTATATGTATTAATATATACCCTGATCCATCATAGCCTGTGCAACCTTTTCAAAGCCTGCAATATTTGCACCTGCAACAAGGTTGTAGCCCATTGAGTATTTTTCTGCTGCCTTAACAGAATTTTCGTGAATTTGAATCATTGCATTATGAAGCTTTTCGTCAACCTCCTCAGCCGTCCAGGAAAGTCTTTGGCTGTTTTGGCTCATTTCAAGACCCGATACGCATACACCGCCTGCGTTAACAGCCTTTGACGGTGCAACGATAACGCCCTTTGTATCCATAAGCAGATTGAGCGCTTCCTCCGTGGTGGGCATATTTGCAACCTCAATGTAATATTTTGTGCCGTTTGCAATAATTTTCTTTGCCTCGGAAATGCCTATCTCGTTTTGTGTAGCACAGGGCATAACAACATCAGCCTTAACTCCCCAAGGCTTTTCGCCCTTGAAGAACGGAACGCCGAACCTATCGGCATAATCCTCGCATCTGTCCCTGCCGGACGCTCTCATTTCGAGCAGATAGTTTATCTTTTCCTCAGTAATAATGCCGTCCTTGTCGTAAACATATCCGTCCGGTCCCGAAATTGTTACGGGAATACCGCCCAGCTCTGCAATCTTTTTGCAGGCGCCCCAAGCAACATTACCGAAGCCGGATACTGCAAAGGTTTTGCCCTTTATATCGTCATTTTCGTGCTTAAACACCTCGCAGGTGTAATACACGGCGCCGTAGCCTGTTGCCTCAGGACGAATAAGCGAGCCGCCGTAGGCAAGTCCCTTTCCTGTTATAACGCCGTTTTCAAAGGCGTCCGTAATACGCTTATACTGGCCAAACAGGAAGCCTATTTCTCTTGCGCCTACACCGATATCTCCTGCGGGAACATCAATATTCGGACCTATGTGACGATAAAGCTCTGTCATAAATGCCTGACAAAATCTCATAATTTCGCCCTTGCTTTTACCCCTCGGGTCAAAGTCGGAGCCGCCCTTTGCTCCGCCCATGGGCAAGCCCGTAAGCGAATTCTTAAAGGTTTGCTCAAAGCCAAGGAAATACATAATTGACGAATTAACGCTGGGATGAAAACGCAGACCGCCCTTGTAGGGACCTATGCTCGAATTAAACTGAACACGGTAGCCACGGTTGATTTGTGTTTTTCCCTCATCGTCAACCCACGCAATTCTGAATGTAATAAGACGGTCAGGCTCCACCATTCTTGAAAGCAAATCGTCCTCAACATATTCGGGATGCTCCTCGATAACCTTTTCAAGCGAACGAAAAACCTCCTTAACGCACTGAATGTATTCAGGCTTTGCGCTGTCCCTTCTTTCAACTGTTTTGATGACATTTTCGATATACTCGTTCATATTGTTACCCCTTTCGACAAGTATGTGGTGAGCAACGGCTCACCTATTGTTAATTCTAATATAACACTTAAAAAATAATTTTCAACACCCTAAATTTATTTTCGTTATAAATGCACAAAAAACAGCGTTTTCAAGCCTGTAACAAAGCTGTGAAAACGCTGTAATTCTATTATTTTATTATGCATAAAAATGTGATGATTTTTGTGCATATTTATGGAGCGTGAAGCATTGCCCTTTTTTATTTAACAAGGCTGATTATTTGCTCCTTGGGGATATATCCGACAGAACGGTTTATTTCCTCGCCGTTTTCAAAAACAATTAGGCACGGAATGCTCATAATGTTGTATTGAAGCGCTATATCGCGTGCCTCATCACAGTTGCATTTGCAAAACTTTACATCGTCAATTTCCTCTGCAACCTCGTCAACGATAGGGCTCAGCATCATACACGGACCGCACCATTCTGCCCAAAAATCAACCAAAACCTTACCCTTAAAATTGATAACCTCCTCGTCAAAGTTATCCATAGTTACTTCAGTTACCATAATATTATTCCTTTCCTTTATTTTTGGCTCGAAGCAATTTGTCCGAGTCCTGCAAGCAGCTCCCTGTCCTCATCGGTTACTTTTATATTCGTGCGTATTTTTTCACCGTTTGGAGAAGTGATGCTTAATTCGAGCACCGAGCCTGTATCAATATTAGGGACGGCGTCTCTGAAAAAGCACATCAGCTTTGGATGCCGTGCATTAAAGCCGTCAAGCGCACCCTTCAGCTTTAGTATTTCCATCGGATTTATATTCATCTTTCATCACCTTTTATATTTTACCAAACAATTATGAACAATTCAAAAACAAATAATTAATGTTAGACTACCTGCTCATATGCCTGTTGTAGGCAGCCGTAACGAAGCTGTCGAACAGCGGATGCGGTTTGTTTGGTCTGCTCTTTAGCTCGGGGTGGAACTGACCTGCTATAAACCAAGGATGGTTTGGAAGCTCTATCATTTCAACAATATGATTGTCGGGGCTTGTGCCTGCGAAAATCATACCGCCCTCGCTGAGCCTGTCGCGGAAATCGTTGTTGACCTCATATCTGTGACGGTGGCGCTCGTATATAAGCTCCTCTCCATAAATTTCATACGCCTTTGCTTCCTTGTTAAGCTTGCAGGGATATTGTCCGAGGCGCATTGTGCCTCCCATATCCGTAACCGTTTTCTGCTCAGGCAAAATATCGATAACGGGATAAGGCGTTTCGGGATTAATCTCTGCCGAGTTTGCGCCCTCAAGTCCAAGCACATTACGGGAGAATTCGATTATGGCAATTTGCATACCAAGGCAAATGCCGAAATAAGGAATGTTGTTTTCCCTTGCATATTTGCAGGCACGGATTTTTCCCTCAATTCCTCTGCTTCCGAATCCGCCGGGCACAAGAATTCCGTCCATATCGCCGAGAATTTCATACAAATCGGCATCGCCCTCAAGCGTTTCGGAATCTATCCAGCTGATATCCACCTTGCTTCTTGTGCTGATGCCTCCGTGCTTGAGCGCCTCATTTACGGAAATATACGAATCGTGAAGCTCAACATATTTGCCCACCATAGCTATTTTAACCGTCTGCAAGGGGTTGCGAAGCGCAAATAGCATTTCCTCCCAATCGGTCAAATTCTGAACAGGTGCATATATTCCGAGCTTTCTTAACACAACCTCGTCCATTTTTTGCTCCTTTAGCATCATAGGAACGGCATATAAAATATCACAGTTGTTATTTTCTATTACGCAGTCTGCGCCGACATTACAGAAAAGCGCAATCTTACGCTTGATATCATCGGTTAGCGGATGCTCTGTACGGCATACAATAATATCCGGCTGTATTCCGTGAGAAAGCATTTCCTTTACGGAGTGCTGGGTTGGCTTTGATTTAAGCTCGTCGGACGCCTTCAGGTACGGCACAAGCGTTACGTGAATGAAAAGACAGTTTTCTCTGCCGTAGTCACAGGCAAACTGACGGATTGACTCTATAAACGGCTGGCTCTCGATATCGCCAACGGTACCGCCAATCTCAACAAGGCAAATATCCGCGTCGCCCTCACTGCTTTTTGCAATGGAGCGCTGAATTTCATTTGTGATATGAGGAATAATTTGCACGGTTTGTCCGCCGTATTTGCCCTTTCGCTCGTCGCTCAAAACCTTCCAGAACACTCTGCCTGAGGTTAGGTTGGAATTTTGCGTTAAGGATTCGTCAATAAATCTTTCGTAATGACCGAGGTCAAGGTCGGTTTCGGCTCCGTCATCGGTTACAAAAACCTCGCCGTGCTGTACGGGATTCATAGTACCCGGGTCTATGTTTAGATACGGGTCAAGCTTTTGTGCCGTAACCTTTAGGCCTCTTGATTTAAGTAATCTGCCAAGGGACGCCGCAGTTATGCCCTTGCCGAGTCCGGATACTACTCCGCCTGTGATAAAGATGTACTTTGCTTTTTTCATAATATACCTCCCATAGTAATTTTAAAATATTAAAACGGCTGTACAAGGCTTTCCCCGTACAGCCGTCTGTACGAGCGCAGAAAATCTACTGCTTTGTGTCGGTACAGGTTAGGTGTATTCCTAATTGTTTTATTACATTTTCGTCAACACGGGACAGCATTACCGAGCAGTGCATTTCGCTATCCCTTAAAGCAGATAGCTGTTCAAGGGCCTTTTTAGCGTTTTGGTCGGTAACGGCAGAGATGGATAGAGCTATCAGCACCTCGTTTGTATGCAGTCTTGGGTTGCGTGAGCCGAGATGATTAACCTTTAAGTCCTGTATAGGCTCGATAACCTTAGGGTCAATTAGGGTGACATCATCTATCCCTGCAAGCGCCTTGAGTGCGTTTAACAGAGATGCCGAGGCACAGCCCAAAAGCTGTGTGGTTTTGCCCGTTAATATTCTGCCGTCCGGCAGTTCAATGGAGGCAGCAGGAGCATTGGTTTTATCGGCTAATTCTTCAGCCACCCTTGCGCATTTTCTGTCAGCCTCGCATAAGCCTGCGTTGTTGAGCAGAAGCTCTAACTTGTATATTTCGTTATCGTTGTTTTGTCCTCGTTTTTTATTTACCTTTGCTGTGTAGTAGCGGCGTAAAATCTCGTTGTTTGAGGCATCTCTTACAGCCTCATCGTCGAAGATACAGTTGCCTGCCATATTAACGCCCATATCGGTGGGTGATTTATACGGACACTTGCCGTAGATTTTATCGAAGGTGGCTTTAAGAACCGGGAAGATTTCTACATCTCGGTTATAATTTACCGTTGTTTCACCGTATGCCTCCAGATGCCAGGGGTCAATCATATTAACATCGTTTAGGTCGGCTGTTGCCGCTTCGTAAGCAATGTTTACAGGGTGGTTAAGCGCAATATTCCATATAGGGAAGGTTTCAAACTTTGCGTAGCCTGCCTTTATTCCCCGTTTGTTTTCGTGATAAAGCTGTGACAGGCAGGTTGCCATTTTTCCGCTGCCCGGTCCGGGAGCCGTTATAACAACAAGCTCACGGCTTGTCTCGATATAATCGTTTTTGCCGTAGCCGTCGTCCGATACTATTTTTGCAATATTTCTCGGATAACCGTCAATTAAGTAGTGATGATAGGATTTTATGCCTGCCTCCTGAAGCTTTTGCTCAAATGCCAAAACCTTGGGGGAAGCAGAATATTTTGTTAAGCATACGGAGCCAACAAATAAGCCTCTGCCCTCAAAGGCGTTAATAAGCCTGAAAACATCGACATCGTATGTAATGCCAAGGTCACCGCGAATTTTGTTTTTTTCGATATCCTCGGCTGATATAACAATTACAATCTCCGCCTGCTCCTTAAGCTGAAGAAGCATCTGAAGCTTGCTGTCAGGCTCAAAGCCCGGCAAAACTCTGCTTGCGTGATAATCGTCAAAAAGCTTTCCGCCGAATTCGAGATAAAGCTTTCCGCCGAATTCGCCGATACGCTCCTTAATTCTCTGCGATTGCATTGACAAATATTTTTCGTTATCAAATCCTACTCTGTACATATTCCGGTCCTCTATCAAAAATATAAAAGACACCTGTACAAAAACAGGTGTCTGTACTTACATATTATAGACCTATACCGTAAAAAAATCAAGTAGTATTTTATTTATTTCTTCCGTGAAGCAACGGAGAAATAGGCTTATAGATAAATGCGGAAATAATAACGCTGATTAAGCCCTTAACAAATGTGAACGGCACATTATAAATAAGTATAGCCATCTCAACGCTCTTAACCTTAAACAAATCCTGATAAACTCCGAGCACGGCCTCCTTGGGCATAAAGTTGTAATAGAACGGATAAACAACAAATACATTTGACGGATAGCTGATAACAGCCATAGCGAGCGCACCCACGATACCGCCGATAATGGCATGCTTCTTATCCTTCTTTTTCATATAGATAAGTCCTGCAACTCCTGTAAATACGGCACCTAAAATGAAATTTGAAAGCTCACCCACATATCCGCTTTGGCTCACTGCCAAATGAATAACATTTTTGATAAGCTGAATAAGTACGCCGGCAATAGGTCCGTAGGCAAATGCGCCGATAAGCGCAGGCAGGTCCGAGAAATCAATCTTGATGAAGCTTACAAGGCTCGGAATTTCAAGGAACTGAAGCACGGTTGCTAAAGCCGTCAGCACGCCGCAGCCGACAATCAATCTTGTTTTAGGTGTTTTTGTGTTTGTGTTTGTGTTTGTGTTTGACATAATAATTCCCATAGCCTTTCCGGCTACAAATAGTTTATAAATAATTCCTAACACCTTATTGTAGCCGGATAAGGCGTATAATGGGAATTTAGCCATCTCAAAATTATGCCACAGGCAAATTTTGAGGGCAATACAATCGGATTAGTGTGATTTATCACACTAATCTCCCTTTCTTTTTGGGCAAAAAGAGAACCCTAACGAAAGCATCGTTAGGGCGTAATTCAAACTAATCCATGCAAAAAGGTGCACAGAACTACTTTGGATATTTCTCTCATCCGGACTTTAACCGTCGGTCTCGGAATTTCACCGAGTCAGCTATCTTTCGATAGGTCGCAGACTTTACTGCCGGTGGGGAATTACACCCCGCCCCGAAATATTTAGTAACTTAATTATATACATATCATTACGCTTTGTCAAGAAAAATCATTTTAAAATTTTTTACATATTTCCTGTTAAGAGCATAATGCATACCTGCGCGGCAACAGGTGCGGTTTGAGTGCGCAAAATTCTTTTGCCGAGTGTTGCACGAACTGCTCCGCCGTTTTCGAGCATTTCTATTTCGTCAGGCTCAAAGCCGCCCTCGGGACCGATATATACGGAAACGCTCTCGGCTTTTTCATCAATAACCGAAGCAAGCGCCTCGCCGCCTCCCTCGTAAAACACAATTTTAACCTGTGCGTCGTCCTCTGCTATTGCCTGCCTGAGCGTTTTCATTTCCTTAATTTGAGGCACGATACCCCTGCCGCTTTGCTGTGCCGCTTCAAGCGCAATTTTTTGATATCTTATATTTTTCTTGTGAGCCGATTTGTCATCCGGACGCGAAACACAACGCTTTGTCATTGTAGGCACAATGCTGTAAACGCCGAGTTCAACGCATTTTTGGATAATATCCTCAAGCTTTGTGCCCTTTGGTACGCCCTGATAAATCGTAACCCTGCAGTTAGGCTCGCTGTCGCTCGCCTGCTTATAGCAAACCTTAAGCTTAACGGCATCCTTTGTTATTTCCTCTATCTGACAGCCGAAATCGTTGCCGTTTCCGTCGGCAACCGTCAGCATATCGCCAACCCTCATACGAAGCGATTTTGCAATATGACGGCTTTGCTCACCGTCTAAAATTATTTCGTTGTCGGGTGTGTAATCTAAAAACAGCTTTTGCATAATTTTATCCTTATAAATTCTTTCTTGCCCAATGAAACAGATATTGCTGTGCTATACCCTCAATGCCCTTAAAGCATTCGGGCAGACCGTTTGGATAAAACTCCATAACCCTTTTCATCCAAACATCAACGGGAAATGCCTCGTAAAACCGAAAGCCGAAAAGCAGGGCGCAGTTTGCCACCTTAATTCCCACTCCGTATATATTGAGCAGCTCTTTTCTTGCGTCCTCTAAGGAGGACGCTTTGATTTTTTCCAAATCTATTATACCGTCTGCCACATTCTTTGACAAGGCTTCAAGATATTTTGCCCTGTATCCCGTGCCCAATGCCTCAAAATCCTCAACCGTCAGCTCTGCCAAGGCTTGAGCCGTGGGAAAGGTGAAAAAGCCGTTGCCCAAATCCTCACCGTACGCCCTGCATAGCCTGTCTATGATGAGCTTAATTCTTTTTATATTATTCTGCTGGCTGATAACAAAGGAGCATAAAGCTTCCCAGCTATCCTGATTAAGTATTCTTATGCCGTAGTATTCGTCTATGGTTGATGAAAGAAGCTCGTCCTGCTTGAGCCTTGCGCATATCTCGTCATAATCCTTATCCAAATCAAAATAACCGCGCCAAAAGCCGTTGAAGGCGTCCTCCGATGTGTTTTTAAAAATTATGTCGTCGCCGTCCTTTTTAATGTTTAAAAAATATCCGCCTGCTACTCCGCTGAAGGAGCCGTCGCTCTGCTTCGTCCATCTGAATGCCTGTCCGCAATCGAGAGTAAGCTCCAAATCAAGACATTTTACATCCTTTACTATAATATCGTTTTTCTCAACAAAATATTTCATTTTTCACCCCGAAAATACACTATCTGTAATAATTGAATTATAGCATTTTTTTGTCAAGACTAAAAGAAAAAATAGCAAAATATACAAAATTTTTAAAAATTAAAAAAAGTTGAAAACTATGTGTAAAGTGTTGAATACTTTGCCGATTTTGCCGTTTTTCTACTTTTCAACAGCCAAAAAACACGATATTATAGCCTTTTTGAAGCAAGTTTTGCACATTTTCCACACAGTTTTCCACATTTTAAAACGCAAGGTGCATTATTACAAAAAGTAAATTAGTTGCTTGTCAAGTTAAAATTTCTGCTCATTTTTACCAAAAATGAAAATTAATTTAATTGAATAAAGCAACAGGAAAAATCAAACACTATTTGTATAATTTGAAGGGAGTATTTTATGTTAAAGGGAGTTAATAAACAGATTTTGGAAATTACCAACACCGAGTCGCCGTATTTTGAAAAAATTATCTTTTTCGTGCGTCCGAGCTCGCAGAATTTGAGCAGTGAAAAGCTGGAAAAGGAGGCGGAAAAAATTTCTATACAAACGAAAACAAAACCGCCCCGTCAAAGAATAACGCCAAAGCGCGTTCTATCGTTTATAGCCTATTCACTTTTAGGTATGGGCACAGGCGTTGCCGTGTCATATATAATAGGATATATATTTTAGTTAGGAGGATACTATGACAAAGTTTAAAAACAATGCTATTGCAATTTTGCTTGCATTTGCAATTCTTGCAGGATTTACGGGACTTGGCTATGTGGTATATGACCAGTTCATCAAGGAGGAGAGCGTTTATGCGCTTTCCAAATACGGCTCCACCGGCTCGGAGGTTAAGCGAATTCAGGAAAAGCTGAAATCGCTTGGTTATTATAACGGCTCCGTTGACGGTATTTACGGAACGCAGACGAAAAACGCCGTTACGAAATTCCAAAGAAACTGCGGAATTACAGCAGACGGTATCTGCGGCAAAACAACCCTGCTGTATCTCGGGCTTGACGGAGGCTCGGGCGGCGGTAACGGCGGATACAGCGACGCAGATGTTGAACTGCTTGCCAAGGTTATTTCCGCAGAGGCACGAGGCGAAAGCTACGAGGGACAGGTTGCCGTGGGCGCAGTAATTCTAAACCGTGTGGCACATCCGAGCTTCCCCGATTCGCTGTCGGGAGTTGTTTATCAAAAGGGTGCATTTTCCTGCGTAAACGATTCCAACTGGTACGCACCGGTTGCCGAATCCGCAAAGCGAGCCGCAAGAGATGCCCTAAACGGCTGGGACCCCTCAGGCGGTGCAATATACTATTTTAACGCAGCAAAAACAAATGACGCATTTATGCATTCACGCACGGTTATTAAGGTTATAGGCAATCACAAATTCTGCATTTAGGATTACTACCATTATCCTAACAGTTTATGCTTCTGCTCGGTTATACCGGGCAGTTTTTTGTTGCATTATAAAAAGGAAAGTGATATCATATTATTATGTTTATTACTTATAACTACTATGGAGGCAAAATATGAAAAAAGCATTATCTGTGTTGCTTGTCTGCATTATGCTCATAGGAGTATTTGCAGCCTGCTCTAAGCCTGTTGAGGAGGAGCCAAGCACAACAACCACAACCGAGCCGACAACGCAGGCGGTAAAAATTGAAAATCCGTTTACAGGCGAGGAGAATTATAACGAAAAGGCCGTAGGCTTGCGACCTGTTGCCGTTGTTATTGAAAATCACCCACAGGCAAGACCGCAATGGGGCATAGGCACGGCAGACATTATAGTAGAAGGCGAGGTTGAAGGCGGCATCAGCCGTATGCTTTGGCTGTATGCAGATTATACAAGCCTGCCCGAGCAAATAGGTCCCACCCGTTCTGCAAGACCGAGCTTTGTAGAATTTGCAAGCTTTTTTGACGCATTTTTCATCCACTGGGGCGGAAGTGCAAGCAGAACAAAGCAAAATTATACCGGCGGCTACGGTATGATTAAAAAGCTTAATATGACAAACTTTGACGGAATGAAGGGCGGTGTGCTTTTCGGCAGAAATAAGAGCCGTAAGGTTGCAACCGAGCATACCGGAATTGTTAAGGGCAAGGAATTTGCAAAATTAGTTAAGGAAAAGAACTGTCGTACAGAGGCAGACGAGGCAAGCTTTACTACATTCAGCTTTAATGAAGAAATCGTTGGCGCAGGTCAGACTCCCGCAAAGAGCGTGGGAATTGCTTTTTCTTCAAGAACCGACACAAGAAGGCTTACCTTCAACGATGAGGACGGGCTTTACCACACAAGCGACTGGAAGGACGACACAAAATTTGAAAACATTATTGTGCTTTGTCCTAAATCAACCTATATTACCCTGCCGTATAAGGGCTCAAGCACCACCTATCTTAATTATGAATGGTCAAACGGCAACGGCTACTATATCTCAAACGGCACTGCCTGCGAGATAAAATGGGACGCAAGCGAGGGCAAAATTAAGCTTACCGATACAAACGGACAGGAGCTTAAAATCAATAAGGGAAAAAGCTATATTGCATTCTCGTCCTCAAATAACGGCGGCAAGGTTACCATGTCATAATTTATTGTTGAAAAATAAAATAATAGTGATATAATTAAATGTATAACAAAACTATATAGGAGATGAACATTATGGAAAAGAAAGACATCAAATGGGGTGAGCTTGGCTTCGGCTATATGCCTACCGACAAGAGATATGTATCTTGGTTTAAGGACGGCAAATGGGACGACGGAGCTCTTGTTGACGACCCTAATATTACAATGAGCGAATGTGCCTGCGTTCTTCAGTATGCGCAAACCGTATTTGAGGGCTTAAAGGCATACACAACAAAGGACGGCAGAATTGTTTGCTTCCGTCCCGACCTTAACGCTTCAAGAATTGCAGATTCCTGCAAGCGTCTTGAAATGCCAGTTTTTCCCGAGGATAAATTTGTTGAGGCTGTAAAGCAGGTTGTTAAGGCAAATGCCGCATATGTTCCGCCATACGGCTCGGGCGCAACACTGTACTTAAGACCGTTTATGTTCGGCTACGACTCAATTATCGGTGTTAAGCCGGCAAACGAATATCAATTCAGAATTTTCTGTACTCCCGTAGGTCCTTACTTTAAGGGCGGCGCAAAGCCTATCACCATAAGAGTATCCGATGTTGACAGAGCAGCGCCTCACGGCACAGGCGATATTAAGGCAGGTCTTAACTATGCTATGTCGCTGCATAACATTGTAGATGCACACAAATGCGGCTTTGACGAAAATATGTATCTCGATCCGCAAACACGCACAAAGGTTGAGGAAACCGGTGGCGCAAACTTTATCTTTGTTACAAAGGACGGCAAGGTTGTTACACCAAAATCAAATTCTATCCTTCCGTCAATCACACGCCGTTCGCTTCTTATCGTTGCCGAGAAATATCTCGGCTTGGAGGTTGAGCACAGAGAGGTTTACCTTGACGAGCTTAAGGATTTTGCAGAATGCGGTCTTTGCGGTACTGCCGCAGTTATTTCACCGGTTGGCAAGATAGTAAACCACGGTGAAGAAATCTGCTTCCCGTCAGGTATGGACGAAATGGGACCCGTAACCAAGAAGCTTTATGACACCTTGACAGGCATCCAAATGGGCGAGATTGAAGCTCCGGAAGGCTGGATTGTAGAAATAGACTGTCGATAAATGGTCTGAACCACGCCGAACAAAAAACAATAATATATAAAAGTCAGTATCGTTTTCGGTGTGAAATACAATATTTATTATTAATAACATTTTAAAAGCGGCTAAAGCGTCGAGCTTTAGCCGCTTTTGGCGTTTATCGTTTTTTGCGACAAAGCGGTACCACCGTACAGCAATTGTCGCAAAAAACGATATTCAGTTCCATTTCTCGAAGTCTGCCGGTGTGATATTTCATCACTTCGATTTTTGTTTGTCAAAATATTCCAAAAATTTGTTGCATATCTATTATATACCACAAGGACTTGTGGTTGACAATATTCGATGTTATTCCCGTTGTATATATTTGTGAACAGATTGTAAATCTCGCAAAAATGAAACCCAACATATTGAAAAATATCGCGAAATATGGTATAATACACACAACATATGGAAATGAATTCAAACTGTATGTAAAATCAAACGGAGGTGATTTAATGGAAGCAACAACAATGTATATTATTTGGGCAGTGGCCATTGTTGGCTTCGGTGTTTTGGAGGGCATTACCTTCCAACTTGTGTCTATATGGTTTATGATTGGTTCCGTAGCAGGATTAGTCGCAGCGCTTTGCTCTGCTCCATTTTACCTTCAGGTTATCATTTCGATAGCAGTTTCGGTTTTGGCACTTATCGTTACAAGACCTATCGTAATGAAATATCTTAAGCCGAGAATTCAAAGCACAAATGCCGACAGATGCATAGACCAATGGGCTGTCGTGCTTGAAGAAATAGACAATATCAAATCAACCGGCTGTGTTAAGGTTGACGGAAAGGAATGGACGGCAAGGTCTTCCGACGGCGAGGTTATTCCAAAGGACGCAGTTGTTACGGTTGAAAAAATTGAAGGTGTAAAGCTAATAGTATCTTCAAAACAGTAAACAATAAAAATAAATTTATATTAAAGGAGAAATTTTATGGGACCACTAATTATTTTCATCGTTTTGGTTGTTATCGGACTGATTGCATTAGTTCTGGCAAACATCAGAGTAGTACCGCAGTCAAAGGCTTTCGTAATTGAGCGCTTGGGTACTTATTATGCAACCTGGCAGACGGGATTACATGTAAAAATTCCTTTCATTGACAGAATTGCAAAAACCGTTTCGCTCAAGGAGCAGGTAGTAGATTTCAAGCCGCAGCCTGTAATTACAAAGGATAATGTAACAATGCAGATTGATACAGTTGTATTCTTCCAGATTACAGACCCAAAGCTGTATTGCTACGGTGTTGAAAGCCCGATTTCCGCTATCGAAAACCTTTCTGCAACAACCCTGCGTAACATCATCGGTGAGCTTGAGCTTGACTCAACTCTTACATCAAGAGATACCATCAATGCAAAAATCAGAGTTATTCTTGATGAAGCAACCGACCCGTGGGGAATTAAGGTTAACCGTGTTGAGCTTAAGAACATCATTCCGCCTCGTGAAATTCAGGACGCAATGGAAAAGCAAATGAAGGCAGAGCGTGAAAGAAGAGAGGCTATCCTTCGTGCAGAGGGTGAAAAGCAATCGCGCATCCTGGTTGCAGAGGGCCATAAGGAATCAAAGATTCTTGAGGCTGAGGCTGAAAAGCAATCTGCAATTCTTCGTGCAGAGGCTGTTAAAGAGGCTAAAATCAGAGAGGCCGAGGGTGAGGCTATGGCTATCGAAACCGTACAAAAGGCTTCTGCCGATGCAATTAAGCTTCTCAATGACGCAAATGCAAACGAGTCCGTACTAAAGCTAAAGGCTCTTGAAGCATTTGCAAGGGCTGCCGACGGTCAGGCAACAAAGATTATCATTCCGAGTGAAATCCAAGGCGTTGCAGGCTTAGCTGAGGGCATCGTTGAAGCAGTTAAGAAATAATAATCAATGTGGGCGGATAATATCCGCCCATACGTTTATATAGGGTAAAACTATGAACGATTTTATCAAAACATTTGAAAGCAAAATCAATGAATTCAGCGCTCTCAACAACGCAAAATGCTCCGAACTAAAGCATTATAAAAGAGATGATATTTCCTACATAGAGGTTGATTTGTCCTCATTCAAGGCAATATTTTTAACCGGATGCATCTCATACGGCTACTCATTTTTTGAGGGAAACGATGTAACTCCCTACAACGCAGTTATCGTTCGCCTTAAGTTTGATTTTTCGGATATTTATTTTTCGCCCTATGATATTCACAACGCACTCGGCTTGAACAAATTTGAGATTCTTGATTTTCATATTTCCGACGGCAGAGTTGAATTTGATAGAAATTTAGACAGGCTGTTTGATTTCATCAAAGAAAACCGTTATCAGCTTGATGAATTTGCAATGTATTCAACCGAACAGCAAAAGCTCCTTGATTGCTATATGCACGATTTGCAGATTGCATCAAAGCGCATCTACGCAAAAGGGCTTGAAGAAAAAACCGAAAAGCGTTTACGCTCCCACGAAATCAATTTATTCTATCATCAAGCACTCGCCCCATATCTTTCGGAATTTGCCGAGAAGCAATCGTCTGCTAAGCTAAAGAAGCATTTTGAACACAGAGAGAAAAAGGGTAAGCTTTTGCTTTTTGAACAAAGATATTTCAATTATCTTCGCTCCCACGATTTTCAAATGCCTGATGAATACACAAGGGAGCTTCTCTCAGAATCAACAAAAATTCAAAATAAAACTCAAAAGTTGGATTTTCTTTCCGCGGTTATAGCCGGTGTTTTAGTTTTTATATTTAATTTTGCAGTATGCAAAATCATCAACAATGTTTGCCTGTCGGATTACATATTAATTAATCCTAAAAACACCTTAGACAGCTTTACAACATCAACGGTATTTTTCATTTTCGGAGTTAGCTTTTTTGTTGAAAAGCTTTTATCAAGGATATCAAAAAAGTTCAACGAAGCACTTACTATAAACAAAATTGCAAACAAAAATGCATTTGTGATAATAATTTTAGTTTGCATCGGTGCGTGTGTTTTCGGCGGAACAAATACTGCTAACGAGGCGTTCTCTGTTGTAGGATTAGGCGAAAATGATATTTATTACGGAGAGGGTATCAGCGAGCAAAATAAAATTAAGTATGACAGCGATGCCGTTAAATTCTTTGTTATTGACGGCTATATTGATGACGACAGCCAAGAATTTGTTGAATCAAGGGATTTGATTTTTGTGTATAAAGATGACTTTGCCGACTATACATACGCCGATTTGTATGACGAGGATATAGACAATGCAACAGCCTTGCTTGATGAAAAAAATATCCCGATTGCTCATTATAAAACGATAGATGACTTTTTGAGTGAATATAATCTTGAATAGAAAATGCCATAACGAAAGGCTCGTTATGGCATTTGTTTATTTGTATTGAGCTACTTAACGGTTTCAAAAATTGAATCAAGCTGTGCATTATCCGTCAGCTCGCTGAAGGAGCTGTCGTCGTAGCTTGCTTCGCCCTTGTATTCGTCGAGATAGCCGTAGTTAAATGTTAATACTGTATCAAAGGCAGTCTTTTTCTTTTCGTCATATTCTCTTAAAACAAGCTCCGGAACGCCGTCCTTATCCATATCCTTTACGAGATAGGACGAATTATTTTTAACTGTTTCGGAGGTATTGTTTATAATCCATTGAACAGCCCAGTAATACTGGCGATTAACATTATAGGCAAGCTGTGGCTTACGCTTTGCGCCGTAATTTACATCTACGGACTTCTTAAACAGCATATAGTCGTATTGTGCTTTCCACTGGTCGCCTGTTTTAACCTTGGCAAATTCCTCCTCGGTTGCGCCGAGGTCATAATATGCAATACCCTTTATCTCCTTGTCCTCCTTGTAGCAGGAATCCCAGAAAGCGTGGTGCTTAATTTCCTTTACGGATGAAGGAATATACAAATATGCAAGGCCTCTGCAATAATACAGGGCATCGGAGCCGATAAACTCCAAGCCCTCCGGCAGAGACGGATAAATTTCCGTCATAGAATCCATAGCCTTGTAGGTTGTATCCGTGATTTCGCTGTCTGTTTTATAGGAATAAAGGTTTACCAAAACGGTATTTTTGAATATTGCCATATTTTCCATACGGGTTACACCCTCGGGAATATACAGGTCAACAATGTTTGAATAAGCAAATGCCAGCTCGCCGATGGTGGTTACGGTTGACGGAACAACATATGTACGGGTTTCCCTGTTATAATTTTGGTAATATGCTTCGTTGTATTTCTTCGTAGTACCCCAAAGCTCCTCCATCTCGTTTCCGTCGTCGTCAACCAAGGTTGAGTGCTGAACGCCGTCCTTATCAAGCTTTGCATAGCCCTTTTGCAGACGAAGCGTTCTGTCGTGGTCGGTAGGATAGTACACAATTTCAGTGAGCTCCTTGTTATAAAGAACACCGTTTAAATCGCAGTAATATGGGTTTTCATCGTCAACAAACACATCCTGCACCCACCAACAGCTGTAAATTGATTTTCCGTCAATTTCCTTAACATCCTTGCCGAAATTAATTCTGTTTAGAATTTCGTCGCAGTTGAAGGCATACTCGTTGATAACGGTTATAGGCTTGGTTGTATCCTTTTCGCCTGTCTTTTTGTCAACAACATAGTCGATGGTTACTTCCTTTACCGAGCCGGGATTTGTGTATTTTACAAGCTCGTATGTGCCGTCCTCAAGCTGCTTATACTTAAATTCGTCGGAATGAACTGCGCGAACGGATAAGAAAATAGCGGCGCTGATTGCAATTAACAGGGTTATAACAACAATAACCTTTTTAATTCCTGCGTTTTTGAACGGCTGGTTTACATGTGGCTTTTGCAGACCCTCAATTTGATATGTCCAAATTTCGTCCTCGGGGATGTCAAGCGTATATTCGGGCGCATTTTCAAGTATTTCCTTTGCTTCTTCGGCAAGGAAATCGTCCTTAGGTGCGTCATTCTTTTTCTTTTTTCCTAATTTCATGACATCACCTCCTCGGCAACAGTTTCTTCTGCCTCCTGTACAGGCTCCGTTATGCCGTGTTCTTCCTCGTATTTTTTACGGGTTACCTCTTCTCTTCGGCGAAGAACCTCCATAACCTTGTTTTGCTTATCGTCGTCATAATCCCAGAAGATATACGGAATGGTCATAAGAAGATAGCCTACGATGTCAAACAGAATAGGAATAACGATAATTTTTACTCTTGAAGCATCAATAAACAATACATCCCAGTTACTGTTGAAGCCGTATCTAAGGATTAATATAGGTATAATAAGTCCTACAAATGAGGTGATGGGTCCTGTGAACCAACCGAATACACCCGAAAAGCTTTCAAGTCTTTCACCCGACAGATACATCTGGTAGTCGTTTACACGAACATCCATATCGTGTCCTATCGATTTTGGCACTGTCTGGAACATTTCCGTAATGAACAGCATAATAACGGACAATGTACCGCAGAGTACAAGATTTTCACCGCAAAGCAAGTAGCAGGCTACAATAACGCTGTAACAAACAGCTCTTGAAAGCTGGAAGAAAATCATTACCTGCTTATATGAAAATCTCTTAATGAAATACGGTGTAAAGAAATCGGGCGGTGTTCCCGCAAAGGATACGAGAGCCACGATGAGCGAGTAGGTAAGACCGCTCAAACGGAAGGTGTAAAGATACAGAATTGTAGTGAATGCAAGCATACCGTTGCCGAGCGAATCGAGCAAGCCAACGATGGTTTGAATCCACTTATATTTGTTTCGCATAACTCCGAACATACCGTCCCAGAAGTTGATTTGAACCTTCTTTTCAAGCGGCGGTTGCGGAATTCTTTCCTTAATTCTTCCTGCAAATACCATTGTCAGCACGGCAAATACGGTAAAGGTGATTGGAATAATCCACTTAAATACGGCGATATCTGCCCATTCGTCCTTACACATACCGATAAATACCGGCAGGATGATTGCAAGAATTGACTGCATAAGGTGAGAAAGCTTTATAGGATACGACCTTACAAAAATTCTCTCACGAACATTAGGCGAGCAGTTTTGTGTACAGGTTTCAAGATTGTTTGCAAAGCCAAAGAGGTTGTAAATTGCAAACAGCAGGTTTGCAACCCATACTCTTGTAACCGTGTCCGTAATTGTTGTGTAGAACGGAAGCCAGCCGATTAGCCAAACCATAATGGTTTTCGGCAGGAAATCACAGTATAGGCTGTACTTGTATCTGCCGAATTTTGGAATAAGCTTTTTGCGCCAGAAGATATTACGGGCGCCTGCCCAACCGTTCCACAAAATGTGTGTACCGAAAATTTTAATTGCCGAAGCGGCGCTGATACCCTCAAGACCGTTTAGGTAGCGCACAAGCTTGTTGCTCTCCGGCAGAATTGCCGAAAAGTCGCCGAAAATCATATAAAGTCCCGCGACGGTTAAAAACAGATACAGGAGATTAAATTTTCTCTCGGTTTTTTTGGGAAGAAATCCCAGGTTGTCGTTGATTACCCAGCCTATCAAGGTCCAGATATAGTTCAACGGCATATTGATGATTGCAATGATGGAATAGGTAAGATAGGGCAGCTTGTAATGATACATCATCAAATAACAGCCTGCTGCAAATCCTATGTATTCCAGCGTTTTTGAACCCGCATAGTTGCTTCCTACGCCTAAAAATATGTCCAGATATTCTCTATACGGAACATATTTTCCCGGGGCAGGAGTTTTCCAATGGGTTTTGACCTCACGGACCAGTCGTTTTACGGCTGAGCCCTTTTTTGCATTTTCTGCCATAATGATTCCCCTTTAACTTAATTACTATTATAATTTAACACATATTTAACTTGTTGTAAATAGATAAATATGCAAATATTTTCTATTTATTTTTTGTACAAGTTGAATATAGAAATGCTATTTGTTAACTTTGTACAAAAACGGAAAGATAAATTATATAAACTAAACAAAACAGCATGTCATTATATCCATTTACGAAAAAATCACAAATTAATCTTGAAAACTTAACATTTTATCCATACAATATAGGGTAACGGTAATAATTCGAACCCGTCAAAAATGCAGTATTAAAGCGATATTT
>JBJEPH010000092.1:0-28186 GCA_051881135.1 Eubacterium sp.
TTCGCTGTGCCTCGATAACCTTACCGCTGTTTACGGCACTGTCGATAGCATAGGGTAACGGTAATAATCCGAACCCGTCAAAAATGCAGTATTAAAGCGATATTTGTCGCTTTCGCTGTTGCCTTGCGTCAGCAAGGCTGCCATCTCAAGACACCAAATCTCATCTTTACTACAAGTATTTTTGATGCTTTGCAGTTTATCGTGTGCAGATTTGGTCTTAATTGAGGCAAAAACGCAGTTAATCCTTTCGGATTAACGAGTATTTTAACAAAGAGTAAGGGCAAATCTGCCACGATAAACCGTGGTTCGAATTATTACCGTTACCCTAGGGGATCCATAACAATGGAAAACAAAAACGAGCGTGTAGGCTGTTCGTCAAACATTTCAAAAACGCCCTCGTCAACTCCGAGCTCGCTTGCCCTTGCACGAAGCTCAACGGCGTCATAATAGCTTATATTAAGCCTTTGAGCAAGCATTTTGCCTATCTCTCTGCCACCCGAGCAGAACTCTCTGCCTATGCAGATAACATATTTCTTCATTAATAATCACCTTATTTTAAATCGTTTACGGTTAAGCCGTCGGCATCATCATTTTCAAGATAATCAGCCAGCGCATCAAAATCGTGAACGCCGAAGCAATCGTACAGTCTTCTGCAATTCTCTTTGATAAAGTTTGTTTTAATGCCGTATTCTATCGACTCTACCAAGCTGTCGTAATAGCCGTCAATATTGAAAATTGCTATAGGCTTTCTGTGTCTTCCGAGCTGCTTTAGAGTTAGAATTTCAAACAGCTCCTCAAATGTACCGATACCGCCCGGAGCGATGACAAAGGCATCTGCCTCGTCCTCCATAATTGCCTTTCTTTCACGCATGGTTTCGGTATATGTCATTTTGTCACAGTTATAATCTACAAATTCCGACAAATCCTCCTTGAAAAAGTTCGGAACGACTCCGTGGGTTTTTCCTCCACCCCTTTTAAAGCCTCTTGCAGCGGCGCCCATTTCGCCGGTACTGCCTGAGCCGAAAACAAGGTTGTGTCCCCTTTTTGCAAGAAATTCTCCCAAATTTTCAACAGGTATGGTATATTTTTCCTCTATTGTTTTACTTGCAGCGCCGAATACGCAAACAGTCATATAATCACTCCCAAATATATCTATGTTTTTAAAATAACATAAATTATGACTTTAGTAAAGAATTTTAAAAAAATTTGTAAATATTATCCTTGAAAATAATACAGATTGATATTATAATATAATTTAATATATTAATTTTCGAGGAGAGAGACCTTATGAACATAAATGTTGCTGTAAAATCGTTAGTTAAATATGCAATTAATAACGGTTTAATAAAAGAAGCAGACGAAATTTATTCCATTAACCAAATATGCGAGGCTCTTAATATGGACAGCTTTGAGGATTGTGAGGCTGTAAATGCAGAGCTTGAGGAAATTTTACAGTCCATATTAAGCTATGCTGTGGAAAACGGACTTTGCGAGGACGGAATTGTTGCAAAGGATTTGTTTGACACAAAAATTATGGGCTTGCTCACCCCAAAGCCGAGTGAGGTTATCGAAAAATTTGAAGAATTGTACAAAAAATCTCCTAAGGACGCCACCGACTACTATTATGCTTTGTCAAAGGCAAGCGATTATATTCGTACATACAGAATAAAGAACGATGTAAAATGGGTTACAAAAACAGAATACGGCGATATTGATATAACCATCAATCTATCTAAGCCGGAAAAGGACCCGAAGGCTATTGCGCAGGCATTAAAAATGAAAAGCAGCTCCTATCCGAAATGTATGCTTTGCAAGGAAAATGAGGGCTATGCAGGCAGAATAAATCATCCTGCGAGACAGAACCACAGAATTATTCCGATAACCCTCGGCGGTGCGGATTTCTTTGTTCAATACTCACCTTATGTTTATTACAACGAGCATTGCATCGTGTTTAATGCAGAGCATATACCGATGAAGATAGACAAAAAAGCATTTGAAAAGCTTTTGGATTTCTTGGACATATTCCCTCACTACTTTGTAGGCTCAAATGCAGGTCTGCCGATTGTGGGCGGTTCGATACTGACGCACGAGCATTTTCAGGGCGGTAAATACACCTTTGCTATGGAAAAGGCAGGCATTGAAATACCGTTTACCTTTAAGGGCTACGAGGATGTTGAAGCAGGAATTGTTAAGTGGCCTATGAGCGTGTTAAGGCTTACCTGCGAAAGCAAGCAAAGACTTCTTGATTTAGCAGGCATTGTTTTAAAGGCTTGGGAGGGCTACACCGACGAGGAAGCCTTTATACTTGCAGAAACCGACGGTGAAGCACACAATGCCATCACGCCTATCACAAGGATGAGAGACGGAAAATACGAGATTGATTTAGTTTTAAGAAACAATATCACAACCCCCGATTATCCGATGGGATATTATCATCCGCATCCGGAGCATCATCATATCAAGAGAGAAAATATCGGCTTAATTGAGGTTATGGGACTTGCCGTTTTGCCGTCACGCCTTAAATCCGAAATGGACCTGCTTGCAAAGGCTATCGTAAACGGAGAGGACATCCAAAATGACGAGGTATTGGGCAAGCACTATGAATGGGCTGAAATGATTAAAGCAAAATACAGCGTTACAAAGGATAATATCGACGGCATTATCAAGGACGAAATAGGTTTGGTGTTTACGGAAATACTTGAGCAATGCGGTGTATTTGAAAGAACGGAAAAGGGCAAGGCCCAATTTGTAAAGTTCCTGGAAAGCATCAACAATGTATAATTATCACAACCACACATACAGATGTAATCACGCAAAGGGCAGTGACGAGGAATATGTGATAAGCGCCATAGAAAACGGCTACACGGCTATGGGCTTTTCGGACCACGCTCCCTATATCTTCCCTAAGGGTCATAAAAGCGGCTTCAGGATAGATTTGGCTTATGCCCGTGACTATGTTGAGAGCGTTCGCTCTTTAAAGGAAAAATACAAGGATAAAATAGACATAAAATTAGGCTTTGAGGTTGAATATTATCCACAGCTGTTTGAGCAGGAAATAAAATATCTTGCCGAATTTGAATATGATTATATCATTCTCGGACAGCATTTCACAGACAACGAATATGAGCAATATGCAAAATATTCGGGCAATCAAACCGCATCAACCGCAACGCTTGACAAATACATAAGCCAGCTATTGCTTGGTGCAAAAAGCGGATATTTTTCGTATGTTGCGCACCCGGATTTGATTAACTACATCGGAGATAAAGGCATATACATAAAAAAAATGCGATATATGCTTGAGGAGCTTAAAAGGATTAATATTCCCATCGAATTTAACTTTTTAGGCTATACCGACAAGCGTAATTATCCTAATAAAGCATTTTGGGAGGCTGTCGCAGAAATAGGAAATCCTGTTGTTATAGGACTTGATGCGCACGACCCTAAGGTATATTTCGACAAAAAGAGCCTTGACGAAGCCGAAAGATATCTATGTGATTTAGGCATTACTCCGTTAGAGCAAAGCGAGCTAAGGCTGATAAACTATAAAAAAGAGATAGGATAGAAATATGTCAAATTTTAAATCTTGGGCAAAAGCTCCGCCATGCGGTTGGAACAGCTGGGACTGCTTCGGTGCAGGTGTAAACGAGGAACAGCTTAGAGCAAACGCCGAATATATGGCAAATCATATGAAGGAGTACGGCTGGGAATACATCGTTTGCGATATTCAGTGGTACGAGCCAAAGGCTAAAAACAACGACTATAACAATTTCACCGAGCTGTGTATGGACGAATACGGCAGGCTTATGCCTGCGCCAAACCGTTTTCCGAGTGCAGATGGCGGAAGGGGCTTTAAGCCGCTTGCCGACTATGTTCACTCGCTCGGGCTAAAATTCGGCATACATATTATGCGCGGTGTTCCCCGTCAGGCAGTTGCACAGAATTGCAAAATCAAGGGAAGCGACAAGACCTGCAGAGATATAGCGCATCACTTTTCCGTTTGTTCATGGAACACGGATATGTACGGCGTGACAAACTGCAAGCAGGCGCAGGATTACTATAACTCCATAATTGAGCTATATGCCGAGTGGGGCGTAGATTTTATCAAGTGTGACGATATTGCAGTAACGGAATTTCGCCGATGGGATAATCCATATACGGCAGATTACGAAATAGAGATGCTGCGCAGAGCCATTGACGGCTGCGGCAGAGAAATTGTTTTGTCCCTATCCCCCGGACCTGCGCTTAGAAGCAAGGCAGAGCATTTATGCGCAAATGCAAATATGTGGAGGCTTACCGGCGACTTTTGGGATGTGTGGGATAAGCTTTACGAAATGTTTGACAAATGCTTTGAGTGGCAGGGTGTAAAGCAAACGGGCAACTATCCCGACTGCGATATGCTCCCTATCGGCAGGCTGTCAAAAAACGGCACCTGTCACGGTCCGCAGGACAGAATGACGCAGTTCACCAAGGATGAGCAATATACACTAATGAGCCTTTGGGGCATTGCGGGAAGCCCGCTTATGATGGGCGGAAATCTGCCGGAAAATGATGATTTCACGCTTGAGCTTCTCACAAATTACGAATATATGGAGATGCACCGAACAGGAGCAAATGCAAAGCAGGTTTGCCGAGCCGAAAAGAACGGCAAGGGATATATTATTTGGACGGCGCAGGGTAAAAGGTGCAAATATCTTGCTATATTCAACACCGACACGAAGCCAAGGAAAATCCGATTTAACCTTGCTGAAATTCTTATGCCCGACACAAAATACAACATTTATGACATTTGGGCAAAGGAAAGCATCGGCAAAGCCAAAGGCATTAGTGTCAGCGTAAACGCGCACGGTGCAAGGCTTTATAAAATAACAGAATAAAAAAAGATGCCGTAACAAAGGTTATGGCATCTGTTTTTTTACTTTAACGGAGCACAGAACAAGCCGTGCTTATTGCAATAGTAATACAATTTGCAGGCTCTGCGCTTTTTAAATCTTGCTTCGGCGTCACTCTCGGGATATAGCTTAACAATTTCACAGCCACTGTCATTTACATTTGCTATAAATGAAATATAATGAGATTTTGTCATTTCGTGGCTTAAGGTTACATAGTACTCATCCTCAACGCTTTCTATATTAATGCTGTGCTCGTCGTCGGCATCCTCAGCCTCTAACGCAGGGAGTGTTACCCCACAACAGCTTACAACGGCATCACCCGTTGACCAAATAATATTTGAGCATATCGGGCAAACATAAAGCTTTACTTTTTTCATATTAAATGAGCGATTTACATTTTTTATATCATTTCCCGACACGAGCTCAATGACGGATACACTCAAGGCATCTGCAAGAGAATCAATAAGAGATATATCGGGAAAGCCCTTGCCCGTTTCCCATTTTGAAACGGCTTTTTCGCTGATATAAAGCCTTTGGGCAAGCTGAGCCTGCGTCATTTTTCTTTCCTCACGCAATTTTTTGATAAATGCGCCGGTAACATATTGGTTCATAGCGTTACCTCCTTTCAAGAGCATAATATCACATATGATTTTCAAATTGTACCTACGGAAAGTAGAGTAAAAGCGTCCTTTAGAAATCCTAAAGAACGCTTAAGCTTAATTTTGCTTGCGTACTATACCGTATTCGCCTATATCTCGGCGATAGTATCGACACGGCTTGTTATTGCTCATTTCCTGTAAAAGACGAACATACTCGTCCTCATCAAGCTGTAGGTCGCAGTAATATTCCTGTGCTTCCTCGTCATAGGTATTATACCAGCAATTTTCGCATAAATCTGCCATTAATTCAACATTCCTTCTTCATTTCCCTTCGGCTTGCCGACATTAACATTTTCACGCTTGAGCTTCATAATGGGAATAAGCAAGCCCGGCATACCCGACATAGATGTGAGCGTGTTAATCATCTGACGCAAAAACGGAAAAATCTGGTCGAAGGACTGTGTGTGAATATCAGGCTTTTCATCACCGTCGTCATACTTAAACTCGGCAACAAGCTCAATTTTAATTTCAAACGGCTGCATTTCGGCATCTGCCACCTTAAAATTAAGTATGCTTACACAGCGATTGTCGTCCTCCATATAATTTACATTATACTTAACCTGATTTTGAAGCTTAAGCTCCGTGCCGTTTGCCACCTTGTTTTCAAAAGAAACGGAATTGATTTTATAACCTTTTAATTCTACCATATTGTTATACCTCTTATTCGTTAATAATATCCTCAACATCCTCGCTTACAGCCTTACCGCTGAAGCGAACAAGCTGTAAATTTTCCACATGCCTTGCATCAACGGCATGCTTATAGCTTTCGCAAATATTGCCCCAGGAGGTTTTTGTTTTTTCAATAAGCACATTTTTGGCATATCTGATAAAAAACGCCGAGTTGTCAAATTTTTCCACTCCCCAATCAAGACAGGGGCGCAAATCGTACATACCGCACTCCCATTTTGATGTTTTGCTCAGCGTGATTTGACAGTTTTCAAATGTGATATCCTCAATGATATTATCCTCATTGCCGTGGATAAGAACGCCGTTTTCACCGTTTGCGGTTACATTGTAAAAACGGATATTCTTAATTTTGCCGCTTTTCGTATTTTCATCACGGTTAAAGGTTGTAAGCACAATTGGCTCAGCCGTGCCCCACCAATCAGGACAGAAGCGACGGGTTTCGATAATGATATTTGAATAGCTTACATTTTCAACACAGCCTCCGTCACGGATTTGAATGGATAAGCCACGATTTGATTTTGAGATAATGCAGTTTGAAACAATTACATTGCGAAAATCGCCTACGCCCTCCGTGCCTATTTTGATAGCGGCAGAGGTGGATATAAGCGTACAGCCGTCGATAATAATATTTTCGCACGGACCGTATTCGCTGTTACCCTTAGACGCCTTTAGGCATATGCAGTCGTCAGCGCAGGTAACGTGACAGCCTAGAATACGAACATTACTGCAATGGTCGGGGTCGATACCGTCGGAGTTTGCCACATCCAAATCGTTTAAAATTCTTATTCTGTCAATAAGCACATCGTCACAGCCTGCGGGATGAAGCGTCCAGAATGGTGCGTCAACAACGGTAAATTCCTTAAATGTTATATGGTTGCTTTTTTCAACATATATAACGGTTGGACGGGGATAAAAGTCGCCCGTAACATAATATCTGTCCTTACGCTGAACGAAGGCGTGACCGTTTGCGTCAATAACACCTTCGCCGGAGATTGTGCAATGGTCTGCTTCAAAGGCATAAATGAAAACGAAGCTCGGCTTGCCTGTAACGGGATTACCTATGAGGGCGGTTTTAGGGTCGTTTATTAATTTATTGGGACGGATATATCCGTCAATGTTTGAGGTAGCCTTCAGCCTTGCACCCTTTTGAATATGTAAATCTACATTTGTGCGAAGTCGGATAGAATCGCTGTAAAAGGTTTTGCCCGATTGCAAAACAACCTGTCCCCCGCCGTTCTTTGCACAGTCGTCAATGGCATGCTGAATGGCAAAGGCGTCGTTTGTAACGCCGTCGCCCTTTGCACCGTATTGTAACACATTATAAATTTTCATATTATTAAGCGCCTTTCAGTTTATATACAAGTTTATAATAACACATAAAATAATTATTTACAATGAATTTATTTACAATGTTTGTTAAATGTTATATTATTATAATATAATTATACAAGTGTAGCTTATGAGATATAGGGGTAGCTTATGAGTTCAAACAAAAAGCGAATTGAAATACTTGATGAGCTAAGAGGCTTTGCAATAATTGCCATGATTATCCACCACTTTTTCCTGGACGTGGGAAACATTCTGTATCAGGACTGGGGATATGAGATATTTAACAAGCTGTGCATCGTTCAGCCTGTTTTTTGGACAATATTTATTGTGATATCGGGCATATGCACAAGACTGTCAAGAAATCCGATAAAGCGCGGGGTAATTGTGTTTTTATCCGGTATGGCAGTAACGCTTGTGACGGCAGTAATTATGCCTGCGATAAATATACACGGTGCAGAAATATATTTCGGAATACTGCATTTTATGGGCATAGCAATGATAATTACAGTCTTGGCTATGCCTCTTATCCAAAAAACAGATGTTATCTTAGGGATGATAATATGTGCAGCTTTGTTTGCATTCACCTACGGAATAAACAACTCAACTCTGTGCTTCGGACTTATTGAGCTTCCAAAGGCAAGCACAAATATACTGATGCCGATAGGAATATACAGCGACTCTTTTAAAAGTGCAGATTATTTTTCGATATTTCCGTGGATATTTATGTTTTTGATGGGAGCATTTATCGGAAAATATGCAAAGGAGGACAGGTTCCCGGACTGGACATATAAAAAGCGCGTAAAGGCTTTCGCCTTTGTGGGAAGAAACAGTCTGTGGTTTTATCTCGGACATCAGGCAGTGCTGTACGCATTGCTTTATGCAGTGCTTTGGGCAGTTGAACTAATTACAAAAATAAGAATTGAAAAAGGTTGGTAAAATAAAATGAGAATGCGACACAAAAAGCATCTTGAGGAAAGGCTTGATGCCGTATCGGAATATCTGATTACGCTTAGAAACGACAGCTTGAATTTTAACGACGCAGGCACGGAAAAGCATTTGCTGGATTTGAAGGAGCTTTTCGGTAACGACAATCCCGTATATTTGGAGGTTGGCTGCGGCAAGGGACAGTTTGGATGTGTTTTTGCACAGCAAAACCCCGATGTAAACATAATTTGTGTGGAAAAGGTTAAGGATGTTATCTGCCTTGCCTGCGAAAAGGCAAAGGATATGGAATTGACAAATATCAAATTTTTGGACTGTGCGGCAGAATATCTGCCATCATATTTGCCCGAAAAAACCTTTGAAGCAATTTATCTAAACTTCTCCTGTCCCTATCCTAAAAAGAGCTATGCTTCGCACAGGCTTACGAGCGAGCGATTTTTAAGCATCTACAAAAAGCTTCTTAAGGACGGTGCGCCCATCTGTCAAAAAACGGATAATATGCATTTCTTTGAATATTCCATAGAAAGCTTTACGCATAACGGCTTTGAGCTTTCAAACATTTCTCTGGATTTGCACAACAGTGACTTTGAGGGCAATATCGAAACCGAATACGAAAAAAGATTTTCTTCACAGGGCTATCCGATTTACAGGTTGGAGGCAAGGCTTATAAACAAGGATTGATTTAATGCTGACAGGCTTAAGACACACAAAAAAGAAAAATTTAAAAAACGATATACTCAGCGGAGTAATAATCGGGCTCGTATCCATTCCGATATCAATGGGATATGCACAGATAGCAGGACTTCCGGCGATATACGGACTTTACGGGTCTGTTCTGCCTGTTTTGATTTTTGCATTGTTTACATCCTCGCCTCAATTCATTTTCGGTGTTGACGCCGCACCTGCCGCTCTGATAGGCGGAGTTATAGCAAGCCTCGGTATCACGGCAGAGAGCGCACAGGCAATAAGGGTTGTTCCCCTGCTGACATTTTATGTGTCAATCTGGCTGATGCTTTTTTACATATTTAAGGCGGACAGACTTACGGAATATGTATCTATGCCTGTTATGGGTGGCTTTATAAGCGGTATATGCTCAACCATAATTCTTATGCAGGTGCCAAAGCTGTTCGGCGGTACAGCAGGAACGGGCGAGCTTCACGAGCTTGTTATACATATCGTTGACCAGGCTCGGCAGGGCTTTAACACGGCTTCGTTTTTAATAGGAATTTTGGCAATAGCCGTTATACTGCTGTTTAAAAGGCTTATGCCTAAATTTCCAATGCCCATAGTTATTATGTTAGGCTTTGCAATGCTCGAATATTTTACCGGCTTTTCGGGAAAGCTCGGCATACAAACACTGCCCGAGGTAGTAAACAGCAGGGATAATTTTCATTTTCTCGATTTCGGCGCATTAAACGTTATAGACGGCTTTAAGCTGAGCCTAACCGTAGCTATCGTAATAATGGCGGAAAGCCTGCTTGCCGAAAATAATTTTGCATTGAGAAACAACTATAAAATTGCGGAAAGGGATGAAATTCTTTCGTTCAGTCTGGCAAACCTTTCGGCAAGCCTTATAGGCTGTTGTCCCGTAAACGGAAGCGTTTCGAGAACCTCCATGAACGAGCAATACGGCGGAAAAAGCCAAAGCGTATCCGTTGTTTCTGCAATAACGATGTGCTTTGTTGTGCTTTTCTGCGTTAAATTTATAAAATACTTACCCGTGCCCGTTTTGGTTGCAATAGTTATTTGCGCCTTGCTCGGCGCTATCGAATTTGAGCTTGCTAAAAAGCTTGCAAAAATAAACAAAAAGGAATTTGTCATTTTCATTTGCGCATTTTTGGGCGTATTGATTTTCGGCACAATTTACGGCGTAATTATAGGCGTGGTGCTTTCCTTTGTAAATGTAATTTTAAGAGAGAGCGATCCGCCGAGAGCCTTTCTCGGAGTTGTTCAGGGACGCGGCGGATTCTTTAATCTTGCGAGCAACCCCACTGCAAGACCTATTGAAAACGCCGTTATTTACAGATTCAGCGCAAATCTGTTTTTTGCAAATGTTAAGGAATTCAGAGAGGACATAGAGACCTCGATTGACGGCAATACAAAATGTGTAATAGTTGATTCAAGCGGAATATGCAATATCGACACAACGGGAGCAGAAACTCTTGAGAGCATTTACAAATCGCTCAAGGCAAGGGGCATAGGCTTTTATCTTGCAGAGCATAACAGAGGCTTAAACGCAGAGCTGAGGCGTTTGGGCTTGGGTTATATTATCGACGAGGGAAGCGCAAGACGAACCATATCAAGCGCCTTAAGAGCAGAGGGCTTTACAAAGCCTTATCCCTTACAGCTTCGTGAGGACGACGCAGAAAATTATGTTGCAATCTTCAAGGAACAGCTGCTCCACGAATTTGAATGGGCATTCGGCGAGCAGGCTGAGGAGCGCATAGAAAGGTTTACAAGGGAGCTTGTTGAAAAGGTAAAGAGCCAAAGCATCAGCGAGGAGGAGCTGCTAAAGCTAACAAATCTTTGGGAGGGCTTGGGCTCATTTGACGAGGATTTACTGCTTGAAAGCCTTGAGATGCATTTGGACGACCTTTCCAAAGCAACGGGCTTAGATCAGGATAAGCTTGCACACAGCATTGAGGAAAGAAGAGAAGAAATATATCAATTCGTTAAGGACGAGGACGAAAATGTGTTTAAGCTTCTGCGCAACAGACGGCACGAGCATATGCACAAATTGCGTGACGACGAGCCAAAGCTATATGAACGCCTGCACAATTATCACGAAGAAATTGTCCGTGCACGAGAGAGCAGGGACGACGCACAGGAATAAGTACTTAAGTAAAACTAAATGCCGCATAAAACAGCGCATGCGGCATTTTTCCATTGAATTAAAAGAATTAAAACTTTGACAATTCTTTATATTTTCTTATTTTGATATTTGAACGAGTATGATTTAATATGCTCAACGGGAGGTATATGTATGTACACGGTTTTAGTATGCGACGATGATGAAGCAATATTGAATTCAATAAAGATTTATCTCAAAAACGAGGGCTACAATGTTTTAACGGCATTAAACGGCGCAGAGGTTTTGGAAATAATCAACAAGGAAGAAATACACTGCCTTGTGCTTGATATAATGATGCCCAAGCTTGACGGCTTGAGTGCAACATTAAAAATAAGGGAAAAATATAACTTCCCCATCATTCTTCTTTCGGCAAAAAGCGAGGACTTGGACAAAATTACAGGTCTTTCCTTCGGCGCAGACGATTATGTTACGAAGCCCTTTAATCCGTTGGAGCTGATAGCACGGGTAAAAAGCCAGATAAGGCGTTATTCAACACTCGGCTCTATGGTTAAAACAGATTCTCAAATCGTAACGGGCGGTTTGGTTTTGGACACAAAGTTAAAGCTTGTAACCGTTGACGGAGAAGAGGTTCGCCTGACGGCAAGGGAATACAAAATTTTGGAATATCTTATGAAAAACATCAATACGGTTTTGACCTCCTCCCAGATATATGAAGCCGTATGGAACGAAGCGTCATTCGGAATAGAAAAAACCGTTACCGTACATATACGAAACATCCGTGAAAAAATCGAAATTAACCCTAAGGAACCAAAATATTTAAAGGTGGTGTACGGACTTGGATACAAAATCGAGAAATATTAAATCAAACCCTCTGCTGAAAATTCTGTCAGTTGTTATTTCCATACTGCTATGCTGTGTGTTTACATTAAATGCACTGCCTGTTGTGCAGGGATTATATACCTTTGAAGATAATTTGCTCAATAAAGAAAAAACGGTTTACGACACACGTAATTTTAAAAATGCCTTCAATGAAGATATGGAAAATATATTATCCTGTGCCGTGGCAAACACGGTAAAGAAAAGCTACGCGAAATCGCAAGAGCAGTTTATCGAAACGGCTTTGGGCCGATTTTCAGATTCGCAGGAATTCTATGAGGCCCATAGTGATGAAATTAAGGAGTGCTTTCTCTATGACAGCGTAATAACGCTTATTAATGGAAACAGTATGATAGAATACACATCCTCGGATTTAACGGATAAATACAGCCTGTATTATGAATTGGATGCCGAGGGCATTGCGAGAATATATTTTGCCGATGACATTCCCGTACAATTAGCAGATGATGGCAACGAATTCTTTACGGTGGAGCTTGACATCAATTCAAGCGAATCTATTGCAAAGCAGAAGTTAACGGAAATTTACGACAACCAATACAGCTTCCAAGGAATAGGCAATAGCTATTCTCTAATTCACGACAATTATGACACGCCACCCGAAAATCTTACATTAAGCTACTATATTAAAGCAGACGACGGCACGGTTGTTACAAATGTTAAAAATGCCGACGAGCTGAAGAAAACGAAAAGCGCCGACAATTTTATGGTAATAAAAGACGGAGGTATATACTCCTCAAATAATATCGGAACTGCTTTTTACGATCATTCGGATAACAAAATCTACTATATCAAAGAGGGCTATGTTTTGGCAAACATAAAGCCTGAAAATAACGACAGCTATTCTAAGGCACTTGCTAAATACAATAAGTCTATGGAGGAATTAAATAATTCCGTTGAGAAAAAAATTCTTATATGTGCCGCCTGTCTTATTGCTTTGATAATTATGCTGATTATTCACGCAACGCTTGCAGGATACAGTGCACGGGGAATTAAAACAAATCTTATAGACAAGGTGCCAAACGACATACATTTGGCGATAAATATTGCCGTAGGCATAGGTGCAGCTACGCTAATCGGCGTAATGCTTGAAGAATATTTAACACTTGGTACAAGCTATGGCAGCTATAACGGAATAACGAACGACTTTTATAATTCCTCCCTGTTCAAGCCGTCACTTATGGCGTGTATAAGCGTTGGTTGGCTGGCAGTAGTTGAGCTTGTAACCTCGTATGCAAGGCAGTTTAAGGCGGACAAAAGAAAATTCTTAAAGAACAGTATTATATATCTATTGCTTGCCTTTGTATTCAAAATAGCAAAGTGGGTAATAAAAAATGTTTTTGCTAAGCCAATCGGAAAGATAAAGTCTGCACTGAAATATAAGCCCGAAAGCTTTAAGAAGCAGATTATAATTTACATTTTAGGCTATGCGGCAATCAATATTGTATTATTAATGCTCATCGCATTTTGGCTGATGGGAAGTATAGTAATAATGGCATTTCCAACCGCATTTTTGCTGGTTGCATTAAACGGCGTGTCTGTGGGCTTTGTTGCGTGGTACATAATACAGCTTGATAAAATAATTGTAAGCATTAAAAATAATACTGTTGCAAATGTAGATTACAGCAGACTGCCTAACAGCCTGAAGCTATTGTACGATTATCAGAAAAATGCACACGAGCAGCTTAGCAAGGCAGTTGACGATGCAGTTAAAAACGAGCGAATGAGGGTTGAGCTTATAACAAATGTATCGCATGACCTTAAAACTCCGTTGACCTCCATCATAAACTATGTGGATTTGCTCAAGCAATGCGATATTCAGGACGAGTCTGCAAAGGAATATATCGGGGTTTTAGACGACAAGGGCAAGAAGCTTAAAAGGCTCATTGAGGATTTAATTGAAGCGTCAAAGGTTACAAGCGGTGTTATCAGCCTAAACCCTGTTGAGCTTGATTTAAGCGAGCTTGCAACACAGGCAGTTGTTGAGCATCAGCAGGAATTTATCGACAACGACCTTGAGTTGATTTTCAAGGGCGACAGGCAAAGCCATATGGCATACGCTGACGGTCAAAAAACCTTTAGGGTTATTGAAAACCTGCTTTCAAATGCAAGAAAATATTCGGCACGGGGTTCGAGAGTATATGCAGATGTTTATGAGCAAAACGGCATATCTGTTTTTGAGATAAAAAATGTATCTGCGCAGGCACTCGACATAACAGCCGATGAGCTGAAAAAGAGATTTGTAAGAGGCGACAAATCGAGAAATCAGGACGGTAACGGATTAGGCTTATCAATAGCCGACAATCTGTGCTCTGCCATGAACGGCAGAATGGAAATAACCATAGACGGCGACTTGTTTAAGGTTAAGGTTTTCCTGCCTAAAAAGTCATAGGCATAAAAATAAGGCTGAGGAAGGAGCATCCTTCTTCAGCCTTTCTGTTTTAATAGTTTTACAGGAATTTATGTATATTTGCTTTATCAAGCGCAAAGCCGCAAAGAATGAAAACTATCATACTGCCAACAGCCTGAATAACGCTGAAGGAAGCAGACACAAGCGCTGATTCAAACGAATACATAATACCTTCTGCAACAAGATATCCGCCGATCGTCCACAAGCCTGATACAACTGCCATTGCGATGCTCAGAGGATGAATAATCTTCGGGGTGCCGTTTTTCTTTTTGTAATATTTAGCAACCAAAACGAAGGGCACACAGTTTACAGCCTTAATAATTGCAGTAGCTATCGCCCATTGCGGTGCTCCTGCGAGAATGTCTGCAAGCGCGCCTCCTATTGCCGAAGCAATAATTGCCCAAGGTCCTGCTATAATACTGCCCGCAAGATAAATCATAGAGTCTCCGAGATGTACATAGCCTCCGTTTATACCTGTCGGAACCTTAACGAAAGCCGTAAACACCATAATTATGGCAGCCATTAAGCCGGCAAGTGAAATGTTTTTTGCCTTAGAATTCATACACCTATTCTCCTTTCGTAAATTTTCTAAATTATACCACGGAGCTGTACATTATTAAATGTTTAATTTTGATATTTTTTTAGGGGACAGATACAAAAAAGAGGTGTCATTAGACACCTCTTTAGACTGTCGATAAAGTGGTCTGAAACACGCCAAAATAAAATTGAATAAACCTATTAAGCCTTCCTTGTTAAAGGGTGCGGGTCTCCGGCGGAGACCTCTGCACGAATGTGCAGAAGCACCGACCGAGCCGGCAGGCGAGACGGTGGGTGCGATTTATCGCACTCGGAGGGATTGTAAAGGTGGCTTAGACATCGAATCTAAGCCACCTTTGGCATTTATCGTTTTTTGCTCGGGGCAAAACAGGGCTCCCAACAAACTTTAGTTTGTTGGGAAGAGGAGAAACATATGGAGCATATTTACAAAACTCTGTTTTGTTCTATGCGCAATATGTTTGGACGACGTACAGCAATTATCGCAAGAAAACGATATTCAGTTCCATTTCTCGAAGTCTGCCAGCGTGTAGAAATTTATTAATTGGACTTTTTCTACACGCTGAAGAGGTGTCATTGGACACCTCTTAAAATATGCTTACTATTTAATTACACGAACACGGATAACGCCGTTGATAGCTCTGATATCCTCTACAACCTTTTCGGATACTTCGCTGTCGCAATCGATAATTGAATATGCGATTTCGCCCTTGTTCTTGTCCTCAAAGGCTCCGATATTTACACCGTCTCTTGAAATTGTGTCTGTGATTGTAGCAATCATTGACGGCTGATTTTTATGAATAACGGTTACTCTTGTAATTCCCTGCTTCGCCATAGAAACTGTCGGCATATTAACAGAGTTTTTGATATTGCCCTTTTCGAGAAAATCGATAAGTTCCTGCGCACCCATAGCGGCACAGTTTTCTTCGCTTTCGGGAGTTGATGCGCCGAGATGAGGAAGAGCGATTACGCCGTCAACACCGATAACCTTTGCATCCGGAAAATCCGTTACATAGCAAGCCATCTTGCCTTCGTCGAGAGCCTCGATAACAGCGTCGCTGTCGGCAAGACCGCCACGGGCAAAGTTCATAATGCGAACAGTGTCCTTCATAGTTGCAATGGTTTCTCTGTTTATCATATTTTTAGTTTGGTCATTAAGCGGAACATGAACCGTAATATAATCTGCAACAGGGAAAATCTCGTCCAAATTATTGTTGACTGTAATTCCCTTTTTCAGCTCAACCCCTTCGGGTAGGAACGGATCGTAACCGATAACCTCCATACCCAAATCAAGACCTGCTTCGGCAACTAAGCGACCGATAGCACCGAGACCGATAACGGCAAGTGTTTTACCCTTAATTTCGGGACCTGCAAAGGCTGACTTTCCTTTTTCTACTGTTTTGCCTACATTGTCGCCCTCGTCCTTAATGGTTTTGCACCAGTCGATAGCCTTCGTAACCTTTCTTGAGGAAAGAAGCATACCGAGAATAACAAGCTCCTTAACGGCATTTGCGTTTGCACCGGGTGTATTGAATACAACAATACCCTTTTCGGCACAGTCGGCAACAGGAATATTGTTTGTGCCTGCGCCTGCTCTGGCAATAGCCAAAAGGCTTTCGGGCATTTGCATATCTTGCATTGAAGCCGAACGCACCATAATTGCGTCGGGATTTTCAATATCGTCGGCATAAACATATTTTGTTGTGTCAAACTTTGACAGACCGACATTTGAAATCTTATTTAAAAGCTTTATATTATACATTATGAATTCTCCTCTTCAAATTGAGCCATAAACTCTACAAGCTTTTCAACGCCCTCAATAGGCATAGCGTTATAGATAGATGCTCTCATACCGCCGACGCTTCTGTGTCCCTTAAGATTTACGAAGCCTGCTTCGGTAGCTTCCTTGATGAATTTAGCATTAAGCTCATCGCTGTCTGTCACGAAAGGAACATTCATAAGAGAACGGTCCTCGGGAACAACGGTGCCCTTAAACATCTTGGAATTGTCAAGGAAATTATAAAGGATAGCCGCCTTCTTTTCGTTATGAGCCTTCATAGCCTCTAATGAGCCGAACTCCTCTTTAATCCAATCAAGAACAAGCTTGCAGATATAAATTGTCCAGCAAGGAGGAGTGTTATAAAGTGAATCGGCATCTGCCTGCACCTTATAATTCATCATAACGGGAGTGATATCTCTTGCATTGCCGAGCAAATCCTCACGGATGATAGCAACAACAAGACCTGCCGGAGCAACATTCTTTTGTGCGCCGAAATAAACAACACCGAATTTGCTGATATCGAGCGGCTCTGACAGAGCGCAGGAGGATACATCGGCGATAAGCACCTTGTCGCCCACCGGAGGAAGCTCCTTATAAACAGTACCGTAGATGGTATTGTTCATACAAATATATACATAGTCTGCGTCCTCTCTGAAATCCTCGGGCTTTGTCTTTGGAATATAAGAGAAGGTTTTATCTGCAGATGAAGCAACAGCCTTAACATCACCGTATTTCTGTGCTTCCTGATAAGCCTTCTTTGCCCACTGGCCTGTGATGATATAATCTGCCTTACCCGAGCCGTTCATAAAGTTTAACGGAATGGCCGAAAACTGTGCAGAAGCGCCACCCTGTAAGAATAATACCTTATAATTATCCGGAATTTGATATAGCTCTCTCATAAGAGCCTCTGCTTCCTTAATAATATCGTCAAATACCTTTGACCTGTGGCTCATCTCCATTACAGACTGACCTGAGCCCTTGTAGTCCATAATTTCGTTGCCTGCCTTCATTAATACGCTTTCCGGCAATGTTGACGGACCGGCGCTGAAATTGTAAACTCTTGACATTTCAATTCCCTCTTTCTTTTGCAATATATATTGGTTATAATTTTTAAACCTTTCTGTCTATTATATAGATATTAAGTTTATTGTCAATGTTCATATCGAAATTTTGTTAAAAATAACAATACTTTGTTAAATAATTAACATTATCATCCATAAATCAAACAAATTCGTGCAATTTGATAACAAAAAAGAGCCAAACGGCTCTTTTACTGTTCTTGTTTCAAGCTATCTAAATGCGATTTGTATTTGCCTGTAAAAATTTCCTTTGCAAGACCGCTTGACGCTTTTTTAATTATTTCCTTAAAATTTTCCTTTTGAGCATCATTGAGCTCGTTTACGGAATCTACAAGGCGAAAAGCCTTTCTGAAATCAAAGCCCTTGAGGTCGTAAAAATCCTCTATGCCCATTCTTTCCACAACAAATTCGAGTGTGTCAAAGAAGAGCTCCAAGTCGTCCTCGCCCACATATTCTATAATTCCGTTTAAATAATCCGAAGCAAAGTTTGATGATTGATTAAAGGCGTCAACCGTTTGAAGAGTTGCTTCGTTTATAATCCAAGAGGATACCTGATGCTGTTTAATGCCCTCGTTAATGCTTTTAACTATAACAGGCCTTTTGCTGTGCTTTAGTATTCTGCCGAACACAGAAGCCTCGGGTGCGAAAAAGTAAATCCTGTTTTCAATTTGCTTATAGTCATATCTGTCAAAAAACCATTTCGGAAAGCCGGGCGCATCAAATTCGTATATACCTGCAATGCGCTTTTTCAGCGAATTTGAACAGCTTACGCCCGCAAATACAGCAAGGTTTCCGCCCTTGGAATGTCCGCAGATGTATATACTGCCCTTGCCCATCATAGCAGTTTCCTGAAAATAATGCAGGGCTTCAATCTGGGCAGGAACGGGGAACATATATGACAGCATCGCAGACTCCTTAACTCCCGTAACGGTGATATCGGTGCCTCTGAATGCAACTGCCGTATTATCCCTATCCAATATAAAATTAATTGCCGAAAACTGCTTATCTATGGCGCCGTCAACATAATTTACATAATAGCAAAGCTTGCTGAAACCGTATCTGTGCGACTTTGCGCAGCTCATCAAAAGCCTAAATGCCTTTGATGTAATGCCGATAAAGCTCTCAATTTCTTCATCGGAATATTTTGAAAACAGGCGCATAGCGGCATCGGACAAAAAGACGGGCTTATCACCAACCACAAAATCGAAATCTATATATACAAGCTGGGATAAAATAAGCGCGTCAATCTCATTAAACGGAAAGTCGGAAAACGAATACCTTCCGTATTTTTCGATATATTCAATTAATCCCTGCATATCCTCCATATAATCACCAATCCATTATATGCCAAAGGACTACATATTGCCAATAACATTATAGTAGCCGGAGCTTGCCCTGTTATTTTTAGCGCTTATTCTCATTTGAGCAACAGCAAAAACAGCCACTCCCAAAGCCGTAAGAGCAACTCCGCACAGTGCATTATAAAACATAAATGCATCGTGAAGTCTTATAAAAACCTGCTCGTAAGCAACAGGCAAAACATCAAAATGTGCATTGAAGCCGAAAATCAGCGAGGAAAGCGACATAAGAAGCTGTGCAATTCCTCCTGCGGCAACCGAGGAGCCTATATAAACAAAGCCCTCATGCTTTTCCCTGTAAAGCATAATAAGCAGGGCGATGCAAACAAGACCTATTATGGAGCAAAGTGCGGCACAAACGCTTGAATTAACCTGCTTTTTCTCAGCAAAGCTTTTAAGCGTTTGAGCATTATGTATGCCTAAGGAATCGCTGTAAATTCGGGCTGCCTCCTCGGCAACATTCATAATATCATCCTTTGAATAATTATAGCCGTTCGCCTTTAGGTAAAGCTCACAAAGCGAATAAAAATATTCTACCCTGCTTTGACTGTACAGGGTTGAATCGGAGCCTATGAACAAACCTGTCACAGCCTGCGTAACAGCCGTTTTTGTGTCGGTATCTCTCTTTACGGCATTGAACACCTCAAGCGGTATTCCGCTTTTATACGAGAGTGCGGAAAGCTTTGAATCAAGCTGCTGCTCGCATTGCTCTGCAAGCTCATCATCGCACCAATTATTTTCATAAAAGCTCTGCTTTCCGTATGTATTAGCCGTCACTGCAAAAAATGCTCCCAAAAAGGTAGATGCGGCAATGATAACGGTTAACAAAAAGCAAAGGATTTTTCTTGTTGCCTTTAATCCCATTACTGCACCTCCTTATAAACAAGTGCTTCATACTTATCGGAAAAGCCGATGCCGTCGGATTTTTGATAATAAAGCACAATACCGTTTTTCATAGCAGGCTTATTTAACAAAACGGCATACTCGCTGTTTGCGCTGTATGCACCGACATAGCTGTAATAATGCTCGCTGTCCTTTGTTGTAACGGTTATATCCCTTTCCATAAGGGTTTTTATATTGTTTTGGAACACCTTAATGTAGGTTACGCCTGTTTGGTCAACGCCCGTGCCCTGCTCTATTGAAGCACCCTGAACAAAATCGGAATAGGACGCCTTTTCATACAGCGTCAAGGTGGATTTATCAAAGGACAGAGTACCTATTTCATTTGCTCGGTCGGTGTCATCATGATTTGCAATAACCGTTTTTTCCTCAACAGGACATATATATTGGCTGTCGAAAGCAAAAAAGAAAGCAACTGCCAAAAGTAATCCTATTGCAAACGGCACTGCTATGCCTTTAATAAGAATTTCCTTTTTCATTGCTTTCTGTCTCCTAATAATTTATTAAGCTTATCTTCCCACCAAAGAATTTGTTACGCCGTAACGCTGTTGCTTCTTTTTCGGCTTATATACAGGCGGGTTTGCAAGCCTTTTCGTGTATTTATTCTTCTTGCCCGTAAGCTTGTTAACCTCGTGTACCGGACCTGCCATATATTCTATCATATATTCGTCCGCAACAGCCATAAGCTCTTTATCGTTTTTCATTTCGCCGAGAATTGTAACGGCAATAATATCCTGAACCTCGTTTGTTCCGTCCTCAAAGAGCTCGTTAAGAAGCTTAAACAGCTTCTTTCTCTCCTGTGCCGAGCCGCTTCGAATGATGTTTAAAATCATTTCGTTTGCGTGATTCATAAAGAAATCCTCGGGCAAAAACTCGCCGTATTCAACAATGTTTTGCTTAATTGCTTCCTTAAGCTCGGGATATTGAGTGCCGAAACGGTTTGCAAGAGAGTCGGTATCATAGCTAACCAAGCCGTTTTTAGCCTTGTTTCTTGATACAGCCTTTGGCATCTTAACCTTGTCGAGATTTGTCTTTTTTCTTGCATTGAAAAGCTTTTCAAGCTCATCAATCAGTTCGTTGGTTACGGATTTTACATCCTTATCCGTAACGGTATCAATCTCGAAAAGAGAGCGTGAAAGTGTTTTGTATTCCGTTTGCTCTCCGTTATCCTCGTATGAGCAGTCAAACTGAAGGATGCTTGCCTCATAGCTGATGCGATAAATGCCCTTTTCTCCCGAAAAAACTATGCTTTTATCGTCCTGTGAAGCTTTTTTGAAGCCCTGCTCCGAATTAAAGCCCGTAAGATTTTTTTCTATAATCTTGTATGCCTCATTGAGTTCCATATAAAATATACACCTTTCGTGTGAATTTGCATAATTCGGTATGAATAGAATATACGGTAGTAATTATAGCACAAAGAATACTGCTTGTCACTATAATTTTTCAAAAATAAATATTAATTTTCTTATTGCTATTATAATAATTATGTGTTAAAATACATAGGTTATTGTACATCCTTGATGATTGGAATGGTTTTATGAAAAAATTGAAGGTCGCAGTGCTTTTCGGCGGAGCATCGTCGGAGCACGACATAAGCTGCATCAGTGCAAAATCAATTTTGAGCAATATAAACGGAGATAGATATGACATAGTTATGCTCGGTATTACCAAAAGCGGCGAATGGTTTTTATTTGATGACGATATAGATATGCTTCCCGAGGATAAGTGGCTCAAGTCCGCCTCCTTGAAGAAAGCATACATCTCGCCCGATACGGCAATTAAGGGTGTTGTTACAGAGGATAACGAAATAATTAAGCTTGACTGCGTGTTCCCTGTTCTTCACGGAAAAAACGGTGAGGACGGAACTGTCCAGGGGCTTCTTCAGCTTGCACAGATTCCTTTTGTGGGCTGTGATGCAACCTCCTCGGGAACCTGTATGGATAAGTCGGTTGCAAATGCAGTTGCCGACGCGTTTGGAATTGAGCAGGCAAAATGGTGCTCCTTTACAGACTACGAATACAGAAAGGAGCAGGAAAAATGCTTAAGCTTAGCAATTAGAAAGCTTGGCTTTCCTATGTTTGTTAAGCCTGCAAACGCCGGCTCCTCCGTTGGCATTTCAAAGGCACACAGCAAGCAAGAGCTTATAAACGGCATAGAAACAGCACTTGCCGAGGACAAAAAGGTTGTTATTGAGGAATTCATTGACGGCTTCGAGGTTGAATGTGCTGTTCTCGGCAACGAGGAGCCTGTTGCCGCAGAGGTAGGCCAAATTGTTGCGGCGGCAGAGTTTTACGACTTTGACGCAAAATATAACAATCCCGAATCAGAGCTTCACATTCCTGCGCTTATCAGCGAGGAGAAGCGAAACGAGGTTAGGGAAAGAGCTCTGTTTACATACAAGGCATTAGGCTGTGAGGGGCTTTCCCGTTGCGATTTCTTTGTAAGCAGAACTGACGGCAAGGTTTTATTCAATGAGATAAACACGATCCCCGGTCAAACATCAATAAGCATGTATCCGAAGCTTTTTGAGGCTGTCGGCGTTTCATATACCAAGCTTATCGACAGGCTTATTGACCTTGCAATAGAGCGCGGGGGCAGGATTTAGTATAAATTTAAGGTAGTTTAAAATGACTAAAAAAGCACTAATAACAATTATCGGCTGTCAAAAATATGAGGGTGACGGCGACAAGGATAAGATAGAGATGAAAACGGTAGGCACTATCGAAGAAAACGACAGCGACTACATAATCAGATATAACGAGGAATTTGCACCTAACAAAAGCCCCATCAAGACAAAGCTTAACATAGCAAAGGATGAGAGCAGGGTTGAAATGATAAAATCGGGTCCATACTCTTCTTGCCTTATTATCGAAAAATCGAAGCGGCATCTTTGCAACTACGGTACGGAATACGGCGATATGCTTATGGGCATATTCGGACGGAGCGTTGAAAACGGATACGGCGAAAACGAGGGCAGCTTTAAATTCAGCTATGATATTGATGTAAACGGTGCAATAACCTCACAAAATGAAGTAACAATTAATTACAGGATAGGATAACAAAATGTCATTATTAGTAAAGCAAACAGAAGAACAGTTAAATAATATGATTTTATCTGCCATCAAGCAGGCAACGGCAGACGGTGAGCTTCCCGAGGCAGAGCTTCCGAGCTATATCATAGAAAAGCCGAATAACAAGGCAAACGGCGACTTTTCCACAAATATAGCTATGGCAGGCGCAAAGGCATATCGCAAGGCACCCCGTCAGATAGCCGAAGCCATCGTATCGAGGCTAAGCTTTGAGGGCACATTGATTGACAGCGCACAAATAGCAGGTCCGGGCTTTATCAATTTTTATCTCGGCGACAGATATTACAGCGAAATAGTTTCCGATGTTGTTGAAAAGGGCGACAGCTACGGTCGCTCCGACTACGGAGAGGGCAAAAGGGTTATCGTTGAATTTGTATCGGCAAATCCGACAGGACCCATGCATATAGGAAATGCAAGGGGCGGTGCCATAGGCGACTGCCTTGCAAGCGTGCTTGACGCCGCAGGCTATGAGGTGCAGAGAGAATTCTACATCAATGACGCAGGCAACCAGATAGAAAAATTTGCTACCTCGCTTGAGGTAAGATATCTTCAGGGATGCGGACAGAATATCGAGATGCCGGAGGACGCATACCACGGCGCTGACATAACAGAGCATGCAAACGCGTTTATAAAGGAATACGGCGATAAATATGTAAATGCCGACAGCCAAGAAAGAAGAAACGCGCTTGTTGATTTTGCCCTGCCTAAAAATATTGCCGGCTTAGAGAGCGATTTGAAAAAATACAGAATTGTGTATGACAAGTGGTTCAGAGAGTCCTCGCTTCATAATGACGGCTCGGTTAAGGCAGTTATTGACGCGCTCAAAGAAAAGGGTGTAACCTATGAGCAGGACGGCGCTTTATGGTTTAAAGCAAGCGAATTCGGTAACGATAAAGATATCGTGCTTATCCGTGCAAACGGTCTTCCTACCTATATTGTGCCTGATATTGCATATCACTATAACAAGCTTGTAACACGAGGCTATGACAAGGCTATTGATGTTTTGGGCGCAGACCATCACGGATATGTTCCCCGTATGAAGGCGGCGCTCAGCGCATTAGGACTTGACGCAAGCCGTCTTGACTGCGTTATTATGCAGATGGTTAGACTTGTCCGTGAGGGCGAAACAATTAAGCTTTCAAAGCGTTCCGGCAAGGCCATAACCCTAAACACACTGCTTGAAGAGGTTCCTATCGACGCAGCAAGGTTTTTCTTTAATCTTCGTGAGCCCAATTCTCATTTTGATTTTGATTTGGAATTAGCGGCAAAGCAAAGCAGTGAAAATCCCGTATATTATGTACAGTATGCACACGCAAGAATTTGCTCAATAATTAAAAAGGCTAAGGAACAGGGCATTGAGGCTTCAAAGCCGGATACAGAGGCGTTGAACCGACTTAATTCAAAGGAGGAGAGAGAGCTTATCTCCCACCTTGCAGGCTTAACGGATGAAATAATTTCAGCCGCAAAGCAATATGACCCTGCAAAAATCACTCACTATGTAATTGAGCTTGCTACTCTGTTCCACAAATTCTATAATGCACAGAGGGTTGTAAGCGACGATGCACAGCTTACACAGGCAAGGCTTTATCTGTGCTGTGCTGTTAAATGCACAATAAAGAACATTCTTACAATGCTGAAAATTGATGCACCTGAGGCAATGTAACAAGAGAGGCAACTAATGAAATTTAAACCAAGTACTCTTTACAAGATTGGTAAACCTTTACTGAGGTTTATTTACAAAAATCCAAAAAAGAATATTCCGCGAATAGTTAAGCTTGGAAAAACGGTTACGGGCGATTTATTTCCCGAAGCAACCTGGACAACACCCGTCAGCATCATAACCGACCCTCAAAACACCTGGCACAGCTTTGTTTATGATGTTATTGAGGATATCGACCACGAGCTGTTAACAAATATGCTTTTAACCTTCGGTATAGAAGCAGGATATGTAGGCACATCCACGCTCAGAGCAAACAGGGAAAAATATAACTGTAACATTCCTTGGGTTATTTTGATGGACCCTACATCTGCCTGCAACCTAAAATGCAAGGGCTGTTGGGCAAGCGAATACGGTCACAAATCAAACCTGTCGCTTGACGATATGAGAAAGGTTGTAACAGAAGCGAAGGCGCTCGGAACACATTTCTTTATGTTTACAGGCGGAGAGCCGTTGGTAAGAAAGAACGATATTCTCACACTAATTAAGGAAAACCGCGACTGCATCTTCCTTGCTTTTACAAACGGTACGCTTATAGACGACGAATTCTGTGAAGAAATTAAGCAGGCAGGAAACCTTACGCTTGCGCTTTCCATAGAGGGTACAGAGGAAACAACCGACGCACGACGCGGTGAGGGTGTTTACCAAAGAGTTACCGACGCGATGAAAATTCTCAAAAAGCATAAGCTCATCTTCGGTACCTCCGTATGCTACACAAGTCAAAACTATGAGGCTGTTACATCGGATTGGTTTTATGATATGGAAATCGAAGCAGGTGCAAAATTTGCATGGTATTTCCACTATATGCCGGTTGGCTCCGACGCTGACACAAATCTGTTGCTGACGCCCGAGCAAAGAGAGCATGTATATAGAGCAATACGCAGAAAGAGAGAGCAAAGAGGCGGAAAGCCGATATTCACGGTTGATTTTCAGAATGACGGCGAATTTGTCGGCGGCTGTATTGCAGGCGGCAGAAACTATTTTCACGTAAACAGTGAGGGTGATGTTGAGCCCTGCGTATTTATTCATTACAGCGACTCTAACATAAGAGAAAAGAGTGTTTTGGAATGCTTAAAATCTCCTTTGTTTAGAACCTATTACAAGGGACAGCCGTTTAACGACAATATGCTTCGTCCCTGCCCCATGCTTGAAAATCCTACGGAGCTTAGAAGAATTATTGAGCAGACAGGCGCTAAATCCACAAATTTAACCTGTCCCGAATCGGCAGAACAGCTTTGCTCAAAATGCGACGCTTACGCAAAGGCGTGGGCTCCTAAGGCAAAGGAAATATGGGAAGAAAAAAGCCACTTTAAGCCATTCACTCAGTATTACAGAGATACCGACGAAGCCAAAGCAGAGCAAAATAAATGATACAAAACAACCCCCGTTTGAAATCAAACGGGGGGTTAATTATGCTTTTTAGAATTTGATAATGTTAAATGCCTGAAGCAGAAGAACAACCAAAAGCACAGGTGCAATAAATTTCAGAGTAACTGTATAAATCGTTTTTCTGTTGAATTTTTCGCCATTCTTGGTTACTTCATCAATAATGGTTTTAGGCTTTGAAACCCAACCGAACAGTATGCAGGTTGCAAGAGCTACGAACGGCATAAAGATGTTGTTGCTGATATAATCAAGCACATCCAGAATTTGAGCCTCTGCGCCGTTTGGAAGCGTAATATTGAAGAAGAGCTTATTGTATCCCAGGCATACGATAGTACCGCCTATCAGCGCATATACAAGAACAATAATGCCTGCCTTTTTTCTGCTCATATTGAACCTGTCCATAAAGCTTGATACAATAGCCTCCATAATTGAAACAGAGGAGGTAATTGCGGCAAACAATACCATAATGAAGAACAGTATTCCGATTAATGTGCCGACCTTGCCCATGCTGTCAAAAACCTTAGGCAGAGCGACAAACATCAGTCCGGGGCCCTTTGTCATACCCTCTGCGCCCATAAATACATAAACGGCAGGTACAATCATAAGACCGGCTAAAAGAGCGACAACCGTATCAAAAATTTCAATTTGGTTTACGGATTTCATAAGATTTGCCTTGTCATCAACATAGGAGCCGTAGGCAATCATAATGCCCATAGCAACGCTGATGGAGAAGAAAAGCTGACCGAGAGCGTCTGTAATTGTAACAAACACATCCTTAACGGTTAGACTTGCGAAATCCGGAATGAGATACATACGAACGCCCTGAAGACCCGTGCGCTCGCCTGAGCTAAGCGTCATAGAATAAATTGAAATTCCTATAATGAGCAATAACAAAATAGGCATCAAAATTCTGCTTGACTTTTCTATGCCCTTATTAACACCGCCGAAGATGATAATTGCTGTTGCAACAGTAAATATAATAAGCATAATTATCGGCGACCATAGCTCTGAGATAAAGCCACCGAAGAACGCATCATCTGCTGCAAGCGAGCCCTTCATCGTTGCAAATGTTACAAAATACTTTATTACCCAACCGCCTATGGCACAATAATAAGGTAATATAAGTATGGGAACGAGGGTTGACAATGTGCCCAGCCACTTAAACTTTTTGTTTATAACACCGTATGCGGTAAGCGGCGATTGCTTTGTCTTTCGTCCAAGGGCAACCTCTGTAACCAACAGGGTAAAGCCAAAGGTTAACGCTAAAATGATGTAACAAAAGATGAAAAATCCACCTTTGTCCTTTGCAGCTAAATAAGGGAATCTCCAAATATTGCCCAAGCCTACGGCACTGCCTGCTGCGGCAAGAACAAATCCGAGCGAGCCCTTAAAGCTGCTTCTGCTTTGATTTTCTTTCATAATAATTCCCATAGCCTTTCCGGCTACCAATAGTTTATAAAAAATTCCTAACACCTTATTGTAGCCGGATAAGGCGTATAATGGGAATTTAGTCATATCAAAATTATGCTACAGGCAAATTTTGATGGTTCGTTTGCGACCGCTCGCAGTGCGAGATAAAGGAAGCAAAAAGAACTGGCAGCGGTCAAAATTCCTATTGGAATTTTGGGTACCGCAACTAAATATACAATCGGAATAGTGTGATTTTTCACACTATTCTCCTAAATAGATACTTTAAA
>JBJEPH010000093.1:0-1939 GCA_051881135.1 Eubacterium sp.
TTCGATTAAGCAGGTTGAATCTATATCGGCATTCGTGTAACTAACCAAAATGAATCGCAATAAGTGCAGATGGGGTTGCAATTACAAAAGAATAATTTTGGAGGTTTAGAGTGAACAGTGTGGGTATCGACGTTTCAAAAGAGAAAAGTACCGTATGCATTTTGAAACCATATGGTGAAGTAATTGCTTCTCCTTACGATGTCAAACATACCGAGGAAGACGTAAACGCTCTCATAGTCAAAATTAAAGGGCTTGAAGGAGAGACGCGTGTAATTATGGAGGCAACGGGTGCATATCACCTTCCGCTATTAACCGCATTACAGCAAGCAGGAATATTTGTATCCGTAATTAATCCGTTAGTAATGAAAAAGTATGCGGCTACCTCTATCCGAAAAGGAAAAACCGACAAATTGGATTCTGTAAAGATATCAAATTACGGAATAGATAATTGGTTTAAGTTGGTTGAATACACAACTTCGGAAGAGATATATGCAGAGTTAAAGATTTTGGGGCGACAATATGCGCACTACCTGAAGATAAAGATAGAAAGCAAATTGGCGATAGTAAATTTACTTGATCGTACAATGCCGGGGATAAAAAAGTTGGTTCTAGGAAAATGCTCCGAGACACCGACAAAGGATAAATTGAGCGATTTTGTAGAAGAATATTGGCATTATGACAATATTACAAAGAAAAGCGAAGGGCAGTTTGTAAAAAGCTATTGCGCTTGGGCAAAAAAGAAAGGATACCATGCGAGTGAATCCAAGGCGCGATCGATTTACGCTTTGGCTTGCAATAGTATCCCCACTTTATCTTCCGGCATCCCATCAACCAAAATGATAACACTGGAAGCAGTTCGAGTCTTAAAAGAAGTAAATAAGGCTCTTGAAAACATTTTATCACAAATGATAAAAATTGCAAGCACTTTACCTGAATATGCTACGGTAACATCAATGAATGGAATAGGTAACATTCTTGCATCCAGACTTATAGCAGAAATTGGCGACATAAGAAGATTTCATAGCGGTAGTGCTCTTGTAGCTTATGCGGGGTTGGATGCACCACCGTATCAATCCGGTACATACAACGGAACCCGACGCAAGATATCTAAACGTGGTTCTTCTTTATTACGTAAGACGGGTTATGAAATAATGACTTGTCTAAAAAGAGTTAAGCCGACTGAGGATGCCTCAGTATATCTTTATATGCAAAAGAAACTTTCGGAAGGCAAATCCAACAAGGTAGCAAAGATTGCGGCGCTAAACAAATTTCTAAGAATCTACTATGCCCGTGTTAAAGAAGTATATGCAGGTATAGAGAGTAAAGCAGATTAACTAACATAGCAAACACATACGCATTTAAAGTCAGCGCATTTGCGGTGACTATTTTTGCGTTAATAAAAACTGAATAAAATTTTTTTATAACCTGCAGGGAAAACGCTTGACTTCTTCTTAGCAGGTTTTTAATAGGGGGGATACCGTCTGAATAGAGCTTTTGCGAAAGCCTGTTTTACATTTATTTTACAATATCATGCGTAATTATTTTACAACGCAAATATAAAATAATAGTGACAATAATATATTAAAGACAGGCGGTCGTCCGATGGACGGCTGCCGTTGTGCAGTATTTAAGAGGAAGTTTTATGAAAATAGGGTTATTGACGAGCGGCGGCGACTGCCCCGGGCTTAACGCGGTTATGAGGGCGTTTGTAAAATACGTAGAGGCCAATCTGCCCAAGGCTGAAATAATCGGCTTTTTCGACGGGTATACGGGGCTGATCGAGGGCAATTACAGGCAGGTAGACGCCGGATATTTTGAAGATTTATTATTCACGGGCGGCACCGTTCTCGGCAGTATACGTCAACCCTTCAAGAGCATGAACGACGAGGGCGAGGACGGGCGCACCAGCTGCGGCATCGGGCCCTTCTACAGCAACCCC
>JBJEPH010000094.1:0-27824 GCA_051881135.1 Eubacterium sp.
AAATATCGCTTTAATACTGCATTTTTGACGGGTTCGGATTACTACCGTTACCCTAGGATTATCATCATCGGCAATCAATCTTTTGTTGGACCATTCTATATCTCTTTTTGACGGCTTGTTTTTTAGCCTGTTTTCAGAAATGTTTCTGCTTAACCTTATGTGTTGCGGTGCGACTAATTCTACATAATAAAATTCTGTGTTATATGGTTTAAATATGTCTTTAATATGCTCTACATAATCCCAATCATCCTTGCAATCAAAAGCCCACATATATGTAAAAATCAAGCCATAGTTATCGGTTTTAGAAAATTCTTCAAAAACAATTTCCCTAAATCTCTTTACTGCTGCTCCGTTAAACGAGCCAAATATTTCAAGAATTGGCTCTATACTCATATGATTATGAAATAACCTTAAATCTGTTATTTTTGTAAGCTCCTGACCAACTGTCATTTTACCGACAGCCGCATCACCGAATAATAAAACTAATTTCATTTGTTGACCTCCTAAATAAAATTAACCCGTTGATGATATGCTCATCAACGGGTTTGTTAATATGGTTATATACCTACACCGAAAATGAACATAACAAAGCAAATCTATGCTCTCTAAGCATAGATCTATTAGTTCTGTTAAGTTCATAAGCAGATGTGAACATAGTTAATTTCCTTTCAAATATTGAATACATACTAACACCAAAGCATCGATTTGTCAAATAAATTTGTTACCTTTTATTTCTTTACATACTATTATTACAGTAAGGCTTGTTGCGTTTTAAAATTCATTATGTTAAAATATTTGCTGAAGGGGCGGTGAAAGAAATGGATAAGTACAAGGCAAACCGATACGGTCACAGAGCAAGAATGAGGGAGTGCTTTATCACAGGAGGTGATAAGGGGCTGTCCGATTGGTATTTGCTGGAGCTTTTTCTCGGACAGGTTATTCCGCAAAGGGATATAAAGGGAACCGTTTACGAGTTGCAAAACCGTTTTGTAAGCCTTGAGAACATTTTTTCCGCAGACATTGAGGAGCTAAAGGAGATTAGTAATATAGGCGAAAACACTGCGATGATTATTGTATGCGCAGGGGAAATTATGAGATCGGCGCTCGTCGGCAAAAGGGGCACCGTTCTAAAGGACGTAAACGATCGTTGCGATTATATCAAGAGCGAGTTTAACAATATTAAAAATGAAGCGCTTGTTTTTATCGGACTGAATAACGGCGGGGAGGTATGCGGCAGGTTGATTTTTGATTCCGGCTTTAATTTAAACGCAGAAACGAAAAGCAATTTATTATCAATGCTTCTCAGCTCTAACGCGACAAACTGTATGGTTATATGCTGTTCGCCGACTCCCGAGCCAATAGAAACAAAAATTTATTTCTTTTCCGAGATAAAAAATATTATTAATACCATAGGCGTGAGGCTTGCCGACGCCGGTGTGTTAAGCAAAAGCGAATTGATTTTGCTTTCTCAGACACCGTATTCGCCTATGACACAATAAAAGACTGTGAAGCGGCAAAGTTATTTTTGCTTTTTCACAGTCTTCTTATTTTGCGATTAAATTTATTTAGCGGTTACACATGCATTAATCCATGCGCCGAGGTTCTTTGCAGGAGTGCCCTTGCTCTCTGCCATAATATGTCCCTTATCCCAAATGGTATCGAAATCGATATATACACCGTATGAGCGAAGCGCCAGAGCGAGATTGATCTCCGAGCAGAGCGCCGTATCACTTTGACGGATGCCCGAACGCACTCTCCAATATTGTGCAACAACGGAGGAGTCGTAGCCCTCGTAGTAGTCTGAAATAAAGTACATAGGGTTGTACATATTTGCTCTTTGCTGAATTGTGTTGCCGAAATCATCCTTTACGGCGGCATCGTTCTTGAACTTGCCGTATGCCTTTTCGTCGTCCTTTTTGATTTCTGCCAAGTAAGTGTCAAAGTGAGCGCCTGTTTTGTTTGTGGCAAAAAGCATATTTTCAACCTGCTTGCAATCGAGCGAGTCAAATGCGCCGAGACCCTTGCTTGAACCCTTTAACTGAGTAACAAAATCCTCAACGCTTGTGATGGTTGCCGTGTTTGTAAGCTCGTCATATTTTACCCATTCAACATTTTTGTTTAGCGCGTCAATATAGTCAAAAACGGAGTTATAGGTTCCTACCATATTAAGCTTTGATGACGATTTACCCCTTACAACATTGTCCTTTGAATAAATATCCGATTCGTTTTGATAATCAAATCTTACATTTTCATTATATATAACATCATCATCTAATATTAAATCGGGTGTTTCAATAGGAGCATCAGCAGAATTTGTAGTGGTTTCGTTTTTCTTAAACGGCTCCTTGTCCTTTTTTATTGTGTAAGGAAATTCTACATTTTCCAAAAATCTGTTTAAGGAGTTTTCTATAACCTCTTTAACAAAATCATAGTATGAGCCTGCCTGGTAAATGCCGTTTTCGGATTTTTCCAGAGTCAGCGGTTCGTCGTTTTCACCGATTAGCTTGCAGGAATTGATATATTGGGCATAAGCCTCGGCAAGCTTATCGGAAACAGCCTTGTCCCTTTCTCCGAGCCCTGTTCTTGTGATGCCCATATTCCATTCGTAAGCGGCGTCAGCCGTATCCAAATTAGCGCTCGGGCACCAGCACATAACGCCTGCAACGGCGTCACTTTCCTTGTCAATGTCAACGGCGCCGATATCCTTAAGATAATCAGCATAGAGCTTGCTGTCACCGCTTGCGCCGAGTACGCTTGCTATGTTTGCACCCTCGCCGAAGCCGAAGGCAAAAATTCTGTCCATGCTTCCTGCAAGGCTGTCTTTATATTTGCGAAGATATTTTATTGCCGCCTTAAAATCGGTTACAGTAGCAGGTGCGCCTGCTTCAACACCCCTTGCGCCTACCCTAACATAAACAAGTCCTTGGTCGGTGTATTCTGCAACATCACTGCTGAAGGTAACATACGGTATTTGCTTTTGATATCCCAATGTTTCAACAGGTAAAACGATGGGCGCCGTCCTTGCGGTGTATGAGCCGATTTGCGAGGTTAAATTCAGTCGGCAAACATAGGTTCCGTCGGGATTTATAGCCGCAGTCATATATTTTCCCGGAACGAAGATGCTCAGGGTTTGTATGTCCTCATCAGCAGGCTTTGAGCAATAGCTGATACCGGTTTGATAATATACATCATATTGCGGATTATATTGCCATTTTTCCATATCAAGCTTTTCAAGCTTTGATTTGCTGCAGCCGCACAGCGCAACCGACATTACAAGTACAATGCTTAAAAAAACAGATATAAGCTTCTTTGTTTTCATACTTTCCTCCGAAATAATTATAAGTCTTATATGCAAGGCAACAGCGAAAGCGACAAATATCGCTTTAATACTGCATTTTTGACGGGTTCGGATTATTACCGTTACCCTATATATAATATACTCGTACGATTTTTATATGTCAATGTATAAATTTTGAATATTCAAAGGACAGACAATAAATGCCTGCCCTTCATTGCTTATTACTGTGCCAAAATTTCGTATATTACATCAAATATAGGCTTTGGAAGCTTTGATTTATAAAGCGCACGGTAAAGTGAATTTCTATCCTCCAGGCCTGCAAAGACGCGGTACGCCCTGTCCTTTTTAGAGGTGGAGCTGTTCCAGCGTGACATAGCGTTGATAATTCTGTCACGATAGCTTTCCTGCTTTATCGGTTGTACATTTTCTAATTCAATTTCTATTGCATCGCAGGAAAAGTCCTGTTCGATAACAGGTGCTTCAATATCCTTGAAAATCAGCCTGTATTTTCTGTTTTCGGGGATAACATCAAGGTCGCCCTCAACCTCAATTTTCAGCTTCACGGAATTCGTGTTCTCATCAAATGTGTTTGTAAATACGGTTTTTGCCGTGTGATCCATAAAATCGGTTTTGCCGTTATCCTCATACATAGTAAAGCAGTTATTGCCCTTAAAAATCCAAACCTCAAGCACCTGCGGATTATCCGTAGAATTTGAGCAAGCCTCTGCCATGGGAATAATTGCACCTGATTTTGCCAAAACGGGTATTGTGTAAAGCTCACGGTTAAGAGTAAGCATTTGCGAGCCGGAATATTTTTCAAGTGTGAAAATATCGGTGTATTCGCCCTCGGGTATCCAAGCCTTAACGCTACCCATACCGTTTTCCCTATGCTGAGGACTCGTTATGGGGCAAACCATAAGCTCGCTTCCGAACATATATTGATTAGGCACATCATATGCCTCTGCGCTTTCGGGATACGAATAGTACATTGGCTCGCACAGAGCAAGATTTTCTCTGTGGCATCTGTGGTCCATTGAGAAGATATACGGTATCAGCCTATGGCGAAGGTTGAGCCATTTTTTAGCGCTTTGATATACATCCTCCCTGTATTTCCACGGCTCCTTGCCGAGCAACTCAATAGCCGTTGAGTGTAAACGAAGAATAGGGGAAAATACCGCATATTCTATCCATCTTAAATATAGATCGTCATCTCTGTATCCCATGTGATGTCCGCCGATATCGTGGCTCCACCAGCAGTAGCCGGCATTTGCCGCCGTATTTGTGAAGTATGGCTGAAAGTCCAAAACCTCCCATTTTATAGCCGTGTCGCCGGAAAAGCCAAGAGGATACCTGTGAGAGCCGATGCCGGCGTATCTCGATAAAATCATCGGGATTTCGCCGTTTTCGGCATTATCCAAATAGTGATAGTGGTTAAGCGCTGTCAGTGGGTCCAAGCCCTTAACATCACTGCGCTTGCCCTGTTGCCAGTCTATCCACCAAAAATCAACGCCCTCTCTTTCGTACGGCTTATGCAAAATGTCAAAATAGCTGTTCCAAAATGTGTCGTTTCCGCATTGGAATTTTACAGGCTGCTTTGTGTCGGGATTAATTCCGTTTGCCTTTGCCATATCCTCATACATATCCTCAAAATATCTCACGCCGTCTGCCGGATGGAGATTAAGCGTAGTGTGAAGATTGCGCTTTTTAAGTTCCTTTAAAAACTGTTTGTAATCCGGAAAAAGCTCCGTGTTCCAGGAATATCCCGTCCAGCCGTTTTCCCTTGTGCCGAAATGCTTTTTGATATCAACCCAGTGCCAGTCCATATCAACTGTTGCAACCGTGATGGGAATTCCCTCGTCGATGAAGCGGTCCATTAAGTTAAGATATTCCTCTTGAGTATATGCGTGATATCTGCTCCACCAAACACCGAGTGCAAATCTTGGAATAATGGGGGTGGGGGAGCTTATGGAGTAAAATGCACTCATTGTTTCACGGTAATTCTTACCGTAGGCAAAAACATAGTAATCCTTGCCACCCTCTCTGCCCTTGAATTTGCCGTTTTCGTCAATCAATATGCTGTCGCTGTCGTCCAACAGATACAGTCCGTTTTCGGTAATTAATCCGTCGTTAAGCCTTATTTTTCCAAAGGTATTGTCCAAGGTTCTGTATGTACCCTTTAGATTTTTTTGCCTGCAAAACAGCTCGGTTTTGCCGCTGTCCTTAAACAGCACGCTGTACGGCTTTTTGTTTTTTACGGTTAAAACAATTTCGCTTGTTTCAACCGTAATATTTCCTTTTTTACCGCTTACCTTCATTTCTCCCGCAGGAAATTTTCTGTTCCATACGGCAAAGCTTGCAAGGTCGGTAAATTCACCTGTTTCAACCCTTATCAGCCTTGGATTAAGAAAGGTGATTCGTATGTCGTCTATAATTTTAATTTGGCTGTCGTTAGCAACAGCGTCCGTTTTTGCAATCAAAGATTTTTTTAGCATAGCTTTCTCCATACATTATTTTAGTATTTATAAATAATATATCTTATTACCGATTATTTGTCAATCAACTTAGAATGCAGAAAAAATGCAGCCTTGATATATTACCAAAGCTGCATAATGCCTTTATGAAAAAGTGACGGAACACAAAATCCGTTATTCAATTCTAAAGTTAATAATTTGTTAAATTTACCGCAACCTGCTTGCCTTCAACGGTGAATATTATCTGAAAATCGCTCAGGGCGGCAGTGCTGTAATTAACGGGATCACTCTTAAGCCTGTAAATAACACCGTTTTCGTCAACAAGCTCTATGGTTATATCCTTAACCTCATGAGCGTTTTTGATAACAAAGCCCTGTAAAGCACATTCCATAAGGTTGGTATTTTCTTCATCTGTCGAATTTTGTATTTTAAGAGGCATTGAAAATTCCTCGTCTAAATCGGTTTTTACCTTTACTGACGCAGAAACTATTTTTCCGCCCGGACTGCTATCCTCATACCAGCTAACACTGTTTTCAAAAGGAAACAGAATTCTTATACCCTTTTCATTTTTTATATCAATGCTTTCAACCTCGTAGTCTATCTGTGCCGGGTTGATTGATTTATATTGGTCAAGATATCCGAAGGAAAGCAGTATCATATCCACTCGGTCGCCGTTTTCTACGCAAACATAGCTGTTGGTATCCTTTGTTAAATCCACATCGGCGGTTGCCGAGAATGTGCCGTTGCTGTTTGTTGCCTCGATTTTCTTTATACCGTCCGATGTAGGTATTTGAAAATATACCTTGTCGTTTTTTGAGTAGCTGTCGGGAGAATACGAAAAATTCACCTTAAGCAAATACGGCTTGCTTTTTTCAACCTCAACGATGTTATATTGCGCATTGTCGCTTCGCGAATCGTAGTCCTCGCCGTCTGTGTAAATATTTGAATTCTGGTGCAAATATGTTAAATCAACTCTTATATTGCTTAATTCGTTTTTAATATTGCTGATTGAGCTTGAAAGAGTAATGTTTGTTATAACCAGCGCAATAACGAGAATCACGGTGCAGACGGAGAGAATTTTATTTCTTTTTTCGAGCTTGCTTATATTTTTTCCCTCATTGCTTTTTATTTGCATAAGCATTTCGTCCGTTTCCTGCTTTGTGTAGGCATCGGCAGGAGGGGCGCTTTGGCTTTGAGGTGCATATTCGTTGCCTAAAAGGCCGTTTATGCTAACCTCAAACAAATCCGCAAGCTCCGTCAGCTTTTTCAGGTCGGGCATAGCAGTTCCGTTTTCCCATTTGGAAATCGTTTGACGGGTAACCTCCATTTTTTCCGCCAGATACTCCTGTGAATAGCCTTTTTCATTTCGCAATCTGCGCAGATTATTACTGAATGTCATAATTGCTCTCCTTTTTGAGTTATTATATGTCCCTTATAAGCCTATAATATCAAATACGGATTGCTTAAACAATAGAAAATCAGTATGCAAAATGTAAAATTACGGTTGCGAACGGCTATATCCAACTATTTTGTAACCTTTTTATTCCAGGAATACTTTTTACATTCGGGGCATTTCATATATCTCGTTCTGCCCAAATGCATTGCAAAAAATACATTCTTGTAGCTCGGCACATATTTATGATGACATTCGGCACATTCATAATAGCCTGCCGTTTGCTCAATTCTTAAAGCATTTGCTATGCCGATTACAAAAATAATGCTTCCGAAAGCTATCAGCGCAATCCTTATTCCGATTTTCATATCCACAAGCGATGCAGTCATAATTGATACTAAAAATACAACAGTTGACAGTATGCCTATAAATGTTTCATATCGAAGCATTGATTTTGCGTAGTCTTCGTTTTGTTTTTTTAATTCAAGCAGATTTTTCTCTGCAGCCTTATCATAATCCTTCATTTCGATATCCTCCCCCGTCAGTAATTCGTTTACGGTAATGTTTAGTATCTCGCAAAGCTCAAGCATAATTGACGAGTCGGGCATGCTGATGCCCCGTTCCCATTTCGAAACGGCCCTGTCGGTTATGCCGAGCATTTCGGCAAGCCTTGCCTGAGTTAAGCCTTGCGCCTTTCTTTTTTTGGCAATAAATTGTCCTGTTTTAATTTGGTCCACATTTATCCCTCCTTTCGAGAATATCGTAGCCCTAAAGCCGCAAAAAGTAAACAAACTGATGGTTGAGTTTAGTTGATTTCAGCAATTTTTTTGCATTTTTATGCCGGTTTAATGTGCTAACAACTATTTTATACTATAATTTGTTAAATTTCAAATCAGCATAAAGCATTTTTAATGATGTAATGTTTGCTGAAAGCAATGTGCCTCGGGCACACATCATCGCAAAGCGACATCATTGCCTGCAGCATCATTTGCAAAGCAAACATAATAAAAAGCACTTGCGAAAGCAAGTGCTTTTTATGGCTCCCCTTGTTGGACTTGAACCAACGACAACTCGGTTAACAGCCGAGTGCTCTACCGACTGAGCTAAAGAGGAATGTCTCTTAAGTGCTTCAATATAATAGCAAATTCGGTATGCAATGTCAAGGGATTTTTTGAAATTTTTTAATTATTTTTTATGCGAAGATATACCGTCATTTCGTTTTCGCCGCGATTTGCCCATTTACGATAAGGAATTAGTCGAATTTCCGTTTCTTCGCCCTTTGCTTGCGTATAGTCCTGATACAGCAGGCTGTCCGACTCCTCCCTAAAGCCTTTAGCTATAATACAGCCGTCCTGATAAGTCATAGGCTTGTCGGGACAAATACTTAGCATTTGCAGGTTACTTCCGTTGTCCGCCTCCTCACAGCAATAAACCGTAAAGCCTCGCATAACGGCAACCCTTCCTACATTTTCACGAACTCTGTTACTGCACTTAATAAGCCTTATTTGCTGAACAAAATCGGCTTTGATTACAGTGCTTTCACAAACCTTTATATAGGCATATCCGTTTTTGGCTTCGTATTTGTGATTTATTGAAAAATCCCTGCACCAGCCGGGTATTCTTATGGCAAGAGTTATGGGCTTTTTTGGAGAAATACTTATCTCAATGCTTCCGTTTTGAGCATAATCACCTGTTATGCTTATCTTGGCATTTTCAAAATTATACTCGCCGGATATGTATTGATGAATAAAAATATTTTCGTCATTTTCGCTTGCGCAGTATTCGCCTATGCTGCTTAAAAATCGGGCAAGATTCGGGGGACAGCAGGCACAGCCGTACCATTTTTGACGAACGGGCTTAATGTGAAATTTTCTGCTGTCCTGTTTGCTCGCAATGGGCAGAGCCTCTAACGGATTAACATAAAAAAATTCTTTGCCGCTTTCGCTCATAGCAGACAGAATGCAGTTGTACATCGCTAATTCGACAATATCTGCGTATTGGCTGTTTGGCGAAATTTCAAGCATACGCTGAGCGAAAAAGCACAAGCCGATGCTTGCACAGGTTTCACAATATGCCAGGTCGTTGGGCAGGTCGTAATCATAGCTAAAGGCTTCGCCGTCAACGGTTGAGCCGATGCCTCCGGTTATATAAAGCTTTTTGCTTACGATATTGCTCCAAATGCTTTTGCAGGCATTGTACAGACCTTCGTCAAAATTACGGCGGGCAATATCGGTCATACCTGAGTACAAATAAACTCCGCGTACTGCGTGACCTACTGCCTCGCTCTGCTCTCTTACGGGAATATGCGCCTGATTATAGGTATAGCATTTTCCGTCGGTATGCACATTTCGTTCGGTATCAAAATAAAACGGCTTTGTGCCGCGCTCATTTATAAAAAATGCCGCAAGCTCAAGATATTTTTCGTTTTGGGTTGCGTCATAAAGCTTAACAAGTGCAAGCTCGGCAATCTCGTGGCCGCCGTAGCCGCGCTTTTTGCCTTCTCCGAATGTATCGCAAAGCAAATCGGCAAAACGGCAGGTTGCGTCAAGAAGCTCATTATCTCCCGTTGCGTTGCTGAAGGCTACCGCCGCCTCGGCAAGATGACCAAAGCAGTATAGCTCGTGGAAATCCTTTAGGTTTGTAAATGCTTTTTCGTGATTGTTAATGATGTACAGTGTGTCGAGATAACCGTTTTCAAGCTGTGCAGAGCAGATAAGGTTAATCATATCCCTTGCTCTTTTGTAAAGCTCGTCATCCCATTTGCTTATAAGGCTGTATGCACACGCCTCAATCCATTTATATGCGTCGCTGTCCTGAAACACCCAGCCCTTGAAGGCATCAGGCTCGGAATTGCTTTCGTCGTAGTGCCATTTATCGACGGGATATGTAGGCACGGCTTCGCCGTTTTTCAGCATTTGTGCTGTTTTTGACGCCTTTTTAAAATTATCAACGCAATAGCTTTTTTCTGCGTTTTCAATTCTGTCGCTAAGCGCCTCGTACTGATAAGGAATAACATTATTGCGTACAAGCTCCTGAATTTCACCCCAGAATTTGTCCGTAACCGTAACATTTTTCAGCATAATGCGGTTTGAAAATTCGCTTCTGTTCATTGCAATACCTCCGTTACCCTACCCTAATAATACATATAATACATAAACAAATACATTTAGTCAAACAATTAATAAAATATACTTGAATTAGAAAATATGTAGTGTTAAAATTTATATAATATATTATTTATCGGAGAAAAGATGGAAGAGAAAAGCTTAAATGAAAAAAGAGCCTCGGCCCGTGACAATTATTGCCAAGGTAAAATAAATATCCGTAACGAACAGGAGCTTTTGAAATATTTTTTGCTTCTTTCGTCAAAAAACGAAAATGCCCACGAGCTTTCTAAAAGGCTTATGAGCAGATTTGCAAGCATAAAGAATATTATATCAAGCGATATTCTTGAGCTGATGTCCGTTGAGGGCTGTAACGACAGCCTTGCAGTTTTGCTTACGAGTATGGGAAGTATCAGCAATCGCATACTTGAGCATAAAAACGACGGTGTAACTCATCTTAATACCACCGAGGAGCAGAAGCGCTATTTTAAAAATCTTCTTTTCCAAAGGCGAGAGGAAAGACTTATTGTAATTACCCTTGATGACGATATGAAAATAATAAATTTCCATTCTATCGCTTCGGGCGGAGCAGGCTTTGTGGGAACAACTCCTACGGATATTACCCGAATTGTTTTGCACGACAAGCCGAGCAAAATGCTTTTGGGGCATAACCACCCTAACGGAAGCGCAAAGGCCTCAAACGGAGATATTAATTTTACGATAAGCTTTTGCAGTTGGGTGGAGGAGCTCGGTGTTAAGCTTATTGACCATATTATTGTCGGAGACAATACGGTTAGCACAATGAGGGAGCAGGGATTTGAAAGATATTTGAGCAATGTGAATTCTTGACAATTTAGCCCTGTATTGATATGATAAAATTGTTATAATATATTATAGTATAAAATATAAGGTAGTGACATTATGAGAGAGATAGATAACCTTTGTCAAAATTGCTTTGAGGAGCTGACGCAAGGCTCTGTTTGCGCAAGCTGCGGATATGATAACGATTTGCAAAACGATACGATGTATCTTCCTGCAAAAACAATTTTGCAGGGCAAATATGCTGTCGGCGCCGTTAAGTGCCACGAGAGTGACGCCGTTACCTATGCAGGCTATGACGGACAAATTGATAAGCCCATACTTATCCGTGAATTTTTGCCCAAGGGCATAGCAAACAGACTTGAGGGCAACTCGGCTGTTCATGTAAGACAAAAATATGTTGACGACTATTTCAGGTTTAGGGACTCCTTTGTAAAGCTTTGGACAACTATGCAAAAGCTTCACAGCCTTTCTGCCGTTGTTCCTGTTTATGATGTTTTTGAGGAAAACGATACGGCGTATGCAATTATTGAGGATATGCCGTCAATTCCTATGAGAGAATATCTTTTGCATAACGACGAGGGATATATTTTGTGGGACAGCGCAAGGCTTATGTTTATGCCTGTGTTAACCACACTTGAGGCGCTTCATAACAACGGAATTATTCACGGCTCGATTACTCCCGACAGGCTTGTTCTATGCCGTGACGGAAAGGTTAGATTAAGTCCGTTTTGTATTCAGGAGGCTGCTGATTTTTCAACAAGCCTTGAATTTGTATGCAACGAGGGTTATACGGCATTGGAGCAATATGAAAACAGACACAGCATTTGTCCTGCAACGGATATATATGCCTTTTCAGCCTGCATTTACAGAGCGCTTGTCGGCTCAAATCCTCCGTCGGCTTTGGCAAGGGAAACAAACGACAAGCTTATGATACCTAATTCAATAGCAGAAAAAATTCCTATGCATGTTATTAAGGCGCTTGTCAGCGGTTTGCAGATTTATCCCGAAAAGAGAACAAAAAGGATAAACGATTACCGTGAGCTTATCGACGCAGCGCCTGCCGTTCAGGCTAAGGCTGCGCCTCAGCAGGAGCCTCGAAGAAACGAGCCTGTTAAGATGCAGGAGGAAAAGAAGCAGGTCAACAAGCGTCCCATTGTTGCAATTTTGGTTTTGCTTATTATGATAGGCATTGCAAGCGGAGTGACCGTTTATCTTGCAAAAAATACAGACCTTTTCGGCAAGCAGGAGACAACCACTGCACAGCCTGTTGCACAGCAGCATCAGGTTCCTAATTTCATAAACGGCGGCTTAACCCAGAGTGATGTTGAAAACAACGGAAGCTGGAATCAATGGTTTACCATTTCGTATGTCGGTGAATATTCAAAGGACACGGAAGAGGGACTTATTTTCAAGCAGAGTGTTGCGGCAGGTGAAACGGTTGACGAAAAAGCAAAAATCGTTTTAACCGTATCAAAGGGTATTCAAACCGAAACGATACCTAATGTGGGCGGATTGGCTCTTGATGTTGCCACTCAACAGCTTGAGGCGCTCGGCTTTAAGGTATCAACCGTAACTATAAGAAATGACGGTATGTACACTCCTAATACCGTTAAAGCAAACGGCGGTGTAGCGCCGCAGGAGGGCAGTGTTGTTGCCGTAGGTGACGAGATAATTCTTCAGGTTTACGGCGAGGTTGAAGCAACAACAGAGGCTCCCGAGGAGGTAACAAACGAGGAATAGGCTCATTTTTCAAATAAAGGTTTTTACAGAATTTGGAAATGTGTCAAACTTGTTTACAACTAAATAGACAAAAACAAGTGCCGGCGTCTAAAAGCGTCGGCATTTATTTGACAAAAAAGATATAATCTGCTATAACATTTAGAAAATTACAAAAAAGTTACAAAAGTTACAAAAAGAGAGGTATCTGTTATCAGTAGATTATCTAAACGAATAGCTGCGCTTGTATTATCGCTTATGCTTGCCTTCGGTTCTTCGGGCGTTGCATATGCAAAGGATTTCAGCGATAATTATATTACGGCCGTTGAAGCGGACAGTATGCAAATTGAGGGCTATCAGATATTTGACCTGTTTAAATCGCTGGGCTCCGATGACAACATCAGCAACCCTACGGCTGTTTCCTTAAAAACAAAATCCCTTGAACCGAAGCTTGAAGCAAAGGAAATTTCCTCAGACAGCGTAACGCTTGAAATATCGGGCTTTGAAAAGGGAGAAAGCGTTAGCATTTACAGAGGCGAAGCCGCCGATGAAATGTCGAAGCTTGCAGAGCTTTCGGACAAGGAAAGCTATACCGATAAAAGCGTTGAGTCCGGCAAGGACTATGTTTATAAGGCAGTCGGTAATAGCTCAGGCACTAAAACAATTAAGGCTAAAACGCCTGTATCGTTGGGGCTTCCGTCGGTGTCGGGCAAAACAAAAACATATGCTTATTATACAGCCGTAACAGCAAGGTCTTCACCGCAGTATAAGCTGTTAAATTCGGACGAATGCTATACCGACGAGGAAACGGGCATAAGAATGATTGACGGGTGCTATTGCGTTGCGCTCGGCTCGTATTACGGCTCCGTTATAGGCACAAAATATAAAATTACACTTTCATCGGGTAATAGCTTTATGGCTGTTTTATGCGACCAAAAATCAAACCGCCATACCGATTCAAACCATCAGTATGCCGTCAGAAACAGGGATATTGTAGAATTTTATGTTGAAAAAAGCAAAATTCCCGAAAATATCCGTGGCGACTACGGCGCCCTTGAGCAGTTTTCGGGCAGTGTTGTAAAAATTGAAAGATATTAATTAAAGGGTGCGCGACGCCCTTTTTTGTGTTATAATGTGAAAAAAGATAATATAATTATAGGGGTGACGCTATGTTTAAGGAAATTGAATTTACCGAGGTTAAGGAAAATGTTGTTGATTTGCTCAAAAACCGTTGGGCGCTTGTTACGGCAGGCGACAGCAACGGCTATAACACAATGACGGTCTCCTGGGGAGCCGTAGGCGAGCTGTGGGGCAGGGATATGGCAACTGTTTATATCCGACCTCAAAGATATACGGAGGAATTTTTAAATTCCAACGATTATTTTACAATAAGCTTTTATCCGCAGGAGCTAAAAAATCAGATTCACGGCGTTTGCGGTTCAAAAAGCGGCAGAGATGTTGACAAGGCAAAGCAGGCAGGCATAACGCCCTGCTTTACGGAGGACGCGCCGTTTTTCGAAGATGCGCAAATCGTTTTGGTTTGCAAAAAATGCGCCAAGGCAAAATTTGACGCAGATACCTTTATCGACACGGAAATTATGGAGCGTTGGTATCCGCAAAACGACCTGCACTATATCTATTACGGCGCAATAGAAAAGGTGCTCATAAAAGAATAAACAACAAAATCCGTTGACTTACAGAAGGTCAACGGATTATTTGTTATCCTTTCTGCCGAGGATATAATCGACGGATACATCATAATAATCGGCAAGCTTTATTAAAATTTCTGTGGGAATGTCTAAATCTCCACGCTCATAGTTGCTGTACACTCTTTGCGAGCAGTTTAGAATTTCGGCAAGCTCTCTTTGCTTTAAATCACAATCTTCTCTTAGCTCTCTGATTCTTTTATACATAATACCGTCTCCCTTGTTACAGTATTAGTATATCGTAGCGGAATATCCGCTATTGACATTTAGCGTAAAATCCGCTAAAATCGAATTACAAAATAAAAAAGGAGATAATTCTATGAAAAAAACCATTAGTTTATTATTGTCAATAGTGATGTTGTTTAGTATAACCGCAGGAACAACGCTTACCGCCCAAGCAGGCGGTTGGCTTGATAATGTTAAAGAGATAGAATTGAATACAACTTACACCGATTCATGTGATGCAACTGACTACTACTTGAGTTATTATTACTATGATTCTTTTAAATTTAATGTTGATTTAAAGGGAACAATAAACCTTTACATAGAATCTGAAAATCCATATTATTTCTACGATAGTTGGTATCCTGCATTTTACTATATTTATAATGCCAATGATACAACAAATTATTTGTATAAATTTTCAGGAAATTATTATTATGATTCCGGTAGGGGAATGTATTTTATAAGTGAAGATTTCAGTTTACCGAAAGGTTTATATTACCTTGTAGCAAAATATTATTATGGTGAACATGATGGTACATATAATTTCTCATTGAATTTCAAAGCTGATGTTACAAAACCATCTACATTCAAGGTTTCAACCCGAAACACAACAAGCCTTAAATTAAGCTGGAGCAAGGTAGGTGGTGTTTCCGGCTATCAGCTTCAGCAAAAAAGCGGCGATACCTGGAAAACAAAGGTAACAACCACCGCTACATCTGCAACGCTTTCAAAGCTTACAGCAGGTAAAAGCTATTCCTTTAGAGTTAGGGCATACAAAACAATAAACGGTACGAAATATTACAGTAGCTGGAAAACCTTGACTACCTGCACAAAGCCTGCAAAAGTAACCCTGTCAAAGCTGACTGCTTATTCATCGGGCCATAAAATCAAGGCAAGCTGGAAAAAGGTTAGCGGTTATGCAAGCGGATACCAAATTTACTGGGCAAAGGACAAAAGCTTTAAAAAGGTTGTGGCAAAAACCACGGTCAGCGGACAGAGCAAAACAAGCTACACGGGTAAAAACTTTACAAAGGGTAAAAAGTATTATGTAAAGGTTAGAGCATACAAGGTTGTAAACGGTACAAAATACTACGGCTCGTGGTCGAACGTTAAAAGCATTACGTGCAAATAACATACAAAACAATAACCCTCTCGATGCGAAATGCATCGAGAGGGTGTTTTTATGCGGTGCTTTAAGAAAGTAATGTTTATCAATCCTTGCTTCTTGCATAGGGCTTTGCGTTGTCGGTTAAGCCCAAAATATAATCTATGCTTGTGTCGTGAAATTTTGCGAGAGTTATCAGCACATCGGTTGGAATGTCCCTTGCGCCGAGCTCGTATCTCGAATATGCCGCCTGCGAGCAGTTGAGAACATCTGCCAAATCCTTTTGCATCAAGTCCCTGTCCTCACGAAGCTCCTTTATCCTTTTATACATATATAACGCCACCTTTTGATATTATTTTATCTAAACCAAATTGGTATATTGACATTTATACCAAAATGGTATAAAATAATACTTGTACTGATTTGGTGCATAGTATATAATTAAATTAAAAGTAAAGGAGAGATTTTTATGAAAAGAAAACAAAAATTAAGCTTTATCTTGGCAGTAGTAATGCTCTGCTGCTCAATCTTCGGCTCGGGTATTACAGGCTTTGCCGGAATTAATGTTGCAGACGCAAACGAAGTTAAGACAGACACACTCTACACAGTTCAAACAACCTACGATCCAAGCGAGAATTACGAAACAGCTCACTCCTGGGTAAAATTTGTATCCGGCGAGGCAGGTGCGTATAAATTCTATACAAACTGCAAAAATGAAGATGTATTTGTAATGCCTATCGTTATGAAGAGCAAAGCAGATGCAGAAAATTGCAATTTTGATAATTCTCTGTCACCGGAAGGCTATATGGTGGGTCAAACAAGCTTTTCAATGGTCTATAACCTTGCCGCAAACAAGACTTATTATATAGACATTGTTGCTATGAATTTTGAGGATGAGACGGATGAGCCGACTGTATCCTTCAAAATCACAAAGCATACTCACTCATTTGTTCCTTATACCGAAAAGGCAAGCACGGCTGATGAGTATGACGGCGAAACAGGTATGGCTTGCACAAGCTGTAACGCAACCAAGGAAGTAAAGACAATTCCTTATGCAAAGACCTTCACGCTTTCAACAACAAAATACACATATAACGGCAAGGCAAAGAAGCCTTCCGTAACCGTTAAGGACAGAAAGGGCAATGTTCTTAAAAACGGCACGGATTATACCGTATCATATCCGAGCGGCAGAACAAAGGTTGGCAAATACACCGTAACAATTAAGCTTAAGGGCAAGTATGAGGGTACTGTTAAAAAGACCTTCTCAATCGTTCCTAAGAGCACATCAATTACATCAATATCCGCAAGCAAGCGCGGCTTTACGGTTAAGTGGAAGAAGCAAACAACTCAAACAACCGGATATCAGGTACAGTACAGCAGATATTCAGATTTCACAAATGCTAAATCCGCTTATATTTCAAAGAACACAACAACCTCAAAGAAGGTCGGCGACCTGCTTGGCAAAAAGAAGTATTATGTAAGAGTTCGTACCTACAAGACAGTTGACGGCAAGAAAATCTATTCGTCCTGGTCTAAGTGGAGATCAATTACCACTAAGAGATAATAATAGACTGTCGATAAATGGTCTGAACCACGCAAAAATAAAATCAAATAAACCTTATTATGCCTCCCTTGTTAAAGGGATGTGGAAGCACAAAGTGCTGACGGAGGGATTGAAAAACGGAATTGGACATCGAATCCAATTCCGTTTTTGCGTTTTTCGTTTTTTGCTCAGTCGAGGTACCATCGTACATCTTCCCTCGCAAGAAAACGAAATTCAGTTCCATTTCTCAACAGCCTATCAATCACAATTTATTAATTTATATTTTTCTCTTGATTTTAATATAATAATAATGTATAATGTGAGAACAGAGGTGCTTTTGCACTTTCTGCGTAGCGTATGGGCCCTGTGCGACAGGAAGCTACGAACCTTGTCAGGCGGGGAACCGAGCAGCAATAAGTGGATTATTCTGTGTGCCTCAGACAAGTCTGTACGTTACGTAGAGGGTGTGAAAGCCTTTAATATTCTGGGGAGATTAATTATGTACCAAGTTTTATACCGTAAATATAGACCTAAGGTGTTTTCTGATGTGTACGGTCAGGAGCATATTACTTCTACCCTGAAAAACGAAATTCAAAACGGCAGAGTTGCACACGCATATCTTTTCACAGGCTCTCGCGGAACGGGCAAAACAACCTGTGCAAAAATTCTTGCAAAGGCGGTAAACTGTGAAAACAATCAAAACGGCGAGCCCTGCTGTGAATGTGAGGTTTGCAAGGGCCTTGAAAACGGCTCAATTTATGATGTTGTGGAAATTGATGCCGCTTCAAACAACGGCGTTGACAATATCCGCGAGCTTCGCGACGATACAAACTATGCGCCCTCGAGAGGAAAATACAGGGTATATATTATCGACGAGGTGCACATGCTTTCCTCGGGAGCCTTTAATGCGCTCTTAAAAACCCTTGAGGAGCCGCCGGCTCATGTTATTTTCATTCTTGCCACAACGGAGGTGCACAAGCTTCCTGCCACAATTCTTTCACGCTGTCAGCGCTTCGATTTTAAGCGTATCCAGCCCGAAACAATGGCTGTTCGCTTAAAGCAGGTTTCGGATTTTGAGGGAATCACCATAGACGATTCCGCCGCAACGCTTATTGCAAGAATTGCCGACGGAGCGCTTCGTGACGGTCTTTCCATACTTGACCAATGCGCAGGCAGAAGCAAAAATATTGACAGCAGGCTTGTGTCGGAGGTTGCAGGACTTGCCGGCAGAGAGTCAATGTATCAGCTGTCCGACTGTATTGCACAAAGGGATGCAAGCGGCGCAATGCAGATTATCAGTGAGCTGTATCAAAACAGCTTCGATATGGAAAGGCTTTGCGTTGAGATGATTAATCATTTTCGCAATTTCCTTGTTGTAAAAACCGTGCGTAAAAGCCGAGAGCTTATTGTTTGCACGGATGATGAATACGATATGATATTGGAGTCGTCAAAAAAATACTCCATAGAAAATATAGTCTATGCGCTTGATTTGTTCCAAAGCACATTAGTAACAATTAAGGGCGGAGCAAATGCAAGAATAGAGGTTGAAATGGCGTTTGTTAAGCTGTGCGAGCCGAAGCTTGAGGAGTCTATGGCTTCCGTGTTGGACAGAATTTCAGCGCTTGAAAAGGCTGTTAAAAACGGAATTTCCGTTGCCGATATTCAGCAGAGCCCTCCTGCGCCTGCCGTAAAGCCCGAGGCACAGCCAAAGGAGGAAATTGAAGCCGAGCCTATGCCGCAGACGGAGGCAGAGGAGGAAAAGGCTCCTGTTGTTGACGCACCGGAACCTGCTCAGCCAAAGCCACAGCCGACGCAGACCGACTCAAATCAAACAGTTGAATTTATGCAATGGGGCGACTTTATGGATTGCCTGCATAATGAGGACATACCGTTATTCGGACTGTTAAGCAGTGCGAGAGGATACACAAGGGGCGAGTTTTTCCTTATAGACAGCCCAAATCCTGCGGTTAGGGATTTCATAAAGCTTCCTATCCATTCAAAAAGCATAAAAAAGGCGCTTCTTGAGGTAACGGGCAAGCAATACAAGCTTGGCTTGTTTAAGCGCCAGACAGAGCAAACAGAACAAAAGCGTGATCCGCTTGAGGATTTAATTAATCAGGCAAGCGGCGTTATGAACATAGAGATAAAATAAAGGAGAAAACTTATGAAAGCAAGACTTCCAAAGGGTATGGGCGGAGGCCCGCAAAATATGCAGGCTATGCTAAAGCAGGCTCAAAAAATGCAGGAGCAGATTGAATCAAAAAAGGCAGAGCTTGAGGAAAAGGAATATGTTGTAACCTCCGGAGGCGGCATGGTTGAAATTACTATGACAGGCAAGCACGAGGTTAAGGCTATCGGCATTAATCCCGAGGTGGTAGATCCCGAGGATGTTGAAATGCTTGAGGATATGCTTGTTGCCGCTCTTAATGAAGCCACCCGCCAAATCGACGAGGAGGCAGAAAGAGAGATTGACGCTGTAACGGGCGGATTAAATATTCCCGGACTGTAAAAAAATTAATTTGGAGTTATCTTATGGCATATAATCTTGCACCACTTCAAAACTTAATAGACGAGTTTGAGCGTATGCAGGGCATCGGAAACAAGACGGCTCAAAGGATGGCTTTTTATGTGCTCGGTTTATCCGATGCAGAGGCTCAAAGGTTTGCCGACGCAATTTTAGACGCGCATAAAAAAATAACTCATTGCAAAATTTGCTGCGATTTGGCAGACGACGAGCTTTGTCCGATTTGCAAGTCGGATAACAGGGACAAGAGCACAATTTGCGTTGTTGAGGACCCAAGAGATGTTGTGGCTATTGAGAGAACGCACGAATATAACGGTACATATCATGTACTGCACGGTGCCATTTCGCCTATGGACAATATAGGCCCCGACCAAATCAGAATTAAGGAATTGCTTGCAAGGCTTAATGACGATACGGTTGAGGAGGTTATTATGGCAACTAATGCAACGGTTGAGGGCGAGGCAACCGCTATGTACATTTCAAGGCTGTTAAAGCCTATGGGAATTACCGTCAGCCGTCTGGCTTACGGCGTTCCGGTGGGTGCAGATTTGGAATATGCCGACGAGGTTACGCTTAGCCGTGCATTAGAAGGCAGAAATGTATTATAATATAAGTTGGCGGTAGTCGAAGCAATATGGTTTTGACACAATCTTTTCCGCCAATACTTTGTTAAATTATTTTTGAATACGGCAGTATGCAAAAATAATTATGCCTTGTCTTGACGCAAAATATTTGCATCAAAACTGCAAGGCACCTAAAATACAAAATTATGAGAAGATTTGTGCATTTCTTTGTTGCAGGCATACTTGCGTATGTCAAAACAAAAAATGTGCAAAGATGCCATCATTTTGCATTTTAGGCATATTATTTCGGCTACCGCCAACTTAAGCATAAAGGAGTGATGGGCGTGAGTGAAATTCAAATAATTGCAAGAAACAAAAAAGCCTATCACGACTATTTTGTTTTAGAAACCTACGAGGCAGGCATCGAGCTTTTCGGCACGGAGATAAAATCCATCCGTGCAGGCAGAGTTAACCTGAAGGACAGCTTTTGCAGTGTTGACGACGGCGAAATGTTTGCCATAGGTATGCATATTTCACCCTATGAAATGGGCAACAGATTTAACCGTGACCCTATGCGAAAGAAAAAGCTCCTTCTTCACAAGAAGGAAATTATGAAGCTTTTCGGCGAGTCACAGCAAAAGGGACTTTCCGTAATTCCACTCGAAATATATATTGTTAAGGGCAGAGCAAAGCTGAAAATCGGTCTGTGCAAGGGTAAAAAGCTTTATGACAAGCGCGCAACCGATGCAAAGCGAGCCGCCCAAAGAACTATCGAAAGAGAGTTTAAGGAAAGATATTAATTATTCATATTTGTAATAAATGGGGATGAAAGGATTTCGACAGGGTTAGCGAACCTTGGTCAGCGAGTAGTGGAGTTGCACCACTTAAAAAGTAACAGCTTAAAATTAACTGACAACAAAACAGTTTCTTTAAAGGCTGCGTAAGCACCCTTTCGTTCTCCCTATTCCTGCCACGGAATAGGTGCAGAGCGTCGATTTAGTGGCGAACGTGAACGGGAGAGCGCCTTGGCTCCCGTCAGGTATTAAAGGCTACCGTAGCACATAGGCTGTTTGCCGCCGATGTGTGAGGGGAATCCCAAACGACAAACTACACTCGTAGAGCCCTTGGCAAGATAATTTTGGACGCGAGTTCGACTCTCGCCATCTCCACCAAAAAGAAAAGTCGCTCAAGCGGCTTTTCTTTTTGTACTTTTCTCTCTTACCTCTCACTGTCTTCTCTCTTCTCTGCATATAAAAGCGACTTTTCCAACTAAAAGAGATGAGAGAAGAGATAATTGATTACAATAAATCCTATTCATTCTTGCAAAATAATCATAAGTAATATATTATTAAATATATTAATTTCGTTATTTGTATTGACTTTTACCTTGGGTAAAAGTATAAAATTGCCTTTGAGGTGATGTTTTTGCGTATAAAAGAAGTTTGTAAAGAAACAGGTTTAACAGATAAAGCCGTTAGACTATATATTAATAACGAACTGATTCATCCCAGTTTTCAAGAGGGATATAATGGCAGAAGAAATTATAATTTCAGTGAAGACGATGTTAGTATTCTAAAAAGGATAGCACTGTTAAGACGATATAATTTTTCTATTCAAACGATTAAAGAAATGTTTGATGATAATGATTGCATTTCAGAGGTATTGGAAAATCATTTGTTCAATACTAAACAGACATTAGCAGAATCTTCAATGGTGCTTACAAATCTCAATAATGCTTATAACAGTTCCGTTTCAAATTTAGATGATTTATGCGACGTTTTGAGTCAAAATCTTGAGCCTGTTGACTTTGATTTGATGAGTACAGTCAAAGATGCTTGGAACAAAATCAAGAAAAAAATACCGTTATTTATTACTGTAATTGCTCTGGGTGTTGTCATTACGATAATTCTTTTAGTAGTAATTACAATATTTTTAACAAAACTATTTTTGTCGCTTTCGTAGGAGGAAATATGAAATTACATAATTCTACTTTATATAATTACCGTGCAATAATCGACAATAAGGAATATGAATTAAAAGGAAGAACAACTATCGAATTTGATTGCACAGAAAACACAAAGGTTGAACTAATAAGCCTTAATAAATCATCGGTTCACATGGATTGGCTTCAAATTATTTTATTACAGATTTTGTTCGGCTCAACAACAATAACAAAGATATACACTAATTACTCTTTTGTCATAAATGATACATCAATTGACACAATTAAGCTTGATTATAATGACTGGTCACCAAGAGAGCAAATTGATATCAGTTCATGTTATGCACATTCAAATGTAATCGAGGAGTCATACTCATTACCACAACTTGACAAGGTAAGAAAAAAGCATAAAAGACTGCATCTGTTTGTTTCAAACGCATTGCCCATCGGAATAGCTGTATTGGTTTTATGCTTTTTTACCGACCCGCCATATTTGTTTTTGCTGTTGTTTGCATTATGGTTAATCATTTTTGAAATTCCAAGTTTAAAGGAAATCAAAAGATTTAAGGAGCTAATGTTGCCAAGCTACCTAAATGAAAAGCTGTGCGAATATGCAAACAGCAGAAGATGCGAAAAAATTACTTTTACAGACGACACATCAAAAACAGGCAGGTTTATGCAAAAAATTATCGGTAAAATGTTTAAATTTGATGAGGATAAGCAATGAATACAGTTGAAGCAATTAATATATCCAGTAGTGTAATACGCCTAATATTAGTGCCTGTTTTTCGTGAATTTTCAGCTGTACTGCTTGCAATCGCAATTTCAAAGGATTGTAAAGCAAGAGATAACGGAAGCGGTGTGTTATGGGGATTATTTACGCTGTTTTTTCCGGCTTTTGCAGGAATTATTTATTGCATTTACAGCAGATTTCTTGTAAAAAGAGAAGTAAAAACAGATAAGGATAAAAAGAAAATAAAGACATCAAGACGACTTACGGCTTGGGCTATTCTTGTTTACATAGTTGCTTTAGTAATTGCTGTCATTGCCTTAATTACAGGTGCAGCCTCAGGTATTGCCTCGTCGATTAAGAATGACGGAACAAATATCAACTCACTTATGTATGATGAATACTATGATATGAACGGTGTAAGGTATGACGAGGGCGAACAGGTTATTCTTTATGATAAAGAGGGCAAGGCTTATCATATATCCGAGTCGCCTAATGGTTGGAATTATTATGCGTATTTTGATGAAAAAGGAAATGAGTATTTGTTAGACCAATGCTATATTTCAAAAGACGGATATTTTTATTATGATAAAAACAATGAATTGACAGATAGCGAAGAGTTGTATCTATATGACAAAACTTTCTATGACAATAAGGACATTGAATACAAGTCAATAGGTAATTATGCTTTCTTTGACAAGGACGGTAAAATTGTAATTAATCACAGTGCTTCCCACACCACAGTAAATGAGTACGCATTTGAATAGTTAGCCGCTTACAACTTATTTGGAACCTTTCATTTGTCTTCTGCTTTGTACAGAGCGCATTAATTAAATCCTGTAAATACTTGCGTATTTACAGGATTTTTTAATAGTGCCGTAGGTAAAACAAGAAGAGTGTAAACCAAAGGCCTCTTTATGCAGGATGTCATTTTGTTATTCGTAGGGGTTGAACATAGGGTACATTTCGAGCTTGAATTTGTTTAGCTCGTGCATTCTGTCGATTTTTGCCTTCGTTTGCTGATTTTCGATTTTGCCTGTACGGATGTAGGTGTCAAGCTCAGCGTAGGTGAAGCCGAGATTTTCCTCATCCGTTTTTCCGCAGAGTCCGTCTATCGGCGTTTTGTGAACCAAAGAATCGGGCAAGCCGAGCTCTTTGCCGATTTGACGCATTTCCGCAACCGTGAAATTTGCACAGGGTGAGAAATCGCCTGCCGCATCTCCGTAGCGTGTGGAATATCCCACATAGTCCTCCGACAAATTGCAGGTGTTTGCAACTCTGCCGTTATGGCTTTGCGCAACGGCATACAGGGTTGTCATACGAATTCTCGGAGGAAGATTTGTTGCGCCTTGTGTTGACAGCTCAAAGGGAAGACTATTTTTTAAGCCCTCTACTGCATCGTGGATATTAACCACATAATGCTTGATGTCAAGATGCTTAACAAGAAGCTCAGCCATATCTATATCGTGCTGTGTGCCGTTTGGCATAAGCACTCCGATAACTCTGTCCTTCCCGAGAGCCTCAACGCAGAGAGCCGCAACAATTGAGCTGTCCTTACCGCCGGAAATGCCTACTATTGCGTTGCATCCCTTTCCGTTTTCCTCAAAGAAGCTGCGTATCCATTCCACACATTTGTTTTTCATTTCTGCCGCATTAAACATAAAAACCACTCCTTAATTTATTATTGGCAATTTTAGTATATAACTTTTTTAAAAATTTTTCCATAAATTTTTGTTACTTTTTGCAAAAAGCTATACTATATATATGAAGGGAGATAAAATCCCTTAAAATAGTTGTTATCAAATTCTTCAAAGATTTTGATTTCATACTTGACTCCACGAAGAAATAAGCCGCCTGTAAAGGTGGCTTATTTCGTTTTATCATATTTTGATTTTTTTGACGGAGGAGTAAGAAGAATATGCCTTTGTGGAATTCATTGATTTTATGGCTCTTACCTTGTAATAATATGTCTTTCCCTTTGAAACCTTTTTGTCGGTATATGTGCCCTTGTTAGAGCTTACGGAGCCTATTTTTTTATATTCGCCCGACTTGCTTGTGCTACGGTAAATATAGTAGGTTGAGCTTGTTTTAGGAGCCGTCCACTTTAAAACAACCTTTTTATGCTTTTTATCTGTTTTTGACAAATTCGCTTTTGACAGGGTAAAGGACGGAGTTGAAATATTACCGAAGGAATAGGATTTTTTTGTGCCCTTGCAATATGCCCTTCCTTTTGTGTTTTTGGAATATGTATTATTATAGACCTTTGCACTTCCGGGCACGGCAATATATATGCCGAAGCTTTGAGAATATTTTAAGGAGTTATTTTTTACGGTGCCTGCGTTTGCATAAAGCGAAATTGCGTTTGAGCAACGGGAAATCGTGTTACCGCTTATTTGACCTGACGATGTACCCTCCTTAAGCAAAATGCCCACCTTTTTTGCAGTGGAAACGGTGTTATCCGTAATTTTTGAAGCGGTGGCGCCGTCCTGCAAAATGATGGCGTTTCCGTTGGAGTTGTTTATTTGGTTAGCGGAAATAATATTGCTTTTTGACGATTCCTTAAGATTTACACCGCCTTCAAAGCCGGAAATCTTATTTGAAGAAATTGTGTTTGATTTACTTTTTGCGCCAAACAAAAAGCCGTACATACCCGAAGCGCTTCCGTTAAAGCTAAGCGTGTTGCCTGAAAATTTTGAATTTAATACATCATAGGCTCGGATACCGTAGCCGTTTGTTGTGATAGTATTATTTGAAACGGTAATATTGCTTACGCAGTAGTTTCCGCTTTTGAGCGATTTGCTTTTTGCCGATGTAACTTCGTTGCCGAAAATATATATGGGCGAAGCCGTTTTGGTTACGCTGTTCGATTTTACTGAAACGGTATTTCCCGAGATGACGGTATTACAGTTTTGATTTATTTGAGGCGTTTTTACATTCGGCTTGCAAACAGATGAGAGGGAGGAATCGTTTTTCATCATATAAAAATGAATTCCTTCTCCGCAGTTTTTTATTACATTGTTTTTTATGCTTGTATTAATATAGCCCGAGCAGGAAATTGCCGTTGAGGCTATATTTGTAAAGGTGTTGTTTGAAATACTTATATTTGACTGATACAGTCCCTCGAAAACAGAATGAGTTCCCACAGCCCTGTAAAGATTACTGAATACGCAGCCTGTAACGGTTATGCCGTAATTCATTGTATCGTCATACGGATACATATTTACAAAATGCTGACTTTCCTCCAAAATGTCAATCTGAAGCGCCTCCAGGCTTGTTTTGGCGGTGTTCATCTTTTGACCTGAAAAGGTACAGTTTTTCACAGTGAGATATTTGCACGCGGCGATTTCCACATCATGCGCGTCAACGCTGTTTAAAAAGGATGTGCCGTCAATTATTATATTATTTGCGTGTGCAATTCTTAATAAGCAATGCGACAGGGTATAATCGTCGGAATATTTAAGCGTACCTCCGACAAGCTTGAAACAAGCAAGCGAGGTATAACCTGCCTTGTTATTTGCAGGAGAAATAAATATGTTTTTATCGCCGTTGTTGTTTTTAACCAAAACGGTATCCGTCAAATCAAGCGTCGTGTAGCTTGAAAGGCTGATAACCTTAGTTGGATAATAGGTTCCGGACGGAGTTTTAACGGTTGCTCTGTTTTTGGAGCTTGCATTGGTCGAGCAATAGCTTAACGCTTGGTTAAGTGCATAGGATATATCCTCGTCGCTTAATTCAAAGCTTTTGGTTGAAGCACCGATTTGTACGGTTATGTATTTGGTTCCTGCAAATGCCGTAGCAGGAACGCTCAACAATATGGATAAAGCAAATATAATCAAAATTAAAGCAGAAATAAATTTCTTTTTCATAGCGTCCTCCTAGGATTACTACCGTTACCCTAATAATTATGCCCTTTCGCTGTCCTCGGCACATTCTCTGAACCTTGCGGCAAAGGACGGCTCCTCGCCTGCGGCGTAAAGATGGCTTATATCACCGAATTGCTGGGTACGAAAAACGGCAATTCCCGGCTCTCTTTCTTCGGTAATCAATGTTGTAACAGAGCTTGGAAGTGCAACAAAATTATGCCACAAAACCATCGGTGAGCATCCGAAAATATGCGATAGAATAACACATTCCACACCGAAATGACAAAACAGAACGATGGTGTCGTGGTTTGAGCTTTCAACCCTGTAATGCCTGCCCTCGTGCACATATCCGTGCTCGGCAAGAAGCTTATCGATTCCGTTGCAAACTCTTTTATAGGTTTTTTCTACATTTGCGCTTTGCATAAGCTCTGTTTTTATCCAGCGTTCAGGGTTATAAAAATCGTTGTCGTCGGTCCATTGAAGCGGTAATCTGTCCCAGGCGCCTTCTTTTTTACCGTTGATTTTTACCTTGCCCCTGTATTCCTGAAGCCAGGACAGCGTTTTTGCCTGTCTGCCGAGCTTCTTTAGGGTAAAGGAGGCAGTGTCCCTTGCTCTGCCGAGAGGCGAACAATAAAAAGCCTTTACATCAAGCTTTGCAAGTCGGTCGGAAAGTATTTCTGCCTCGCGCCATCCCTTTTCGGTAAGTGAGTCTATTGAGTAGTCCGGTTCTGCGTGTCGAACAATTACTAATTTCATATTTGTTTCCTTAGGGTAACGGTAATAATTCGAACCACGGTTTATCGTGGCAGATATTGCCCT
>JBJEPH010000095.1:0-1881 GCA_051881135.1 Eubacterium sp.
TCTTATTTTGTCAAGCAAGGGAACAAAAAAATATTTGTTTTTTATTAAAATCAGCGAAATGCACAAATGCGTGTTATTGCATCCGTGCATTTCATAAAAGAAAGGTGTTAGCTGATTTTCTCTTTGTAGTTCCACACAATCTCAATTCTATTGTCGGGATAAACATATATTGCTTTGATTAAATCTTGCAATACCTCACGATTTATTTCTTCCACACCGATATACCGACTAAACAAATCTGTTACTGTCATATCTTCCTTTGAAACATTTTCAAATGTCAATGCCTTTTCCTGTTCGGTATATTCAGCTATTTTACTGTCTATAACTTCTCGTCTTTTCACAAATTCGTCCTCGGTCAATTCGCCTTTGGTAAGCAGAATATAATCGTCAAGCTTTTTGCGTTTTTCCTGTTCAATTTTACCTCGAATATCTTTGAGTTTTTTTTCGTTTCTTTTGAGTTTTGATTTCATCATTTCATTTGCCTTTTGAACATCAACATTCTTTTGAAGTTCAATCATTATCAGTTTTGAAACATATTCAGCCAAAGCACTTTCGCTTATAGAACCCTGAAAACAATTATTATGCTCTGTGTATTTTTTGTAACCACAGGCATATTTGATGTTTTTTCCGGATGCATTTGACTGATACATTATGTGACCGCAGCCACCGCAACGAACCAAACTTTTCAAAGATATTTTTGACACTACAGGATTTCTCATGCGTTTGCTTAATACCTGTACCGAGTCAAACAATTCTTGTGATATTATTGCTTCAAAGGCATTTTCAACCACAATTTGTTTGTCCTTATCAACTGCCCGCACTTTTGAACTGCCGACAGCAACCCGTTCATGTTTTAAGCTTATCATTTTTCCTGTGTATCGTTCATCACGCAATATATTTCCTACTGTACTTGAAGTCCAATGAAAATAACCGCTGACATTATTCCAATCTCTGCACAATGGATCAATAGATTTCTTATATGTTGCAGGGGTAGGAATATTCTCTTTATTGAATATAATAGCTATTTGCGTTGGTGTAATACCGCTTTTCCGCATTGCAAACATTCTCTTTACGATTTCGGAGGCAACGGGATCAACAATAAGCTTTCGCTTATCATCAGGCGATTTCAAATATCCGAAAAACGCATACGGAGCAATAAAACTGCCTTTTTTGTATATTACTTTTCTTGAACTCTTTACCTTTTCGGATAAATCACGGCTATACATTGTATATGTGATATTCTTTAATGCCATATCAATGCCACCTGTAATACCGCCAAAATTGAGGCTGTCATATCCATCATTTATGGAAATAAATCGTATATTCCATACAGGGAATGTCTTATCAACATAAGTACCCAAGTCAACATAGTCCCTTGCAAATCGTGAAAAGTCTTTCACTATGATGCAGTTTATTTCTCTTGTTTCAGCTAATATAAGCAGTTTACGCATACCGGGGCGATTCATATTCGTTCCTGTGTATCCGTCATCAACTATCTCTATAACCTCAACATCATTATTAGGAAAAAGCTTTTGTATATTGTAATCAAGTAAATTCCTTTGATTTTCAATACTGTCACTTTCTATTTTGTCACCGTCATCAATGGATAAACGAAGGTATTTTACTACAACAAATTTCTCAAGCAATTTTAACACCTCCGTCAATCTGCGAAAGTATCTCTGTTTGCTTTTCCTGATAAGTCCACTCAATCTCTATGCGTTTATCAGGATATACTTTGATTTGCTTAATAAAGGCATCCACCATTTCCTGTGTAAGCTTTTTAGCACCTTTATATCGTTTAAATTCGTCAATCCACTTTCCGGCTGAAATAATGCTGTCAAACTTATCACGCAATTTTCCTACAGTTTCAAGCTTGTTTGT
>JBJEPH010000096.1:0-7042 GCA_051881135.1 Eubacterium sp.
TATTGTAGCCGGATAAGGCGTATAATGGGAATTTAGCCATATCAAAATTATGCCATAGGCAAATTTTGATGGGTTCGTTTGCGACCGCTCGCAGTGCGAGATAAAGGAAGCAAAAAGAACTGGCAGCGGTCAAAATTCCTATTGGAATTTTGGGTACCGCAACTGAGATACAATCGGAATAGTGTGATTTATCACACTAGTGCTCCAACGAAATTGATTTTATTGTTTTTAGTATAGCTGTCAGCTTTCTATTGCTTCCTTGACAGCCCTGTGAATAGAATACCGATATGTATAAGGCGAATCGCATTTTGCACGGAAAATCATCACACCGCCTAAGCCTGCTTCCTCTGCGTATGCTGTTTTGTCACGCGCCTCGGCATAGCTTTGGATATAACCGTCATAAACATGCTTGTTTCCTTCATCATCGGTAAATTCGTTATCCTTTACAATGCTGTTGAATTTGCCTAAAGCCTCTTCATTTCCTCTTGCCACAGGCCAAGAATAAGCGGAGCCGTCAACTGTTCTTCCGTAGGTAGGAATACCGATAAGTATTTGCTCCTTTTCAAATCCGGCAGATAGCAGATTTTTAGCAGAGGCTATGGTTCCCCATTGAATATTTGCGTGGTCGCCCCTGTCGTCAAACAAATCGTATGCCATAACATTTACGTGCTCAATGCTCTTTATGGCAGAATTTGAAAGATGAATTCCCCAAGGCGGCAAGGCTACGGACACCTTAAATTTTTCGGCGCTTTGGGTAATCATAAGACTGTAAGCCTTCCACTGCGAGCTGTTTTGAGGGTATTCCCAGTCATAATCTATACCGTAAAGATTATATTTTTCAACAAAAGCGGATATGCTTTCAACAATATCATCCATTTCGGCATTGATAAATTCTTTTGTTGTATCCAGGCTGCTCTTTTCGCCGTCCTCGGGCTGATCAAAGCGTACGGTGGACCAGATACGAACATTTCTGTCGCCTATAATATCCCGTAAGGCCTGAAGATTATCTGCGAAAGCCTGCTCACCGTCGGTAAAGGAAATATTTGTATCCGAATCCATATTAACAGAGCCGATGATTATAACATCGGTTACAACATCATAGTAGCCGCTGAAGCCTTCGTCCTTACTGTCGCGAAGCGCAACAATTTCATTTTCGCCCATTGTGAGATATTGGCTTACCTTGATTTCTCTTTCGCTTTTCTCTTGGTTATATATTCCAAGTCCGTACAGTTTTACTGTATTATTACATTCGGCAATTTCGATTTTAACCTTGCTTGCAGTGATTTCTTCAAAGGTGCACATACGATAACCGGCAATTCTGTCCTGCTCATAGAACATTTCCCAGTCTTCGCCGTTTAGCTTATAAAAGCGAATTTTGCCGACATTATCACCGGATTCCTTTAATGTGATGGTATTGAATGTGGTTTCCCTGCCTAAATCAATTTCGGCACTATCGCCCTCGTCAGCCTTCCAGCAGGACAGGGGAAATTTGCTTTTGATACCCTTTGCCGAGTTGCTGACAACAGAATTTTCAGACAACTCCTCTTCTGCTATTTCCGGCATTAAGGAATTATTAAAGCTGTATGCACATACACCGAAAATACCGGCTGCTATAACAGCAAAAACAAGAACGGCAATTATTATCTTTTTTACCATAAATACTATCTCCTCGGTTATTTATTGTTTTATGATTTCATCAATGCTTATTTATGCATAGTAAATACATATGCAGGCTCTTTTTCGTATCCCTGCGGAATTTTTACACTTACCCAATCGCCGTTTTGCCTAAAATCAATTGCTTTTGAATTAAACATAACGCTTTTTACCCTTTCCTTTGAACAGAGCGTTAATTCGGTTGGCAGAGTATTATCTTCATCATCGGGTAGATATATTGCATATACCTCATTGCCTTTGCCTGTGTATGCAAGCTTATCCTTTCTGTACGGAGAGGCAGGTCGGGTTTCATAAATTGCGTATCCGTTTTTTCTGAGCCATTTTCCGATATCTGCAAGAATAGGATAAACCTTGTGCGGAAGTCTGCCGTCCGGACGGGGACCTATGTTCAAAGCAAGATTTCCGCCCTTTGCAACAATATCGCAGAGCATATGAATAATAGTTTTGGCATCCTTATAGTCATCGTCATACTTGAATGAAAAGCTTGTTCCGAGAGTAACACAGCTTTCCCAAGGCACCCTTATGGGATGGTCGGGAACGGTTTGCTCGGGGGTGATAAAGTTTTCGTTTCTTCCGCCGACGGTTCTGTCAGCCACCATAAGCCACGGCTGGATTTTTCTTGCTTCCTTCATAATTTTAGTTAAGTGAATATTTTGCATATTCATCGGATTAACCTGTCCGCCGTCAAGCCATAAGCATTCTATTCTTCCGTAATTTTCAACAAGCTCAAGCATTTGATTTTTTGTATATTCGCAAAATTTGTTCCAGAGCTTTGGATGAAGATATGTTTTGTAGCTTGGATTTCTCGTCATAAATTCATCCTTTGCAAAGCCCTTTGCCCAATAGTATTCGCTGTGCCAATCGGGCTTTGAAAAATATGCGTGCACCTTTAGCCCCTCGTCGCGAAAAGCGTCAAACAGGTGCTTGCATATATCTGCACGGGGATTTTTGCTGAAGGGACATTCGGGAGAGGTTATTTTGTAATCCGAATATTTTGTATCCCACATACAAAAGCCGTCATGATGCTTTGTAGTAAAAAGAATATATTTGAAGCCGGCGTCCTTAGCCGTTTTTGCCCATTCCTCAGGGCGAAAGCGCACAGGATTAAATGTTTTTATCAAATCCCAGTATTCCTGCTTAAACTGCTCTCCCGTTAAATCCTTATCCACGTCATCCCATGCCCAGCTATGGTCGGCATCGGGAAGCGCCCAGGATTCTACAATTCCCCATTGAGAATACGCTCCCCAGTGAAACATTATCCCGAATTTTCTGTCGCGAAAGCGCTCGAGAGCCTCCAAAACCTCGGGCTCCTTGGGCGCAATATATTTTCTTTCCTCACTGTATGAGTGGTTATATAATTCGTTAAATTTTCCTATTTCCATTTTTATATCTCATTCTTTCATTTGCCTGCTTTCTAAACAAGCAATATTTTGTTGACAAATTTTTCAAAGGGACCTATTTTTACCTGCTTATCTCTTTGATTATCCGTAAAATCGCTGTCTGCAATAAAATGTGAGCCGTCGCGGCTTTCATATGCCTGTTCGGATTCGAAGGCACTTCCGAGAGTCGCGGTTGAAACCCTGTCGGCATTAAACCCGTCAGACAAAAAATCACCGAGATTTGAGCAGAGGTAATAATGTCCGTTTTCCTGCACAACGCTGATTTTTACCGTAAAGTCGGAAATATTATGCGGATTTTTCTCAAGCGACCTGCTTTTTGCTCCGTTTAAATAAATGTTGTTGCAAATTCTTATCGGTAGTGGCTTACCTACATCTCCTGCAGGTTTATCGTTTTTGAGATTATTTTTTTCGTCTGTAAATTTGTATTTCTCGTAGCAGGCTGTTCCAAAGGTGCCTTCATTTTTTCTAAGCATATTGCAAAGCCTTTCTTTAAGGCTTGCATTTTTTCCTACAAATATATTGTTTATAATTCTGTCGTCTCCGCCGTATATATGCATAACTCCGCCGACCATTGTCGAATGGGGCAGATGGTATAAGGTGAAACGGTTGGTATCGGGTATCAGTCTGATTTTTCCCGAAATAAGATTATGTACAAGTGCCGTTCCCTGAGATACATTTAAGAAGCTGCGCTCGGAAAGCAAAAGATTATTTTCAACAATACACGGACCGTGGCAGACCTCAATAAATAAATCCTCGTCGTCATTATTGAAAAACAGGGCATTTTTGCGCACGATTGTACCCTGTGCCTCCCAATCAAGCCATATACCGCGATTGCAGTCGTGTATAACATTTTTCTCAATAACGGCATCTATTGCGGCGTGTAGCTTTATTCCGGCGGTTTCAGCTCCCGAAAATTCGTGACGGATATTAATATGATGAATATGATTTCCCGAAATATCGCAAAAAGCACCGCCCATACAGCCAACGATACCGGTCTGTCCGCAGTTGTAAATCTCATTATTGCGAACAATGTGACCTCCTATATTATCCTTGCTCCAGCCCCCGTTAAGATTTGAAAAAATGATTTCCGTATATGTCTGTGAGCCGTCCTTAGCGGGATTCTTTGACCAACAGTTATCCTTATCCTCGCGCTTTTTGCCAAGGCTTATGCCGCAGCATTTAGAATCGTGAATTTTACAGCCTTCAATTATCCAACCCTTGCTCCAATTAACGCCTATAATTCCCGATTGAAAAGCAGTAGGCGGTGCCCATTGAGTTGCCGCCTGCCGCATTGTAATTCCCGACACCGTAATATAGCTCAAGCCCTCTTTTTTAGGAAAAAAACAAAAAGGGCGAACGCTGATTTCCGTACATTGTGTATTTGGATTTTCTTTTCCGAAATCTCCATAGAAAACCGTTTTATCTTCTTTTACAACGGAAAACCATCTTAATGTGCTTTTATTGGATTTTGGCTTTTTTAAAAGGTCATCAAGTGATGCCGCTTCATACATCGCAGTACCGTTTAAAAATAATTCTCCCGTATGATGAACCTGTCCCAAGCTGTTATACCAGTCGCCGAAAAGCTCGGTGGCATACGGATTGAATTCTCCGAAAAGACTGTTATCCACCTCTGCATACCAAGTATTATTCTTATAATGAGCCCAGCCGTCGATGATTTCGGCACCGCTGATAACGGGAGTCTCTCCCTCGGCATTTACATATGTTATTCTTTGACACTCGTCTAAACCGCCGTTTTTCGGATCCACCCACTCACGATACACTCCGTTTCCTATAACAACCGTGTCGCCGGGCTTGGCAATATCCGCCGCCTGCTTTATTGTGCAAAATGGGTTGTCCTTTGTTCCGTCCCCCTGTGGAACGCTTTTTTGCCGAACATAATAAACCATACAGAATTCCTCCGTATTGATTACAAAAGTAATATTGTTTTCTTACAATAATAGTATCATAACCCTCTGTTTTTGTAAACATATATGCCTTTATATAAAGGGGGAATTTAGGCCTTACCGAATATTTTATAACATAGAAAGGGCTATGTTATGTATTTTATAAAAATGAGAATATGTATTGTACACGGTTCGATTTAATGATAAAATGAGTATGTTATAACATACTCAATGAAAAATCGGAGGCTTTATGCATAGGTTAATTTGTATTAAGAAGGCAGAGCAAACGCCATATATAACGAAGGACGGATTTCAAAGGGTCGTTATTAAGCTCGAAAGCACCTTCAAGGAAATTGATATCTGGGGTAAAATCACCATAGCAAACATTAAACCCTATACGGTATATATCGGTAAAATTCCGTTTGGAAGGTCGGCAAAAACAATTCCTGTAAAGGATACAAATAAAATATTGAAGCCGGGTGAAACAACCTGTATTAAAATTGAACTGTATAAGCATTGCAGCTGTGAGGGAAAGCCTGTTTGCGTGTATGAAAGCAAAGAATGGCAGAGAAGTCGTCATTGGGAATTTTACATATCCCAGACAATGCATACGGATTTAGGATATACAGATTATGCCCAAACCCTGCCTGCGCTTTATTCAAGCTTTATTGATACCGCAAAGGAATATAACCGAAAATCTCATAGCAGGGCGGAGGATAGAGAAAAATATAAATATGCAATAGAATCCTCCTGGGTATTCAGCGAGGGCTACGCAAAAGAGAAAAACGCAGATGAAATAGAAGCGTTTGTTGATTTGGTAAAATCCGGTGATATGGCAGTGGGCGCAGGACGCTTTAATAACGCCACGGAAAATTCGGGTACGGAAGAAATTGCACGCCTGCCTTATCTTACAAACCGAAATCTTAAGGACAGCTACGGATTGCCGTCAGACAATACAATAAGGATGTTTGACAATCCTGCAATTTCAAAAAGCTATATTGATGTGTTAAATTCTGCCGGCATAAAATATGCAATTCACTCTATGAACCCGGACCGTTCGCCCTATCATAAGGTGCGTGAATATGATTTATTTTATATGCAGGGCTTTAACCCCGAATGTAAAATTTTAGTATTTAACGGAAAAAGCTACGGAGATAATTACGGCTTTGGCGGAAACTATAATAACCCCGAAAAGGGTGATGCCGACTTTGCGGAAAAGGAAATACTTAAGCTAATAAATACGCTTGAAAAAAGAAAGGGCAGAAGGGCATATCCCTATGACAAATTTCCCATGCCGTTAATTCCCTTTGGTGATAATAAGCAGCCCTTGGAAAAGCAGATATTGATTGCAAATGAGGTTAATGCAAGGTGGCAGTCGCTCGGATATGCTTATCCCAAGATAACCGCCGCATTTCCCGAAAGATTTTTTGAGGATGTTGAAAGGGAATACGGCAGTCTTATTCCTGTTGAAGCAGGGACAGAGGAAAACTGGTGGAATGACGGCTGGGGCACAACTGCGTTTGAATCGGGTATAAATAAGAAAAACGGCACACTTGTTCCTATGGCTGAGTCAATGGCTTGCCTTGCTTCGTTTTGCCACGGAGAGCGTTATCCGTATAATGATATTAATGAAGCAATGCAAAGAACCTTTGTCTATAATGAGCACACCTGGGGATATAACACATATAAAAGCTGTGATGAATATCATCAGATGTTTGAATGGAAACGCACAAATGCTCTTGGTGCAAATGCATTGGCAGAAAAGGTGTTAGGCTCTTCAATTAAAGCCTTGGCTGAAAATACAAATTTTCAAGGCGACAATATTTTTGTTTATAATTCATTAAGCTGGAGCAGAACAGATGTGGTAAAGGTAAGGCTCAGCGATAATGCTCCCAAGACATTTGAGATAATGAGCGACGGTGAAAGTCTGCCCTATGAGCTGAACGGCAACGAGCTTACCTTTGTTGCAAAAAAGGTTCCTGCGCTCGGCTATAAGGTGTTTTCTGTTGTTTGCTCCGATAAAGAGCCTGTCTTCAGTAATAAAGCAAGCGTTAACGGCAGATG
>JBJEPH010000097.1:0-1826 GCA_051881135.1 Eubacterium sp.
CCCCGTTTTTATATTTTAACTACTGTTAAAACCTTGTTTTTTGGGAGGTTTCACGATTTTTGCATAAAAATATAGCAATAACCTCCCTTTTGCTGTATAATTGAGTTGCAACCACAATTAAACAAACAGTCCAAAAGGAGACTATTGCTATGAACTCAATTATACAATATTTACTTATTCAAAATCAATACCTTTTGCAAATAATTTCTTTTCTTTTTAAATTTATCTGCAAGCACATACCTCTCAGACAACGGATTTTTGATGATTCCCATTCGCCTAAGTATCAAAAATTTAAAGTTGATGAGCCACCTCTAATTAAGAAAGAGAAGCTTCAGCCACAAGAACGATGGAATTACAAAGACTTTATTGCATACATAAAATGGAAATATGATGTTATTATTACTCCTGTAAAACGTCGTGCTGAATGCAATATTCCCGATGACTACATCTGTCCCCATTGCAGTGCTCCGAAGGCTTATCTTTACAGAAACAACGGTTCCAATGACCAAGTTCTCTGCAAGGTATGCGGAAAATCTTCATCCACCTTTGTTCCTGACACTATTGCCTTATTCTGTCCTCATTGCTCACATACACTTGCAGCTAAGAAAGACCGCAAGTTTTTTAGAGTACACAAATGCGTTAATCCTAAATGTCCATACTATCTTAACAATCTTAAAAAGGTTGATAAAAAGCATCTTGCCGAGCCTTATGGTAAAAACAACTACAAACTCCACTATATCTACCGTGAATTTACTGTTGACTTTTTTGATATGGAACTTTCATCTCTGCCAAAAAACTCATCTTCGCTTAAATTCTCAAAGCATAACGCACACATTATGTCCTTGTGCCTTACTCTGCATGTCAATTTAGGACTATCTCTCCGCAAAACTGCTCAGGCAATGAATGACCTTTACGGCATTAAAATCTCTCATCAGATGGTTGCCAATTATGCCCGAACTGCCGCACTCATCATTAAGCCATTTGTTGACAACTACGATTATGAGCCTTCAAACACTCTTGTTGCCGATGAAACATATATTAAAATTCGCGGCATTAAAGGTTACATCTGGTTTATTATGGATGCGGTTTCCCGTTCCATTTTAGGCTATCAGGTTTCCGACAATCGTGGTGTCGGTCCTTGCATACTTGCTATGCGTATGGCTTTCAGAGGATTTAAAGATAAATTGCCTGATAACTTTAAATTTATTGCTGACGGTTACAGTGCTTATCTTTTAGCTGCTCAACAATTCTTTATCAAAAAAGGTAATGCCTTTAAATTTGATATTACTCAGGTTATCGGTCTAACCAATGATGATGCCGTATCTGCTGAGTTCAGACCTTTTAAACAGCTTGTTGAAAGACTTAACCGTACTTTCAAAGCCTCTTATCGTGTTAAGTGTGGCTTTGATAATTTAGATGGTGCAAGCTACGACCTTGCCTTATGGGTAGCTTATTACAATTTTCTAAGACCTCATTCTTCACTTGGCTATTGTGTTCTCAACAAGGTTGAAATGCTTGAAGGTGCTGATAATATGCCCGGTAAATGGCAGTTGCTCATTTATCTTGGGCAGAAAACTATTGCACATATTCAAACTCAGCAAGCTACCGCTTAATTTGTTCTTAGATTTTGAACCCGAGGCTAAATCCAGTCACAAAATCTTTGATTTTGCTTGCCCTTTACAGTGTGGTAAAACAATGCTACACTGTTTTTGCCGATGGTAAAATTCAATTTGTTCTTGAGTTTCTCACCGTCGGCACTTCTTTTTTTGCATTGTTTTTCCTAAGCTGTCAAGGGTGACGGTTTTCATAGCTTAATTTACACTATC
>JBJEPH010000098.1:0-26409 GCA_051881135.1 Eubacterium sp.
TCAACAGTTTGCCCGAGGCAGAAGAATTATAATTGATAGGTCTTAGATGGAAAATCTAAGACCTTATATATTTTAAAAAGAGGATTGAATATTTTGTTTAATAATGATAATATAAGAACAGTAGGCTAATTTATGGAAGGAAATTTTTTATGGGAAAGAAAAGAATTTATACTGTTGCAACATCGCATTTGGACACAATATGGTCTTGGGATTTTGAAACAACCGTAAGCAAATATATCTATAATACGCTTGTTGATAATTTTGCCCTGTTTAAAAAATATCCAAGCTATACCTTTTCGTTTGAGGGCTCATACCGTTATGAATTAATGGAGGAGTATTATCCCGAACTGTTTGAACAGCTTAAGGAATATATAAAGGAAGGCAGATGGCATATAACAGGCTCTGCGTACGAAAACGGAGATGTAAACTGTCCGTCGCCGGAAGCCCTGTTTAGAAATATACTTTTCGGTAATTCATATTTTGACGAGAAGTTTGGCAAGCGTTCTCTTGATATTTATCTTCCGGACTGCTTCGGCTTTGGCTGGGCGCTTCCGTCAATTGCAAATCACGCAAATCTATGTGGATTTACAACACAGAAGCTCGCATGGGGCAGTGCATACGGTGTTCCGTTTGATATCGGCAAGTGGTACGGTGTTGACGGAAATTTCGTATATGCTTCACTTAATCCTCACGATTATTATTTCACCTTAACAAAGCTTAGAAATTGGGACTTTGTTCAAAACAAAATTAAGGAAAACGAAAAGTACGGTCTTGATTGGACATATATGTTCCACGGAATAGGAGACCGTGGAGGAGCACCAAAGGAAGCAACTGTTAGGTTTGTTGATGAAGAAATCAAGAAAAATGACAGCGAAGAAATTGAAGTTATTTCAGCCTATGCCGATCAAATATACAGAGATATAAAAACAGAGCTTCCTAAGGAAACGGAGGAAAAGCTTCCTACTTGGAATAATGAGCTTGTTATGCAAAACCACGGTGTAGGCGGCTACACCTCAAGAGCTATCGGAAAGCGCTGGAACGCAAAATGTCAGGAGCTTGCCGATATGGCAGAGCGTGTCGGTGTTATGTCTATGTATCACGGCACCTCCGAATATAATGAAGCAGTGCTTGAAAAATCCTGGAAAAGAGCCATTGCACATCAATTCCACGATGACACACCCGGCACATCCGTACAGCGTGCATATCGTCGTTCTTGGAATGATTATGCTATGTCCATCAATCAATTCAGCGGTGAGCTTGAGGCATCTCTCGGCGCTGTTTCACAGCTTATGAAATCGGATTATTGCAAAGGAATTCCGCTTTTGGTTACAAATCCTGTTGAAGCAGACAGAAAATCCGTTGTAAGAATTAAGCTTAGCGATATTGATGCTCCTTATGTTCGCGTATTTGATAACAAGGGCAGAGAGGTTGCTTCTCAGATTGTGTCCGAGGCAAACGGAGTTAAGGAAATTATTTTCCTTGCCGAGATAAAATCCTTAGGCTTAAAGGTATTTGATGCCCGTCCTTCCGATGAGCCATGCAAAATTAAGAGCAAGCTGATTGTCACCGACAATAGCCTTGAAAATGACAAGTATATTGTTACGATTAATAAAAACGGAGATATCACCTCCATTATTGATAAAACAGACGAGCAAAGAGAGCTTCTTGAAAAGCCTATTGTTCTCGGCTTGTATAACTACACAGGCTCTAAGGATTGGCCTGCTTGGGAAATGAATTATGATGAAGCCAACAAGGAGCCGGACAGAACACCAAAGCTTGTATCCTTTAAAATTGCAGAAAACGGTCCTGTTCGTGTTGCGTTTGAAATTAAGCAAAGGGATAAAAAATCCGAATTTACAACCTATATCTGTCTGACTAAGGACAGCGAAATTGTTGAAATATATAATAAGATAGAGTGGCAGTCAATGCGCACTCTGCTTAAAAACAGATTTTCTCTTACTGCTTCAAATCCAAAGGCTACCTTTGACCTTGGATTAGGCGCAATTCAAAGAGAGAATATGAACGAAAAGCTCTTTGAGGTTCCTGCACAAAAATGGGCGGATATCACCGATGAAAGCGGTGAATTCGGCATAAGCATTATCAGCGAATGTAAGCACGGCTGGGATAAATATAACGATAACACCCTGCGACTGACTGCTATACACACTCCAAAGAGAAACTATCGTATAGACTCTATGCAGTCTATGATGGATTTGGGTAAAAACATATACGGCTATGCTATTTATTCTCATAAAGGACAGGTCGGTGCGGATACACAGCTTCAGTCAAGGCTCTACACATACCCGCTTACTGCTGTAACCTTCCAAAGACATACAGGCAAGCTCGGCGGTGATTATTCCTTTGGTAATGTCAGCACAAATGATGTTATTATTCGTGCAATTAAAAAAGCGCATCACAGCGACAGTGATGAAATTATTGTCCGTCTTAATGAGGGTGCAAACAAAGAAATAAAGAATTTCACCTTAACTCTAGGCGACGGCATTGAAAGTGCAAGAGAGCTTTATGCAAGCGAGGAATACAAGGGCGAGGCAAGAGTTGAAAACGGACAGCTTGTTTGCGATTTCAAGCCTTATGAAATTAAAACCTTTGGCATTACCCTTAAAAAGCCGAATGTCATCGGCGAAAAGCATACCTGTACGCCTGTTGAGCTTGATTATAATGAAAAGCTTATTATCAATAAGGGAGAAAAGGGAAGCTTTAAGTTTAATGTTCCGAGAAGCCTTGTTAATGACAAAATTACTGTCGGTGGCGTTACCTTCGCCGTTTCATCCGATAAGGACAGGAATGCGCTTTCCTTTAAGGGACAGACAATTAAGACCAACGGTGCAAAGCAGGTCAAGATTTTGTGTGCATGTGTTGATGACGATGAGGAGGTTACATTCCTTGCAGGAGATAGGGAGATAACCAAAACGATTAACCATATGTCAAGCGCCTATGCTAGATGGGATCTATATGACCTTGGCGAAACTGCATACATCAAGGATGGCAATTTAGGCTTCGAGGCAACCCATGCTCTTGATGATAAGGGCAATATCGTATGGGCAAAGGGCTTGTATTTCTGGGTTGTTTCAATTGATACCGACAGTGCAGATGAAATCACCCTGCCAAGCAATCCCGATTGTCTTGCACTCGCAATAAGCCTTTGTGATTTTGAAGAAACAAAGCTTGCTACTCCTACCATTGATGAAATTGAAAACAACAGACCGCTTACCTTCCATAAGAATTTCAAGGAATCTGTGTGGTATATTTTGTCAAAATGCGTTTGGAATTTACACGATAGAGATAATTTCCTAACTCATTGGAATAACGGCAAAAACGGCAGAAGGGTTGAGCAGACGGGAAAAAGAGCCGCCAACAGAACAGTAGAATCAGTAGGACATTAATATGAAACTTAAGCTTGATGAAAATTGGACAACTAAAAACGGAAATGCACCGCTTTATGATGATGAGGTAAGGCGATACATTTCCGTTGTGCCGAGTGAAAATCAGCTAAGGCTTCAGGACAAGCCTTATTATGTGTTTTTCCATTTCGGTATGAATACTGCAACCAACAGAGAGTGGGGAAGTGCAAGCGAAAAAGCGTCCGATTTTAATATAGAAAAAATAAAGCCGGAGCAGTGGGTAAAGGCTGTTAAATCCTCAGGCGCAACGGGTGTTATTTTAACCTGCAAGCACCACGACGGCTTCTGCCTGTGGGATACGAAATATACCGATTTTAATGTTATGCACACAAAGCTTAATACCGATGTCGTAAAAGCCGTATCGGATGCCTGCTATGTAAATGATTTGGATTTCGGCGTATATCTTTCCCCTTGGGATATGCACGAGGAAAGCTACGGCACACCTGCATATAACGACTATTTTGTTAATCAGCTTACAGAGCTGTTAACAAATTACGGTAAAATATTTGAGGTTTGGTTTGACGGTGCCAAGGGTGCCGATGCCAAGGAGTTTTCTTACGATTGGGATAGATATTATGAGGTTATCCGCACCCTTCAGCCACAAGCAAATATTGCCATTTGCGGAAAAGATATCAGATGGGTTGGCAACGAGGGAGGCTCATCAAGAAAAAGCGAATATTCCGTTGTTCCGTCCTATTTAAGCAGGTGCGAAGCAATACAGGATAATTCGCAGAAGAATGCCAATGAAGGCTCATTTATGAAAAAGCTTACTTCAACCGATGAGGATTTGGGTTCAAGAAGTGTTTTAAAAACAAACGAGTATCTTTGCTGGTATCCTGCCGAGGTTGATGTTTCAATCAGAAAAGGCTGGTTTTATCATAAAAGCGAAAACAATACAGTTAAATCCGCAAGAAAGCTTATGAAGATTTATCTTAATTCCGTTGGTAACAATTGTACTTTGCTTCTCAATGTGCCACCGAGCAATAACGGTGTAATTGCCTCTAAGGATGTCCGTGTATTAAAAAAATTCGGTAAAATGATAAAGGCAATAACCGAAAAGCCGATCATTGTTTCAAATATCGGTGAGCTTAAAAAAGCCGACGGATATCTCGAATACAGATTTGACTCTGCAAAAAAGATTAAATATTGCGTGTTGCAGGAGGATATAACAAAAAGTCAGCGTATTGAAAGGTTCGATTTGTTCATACTAAAACCAAACGGTAAATACAAAAGAGTGTATAACGGAACTGTCGTAGGCGCAAACAAAATCATAAAAATTAATAAAAACGCTGTCGGCGCCGTTTTGATAATAAGACAATCTCGTTCTACACCGCATTTAAAGCATATAGGCTTTTATGAGTAAAGAAGGATTAGTTTGAAATACAAAAGCAAATATGAAAAAATTACAAATGAGCCTGTTAAAGGCCTGATAACATCACTTGCCGTCCCCACAATTCTTACAATGCTTGTATCAGCCGTTTATAATACGGCGGACAGCTATTTTGTAGGCAAAATAGACACAACCTCGGTTGCTTCTATCGGCATAGTGTTTTCGGTTATGACGCTTTTACAGGCTGTTGGCTTTTTCTTTGGAAACGGAAGCGGAATTTTAATAAGCACCTTTCTCGGAGAAAAGGATAAAAAATCGGCGCAAATTTATGCAAATGTTGCTTTTTTCAGCGCCGCTTTTTTTGGTATTATTCTTTTGCTTATCGGTTTGTTTTTCTCCGATAGGCTTGCGTTAATCCTTGGTGCAACCGAAACAACGCTTGAATATGCTTCAGGCTATCTTAAAATTATTCTTTTCGGCGCACCCTTTATTCTTCCGTCCTTTGTTTTGAATAATCATTTGCGCTATCAGGGAAGCGCCGTTTATTCTATGGTCGGTATTGTAAGCGGAAGTGTAATTAATATTGTGCTGGACCCCCTGTTTATCTTTAAATTAAATTTGGGCGTTAAGGGCGCCGCCTATGCAACCGTTGTAGGTCAGTTTATTGGATTTGTTATATTGCTTGTCGGAACGAGAATGGGCGAAAACCTGCGCATATCAATTAAGCAGTTTAAGCCTACCCTGAAAGTATTTTCGGATATCTTTAAAAACGGTATGCCCTCTCTTTGCAGGCAGGGTGTAGGAACCTTGGCTAATATTTCCATGAATTTCGCCTGTGCGCCTTACGGTGATGCGGCAATAGCCGCCATGAGCGTATATAACAGGGTTATGTTTATCGGTATGGCTATTGTTATTGGCTACGGACAGGGCTTTCAGCCTGTTTGCAGCTTTAACAACGGTGCTAAAAAATATAAGCGTGTTTATGACGGCTATAAATTTTTAGCCGTTGTAACTACGATAATTATTACGGCTCTGTCTGTTTTGGGATACATCTTTGCACCCGAGCTTATTAGGCTGTTCCGTGATGACGGGGAGGTTATAAGCTTAGGCGCAAGAGCCTTGCGCTACCAATGCTTTGCGCTTCCTATTATAGGAATTGCAACCGCATCAAATATGCTTGTTCAATCCCTAAAGCGACCTGCAAGGGCAACAGTTATGGCGCTTTCAAGACAGGGAATCTTCTATATTCCGCTTATTTTGATATTGCCCAGAATTATCGGCGAAACGGGATTACTTATAGCACAGCCCATTGCTGATTATTTATCATTGATATTAGCCCTAATTCTCGTATCAACTATAATTAAGGATTTAAAGCAAAAAATAAAGAAAAAAACAGAGTAATCTCTGTTTTTTCTTTTTGCTTATAAAAGCGCCTTATTAAGCCTGTTTAAAACATTCTTTTTGTCGGCAGACCATAGCGGTGCTATTAAATCCTTTTTTGCGCCGTCACCCGTTAGCCTGTGGACAACAACGTTTTCAGGTATTATTTCTGCACACGACTTTATAATATCGACATATTCCTCAAGGCTTAATGCATCAAATTTTCCGTTTTCGTATTCTCTTTCAAGGTCGGTATCCTTTAGTATATGTAGAAGCTGAAGCTTAATTCCGTCAGTCACTCTGCATACATATTCAACGCTTTGGAGCATATCATTCTTTGTTTCGTTTGGCAGACCTATAATGAGATGGGTAACTACATTTATACCAATTTTATGTAAATTTTCAACTGCTCTGTCATATACCTCCAAACTGTATCCGCGCCTTATATATTCTGCGCTTTTCTCGTGAATTGTCTGTAATCCGAGCTCAACAAATACAGGCTTAATTTTGTTTATCTCATTTAGAAGCTCTAAAACATCATCGCCTATGCAATCGGGTCTTGTGCCTATTGACAGTGCAACAATATCCTTATGGTTAATCGCCTGGGTGTAAAGTTCTCTCAGCTTTTCAACCGGAGCATAGGTGTTTGTAAATGCCTGAAAATATGCAATATATTTGCCGTCCTTGATTTTCTTTTCAAGCCTTGCTTTTCCTTTTTCGATTTGCTCGGTAACGGATAAGCTTCTGTCCTCTGCAAAGTCTCCGCTTCCGCCCTTTGAGCAGAATATACATCCCCGTGTATCTATTGTTCCGTCTCTGTTTGGGCAGGTGAAGCCACCGTCTAAGGCAATTTTATAAACCTTTTGTCCGAATTGTTTCTTTAAATATTCGTTAAGACTTAAGTATTTCATATAATTCCTTTATGTTTTTACTGTTTCCGCAGGCGTATGAGGTAGTTTTGTCGGCGTTAAGCGCATCTCCGTTAATCTGTGAGCATATTCCACCTGCTTCTGTCAGTATCAGCGTTGCACCTGCCCAATCCCACGGGCGAAGAATAAGCTCATAATATAAATCTGCCTTACCGCTTGCCACATAGCATATATCCAGCGCGGCAGAGCCTGCACGCCTTATCTCCAACGATTCATAAAAAATCTTTTCCGTTATCTCAAATGTTCTGTGCGTGAGCTCTCTGTCATATGGACAGGTTCCGAATAACACAAGGCTGTCCTTTAATTCGCAATCACTAACATTGATAGGCTTTCCGTTTAAGTATGCGCCCTTGCCTTTTTCTGCATAATATAAATTGTTTAAGTCGGGGTCCAAAACAACACCGATTATCAACTCTCTGTCCTTTGCCAAGCCTACGCTTATTGCAGAATGCTGAAAGCCCTTTATAAAGTTTGTTGTGCCGTCTATGGGATCTATTATAAAGCAGTAGCCGTCTGTTAACTCCTTGTTTTCGTTTCCTTCCTCACCGAAAAAATGAGCTTCGGGCAGTAATTCGCCAAGTCTTTCAAACAAAAAGTCCTGTATCATCTTATCGTATTTTGTAACAAGATTTACGCTGTCTGATTTTTCTTCAATTTCAAAATCGTTACCGGCAGAAAGATAAATATTACCTGCCTGCTTTACAATTTCAATTATTTTATTTAGCATTTTATCATCTCCGATTTCATAATTATATCATAAAACCGATTTTTTTCAATATACTTTAATATGTTTATAGTTTTAATTATATCAAAGCTTATTGCAAGAATTCTAAATATTTTAGGTCGCGGAGGTACAACCCTTCCCGGCAAAGTTGCGCTGTATTTTAAATATGATATATTGACTAAGCTTTCGAAAAATGTGCATATTATATGTGTTACGGGAACTAACGGAAAAACGACAACCTGTGCTTTGATTGAGCAGGGAATGAAAAATGCAAATAAATCATACTTCATAAACAAAAGCGGGGCAAATATGATTACCGGCGTTACAACTGCTTTTATAAATAATTGTACCGTTTTCGGTAAGCCTAAATGCGATTACGCCATTCTCGAATGTGACGAAAACAGCCTGCCTGAGATTTCAAGATACATTGATGCCGACATAGTTGTTGTTACAAATATTTTCAGAGATCAGCTCGACAGATACGGCGAAGTAAGCACAACTCTCAAAAAAATAAAAGAGGGGATAGATAATTTTGAATCGGCAATACTTGTGCTTAATGCAGATTGTCCGTTAACCTATTCTCTCTCAAAGCTATGCAGTAATAAAACAGTAAGCTTTGGTATGAATTATTGTTCAACAAGCAATATCGTAACCGATTCGCCCTATTGTCCCATTTGCAATAATCTTTTACGCTATAACTCAAAAATATATTCACAGCTCGGAGATTTCTATTGCAACAGCTGTGGCTATAAAAGAAGCATGCCCGATGTTTTGGCAACTGATTATTGTGAAGATTCCTTTTGTGTTGATGATAAAAATATTTCCTTGTCCTTAGGTGGCATTTATAACGCATATAATTATCTTTCAGCCGTTTCGGTATTGAAGCTTATAGGCCTGTCGGTTGATTCGCTTTCAGGCTTTAACGGTGCGTTCGGACGAATGGAGCATTTTAATTATAACGGAATTAACATTTTATTGATGCTTGTTAAAAACCCGGTCGGTTTTTCAAATTGTCTTGAATATACGGCAGGAATGCAGGGCAAATATAATTTGATATTTTCTCTAAACGATAAGGACGCCGACGGCAAGGATGTAAGCTGGATTTGGGATGTTGATTTCAATATAATAAAGCCCAAAATTTACGATGTATTTACTCTCGGCACCCGTTCCTACGATATGTCCTTAAGGCTGAAATATGATGATATATCCTCAAACGCACTAAGCGGCGAATGCTACAACCGACTGATTGACATTATTAAATCATTTAATCGGGATGTAATAATTTTTTCTACCTACACTTCTATGATGACAATGAGGCACTATCTTATCAATGAATTTGGCGGTGACGAATTTTGGCTGTAAAAATACTTCATCTATATCCTAAGGAGTTAAATCTTTACGGCGACAGCGGAAATGTTTTGTGCCTAAATTACAGACTTAAAAAAAGAGGCATTAAAACGGAAATACTTGAAGCAGGCATCGGAGACAAAATTCCCGATTTTGATATAATGTTTATAGGCGGCGGTCAGGACAGGGAAATTGAAATTATTGAAAATGATATTAAAAGAAAAAGCACTGCGCTGTCTTATTATATTGAAAACGGCAAGGCTGTTTTGGCAATCTGCGGCGGCTTTCAGCTTCTCGGTGAATACTTTAAAACAAATGATAATAAAAAAATTACACTTTCAAATGCTCTGCCTTTTTATACAGTAGGCTCAAAAACAAGAATGATAGGCAATATTGTTACCGACACGCCAATGGGCAAGCTTGTCGGCTTTGAAAATCATAGCGGTAAAACATATTTGTCAAAGGAATTAAAGCCTCTCGGAGAGGTTATTTTAGGCTACGGAAACAACGGAGCGGACGGCTTAGAGGGCTTGCATTACAAAAACACTGTTGCAACATATATGCACGGCCCCGTTTTACCGAAAAATCCAAGCCTTGCAGACGCGTTGCTAAAATGCGCCGTGCCCGAGTTAGAGCAATTTGAGCTTGATGATGAAATAGAAAAGCTTTGCCATAATCAGCTTATCAGCCGTTTTTGCCGTCGCCGTAAATAGCACTTGACTTTTAATGCCTATTTTGTTAAACTAATTTACATATTAAACTGCTTTGATTAAGAGGAGTAGCATTTTGTTAAGCCACAGAGAGTTGACGGTTGCTGTGAGTCAATGCTTTAACACTTGCGAAGGTAGCTTATGAGCAGGTAGGGTGAAATTAAGTAGTCCTATCCGTATTTCTGCGTTAAGGATTTTAAGCGGTGCATTTTTATGCGCAATTTGAGTGGTACCACGGAATTTTTCGTCTCATATTTATGAGGCGTTTTTATTTTTTAAGGAGAAGATTTATGGCAAAGGAATTGGAAAAGCAGTATAACCCTGCTTCTTTTGAAGACAAAATTTATAAATTTTGGATGGATAACGGCTATTTTCACGCTGATGTAAAAAGCGAAAAGGAGCCTTATACTATCGTTATTCCGCCACCTAATATTACCGGTCAGCTTCATATGGGACATGCTCTTGATAACACATTGCAGGATATTCTTATCCGTTATCACAGAATGAACGGCTACAATACCTTGTGGCTACCCGGCACAGACCACGCTTCTATTGCAACAGAGGCAAAAATCGTTGAGGCTATGCGTGCCGAGGGAATTACAAAAGAGGACCTTGGTCGTGACGGCTTTTTGGACAGAGCGTGGAAATGGAAGGAGCAATACGGCGGAAGAATTATTGAACAGCTTAAGAAAATGGGCTCCTCCTGCGATTGGGACAGAGAACGCTTTACACTTGATGAGGGCTGTTCAAAGGCTGTTCGTGAGGTATTTGTAGGTCTTTATGATAAAGGTCTTATTTATCGCGGCAACAGAATGGTAAACTGGTGCCCTCATTGCAACACCTCTATTTCAGACGCAGAGGTAGAGTATGACGAAAAGGAAGGAAGCTTCTGGCATCTGCTTTACACCGTTAAGGAAACGGGCGAAAAGCTTGAGCTTGCAACCACAAGACCGGAAACAATGCTCGGCGATACGGCAGTTGCTATTAATCACGACGACCCGAGATATGCACATCTTCACGGCTGTCATGTAATTTTACCGCTTCTAAACAAGGAAATTCCTATTGTTTGCGATGAGCATGCAGATATGACAAAGGGTACGGGCGTTGTAAAAATTACTCCTGCACACGACCCTAACGACTTTGAGGTTGGTTTAAGGCATAATCTTCCTATCGTAAGAACCTTTACCTATGACGGATATATGACAGGCGCAGCCGATAAGGCAGCAGCAGACGAAATCTTTGCTTCGGGCAGAGCAGCACAAAATGAGCCCGAGGTACTTGACTGCGGAAAATATGCAGGTATGACAACGCTTGAAGCAAGAAAAGCCATTCTTGCCGATTTGGAGGAAGGCGGATACATCAAGGAAATTGAACCGCTTAAGCACGATGTTGGAACCTGTTATCGCTGTCATTCAATCATTGAGCCTATGGTATCAAAGCAATGGTTTGTAAAAATGGAGCCTCTTGCAGGACCTGCCATTGATTCCGTTGAAAAGGGCGAGATTAAATTTGTTCCCGAACGCTTTAAGAAAAATTATATGTCTTGGATGCGCGGCACTCGTGACTGGTGCATTTCCCGTCAGCTTTGGTGGGGACATCAAATACCTGCTTGGTATTGTAATGATTGCGGCGCAACCACCGTTTCCAAAGAGGAGCCCTGCGCTTGTTCAAAATGTTCAAGCAAAAATATCACCCAGGACCCCGACACTCTCGATACCTGGTTTTCATCTGCCTTGTGGCCGTTCTCAACATTAGGTTGGCCCGAGGATACCGAGGATTTGAAAAAATACTATCCTACAAACACATTGGTTACAGGCTACGATATCATAGGATTTTGGGTTTCAAGAATGATTTTCTCAGGCCTTGCATATACCGATAAGGCACCGTTTGACACTGTTTTAATTCACGGCTTGGTTCGTGACTCACAGGGCAGAAAAATGAGTAAATCACTCGGCAACGGTATTGATCCGCTCGAGATTATCGACCAATACGGCGCCGACGCCCTTAGATTTGCGCTTGCAACAGGTAACTCACCCGGAAACGATATGCGTTTTTCCGATGATAAGATTACATCTTCAAGAAACTTTGCAAATAAGCTTTGGAACGCGTCAAGATTTGTTTTGATGTATCTCGGTGATGATTATTGCTATAACGGATTGCCCGAAAATCTGCTTATCGAGGACAAATGGATTTTATCTAAGGTAAATCAGTTAGCCGCAGAGGTTACCGAAAACCTTGATAAGTACGAGCTTGGTATTGCCATCCAAAAGCTCTATGATTTTATTTGGGATGTATATTGCGATTGGTATATCGAAATTGCTAAGATCAGACTTCAGGGAGATAATGAATCGGCAAAGGAGGATGCTAAGGCAGTTCTTGTATTTGTTTTAACCTATATCCTAAAGCTGCTTCATCCGTTTATGCCCTTCATTACCGAGGAAATATACCAAGCTATTCCGCACGATTGCGAATCTATTATGATTTCCGAATGGTGCAAGTATGACGAAGGTCTTAACTTTGCAGGCGACGAGGACGAAATGGAAAAGATTATGTCCGCAATTCGTGCCGTAAGGAATCGCAGAGCAGAAATGAATATTCCGCCTTCAAAGAAATCTAAAATATTTGTTGAAACATCAAATGCATCAACCTATAATAAGGGCGTTGAATTTATCAAGCGTCTTGCTTTTGCAAACGAAGTAACCGTTAGCGATAAGTTCGGCGATTTGGGTAATGTTGTAACAATTATTACGGATGATGCGAAGGTTTATATTCCGCTCGGTGATTTGGTAGATTTTGAAGCGGAGAAAAAGCGTCTTGAAAAAGAGCTTGCCGTTGCGCAGGATAAGCTCGATTTCATTATGAAAAAGCTTAATAATCCCGGATTTGTAAATAAGGCACCCGAGAAGGTTGTTATGCAAAACAGGGAAGACGCAAAAATTTGCGAAGAAAAGATTGCACAAATTAAAAAGTCTATTGAGGAAATCGGTTAATGACCTATAACGATGCACTTAATTTTATAGTTAACAGACAAGGCCTGGGCATTAAGCCCGGGCTTTCTCGAATACGAGCATTGCTCGAAAAATTCTCAAATCCGCAGGACAAAATTAAAATAATTCATATTGCTGGAACAAACGGCAAGGGAACCGTTGCTAAAACAATTGCAGACGCATTGCAGAAAAACGGCTTAAGGGTTGGCTTATTCTCGTCACCCTGGATATGCAATTACCGCGAGCAGATACAAATTAACGGCGAGCCTATTTCCGAGGCTGATTTTGCCTCTGTTGCAGAGTCCGTATTTGTTGCAGGAGCAGATGATTGCACGGAATTTGAGCTTATAACTGCGATGATGTATGTGTATTTTCATCTTAATAAGGTCGATTATGCCGTTATCGAATGCGGTATGGGCGGTAAGGGCGATGCAACTAATGTTGAAGCAAAAAATGCTTGCTCAGTGCTAACCTCGATATCTCTTGACCATACAGATTTTTTAGGCGATACCATAGAAAAAATCATTGCAGAAAAGGAAGGCATTATAAAAGAAGGCTCCCCTTGCTTTAGGTATGAGAGCAGATTTGATGATTTTAATGAAAACAATCTGTTGCTTGCAAAAAAGGTCGTTAAATATTTAGGCTTTGACGATAACATAAGCCTTTCAAGGCTTCCTGCAAGACAGCAGAAAATAGGCAATATAATTATTGACGGCGGGCACAATGTAAATGCAGGACAGGCTTTGGCAGAGGTAATAAATGACGAGGTTGCCTTAATCGGTATGATGAGGGATAAGGATGTTGACGGATATATGTCCGTTGTTGCTCCGAAATGCAAAAAAATAATTTGCACCCAACCAAATAATGCTCGTTCAATGCCTGCAACGGTGCTTGCAAATATCGCAAAAAAATATTGCAGTAATGTTGTAATAATTGATAATCCCGTTGAGGCTGTTAAAGCAAAGGATATAACTCTGATTTGCGGTTCCTTTTACCTTGCGAGAGAAGTCATAAATTTAATTTGACAACTCCTATAATTTTACAAAATATTCTATACCAATCTGTTATTTTAGTAGCAGATTGGTATTTTTTATGGAGTGATTTAAGTGAATGTAACTATCGAATCCAGCGGTAATCTGCTTGTTGCATATCTATACGGCGAAATCGACCACCACACAAGCGCAGGAATAAGAGAAAAAATAGACAATGCAATAAGCTTTATGAAGCCACAGCATTTAATTTTGGATTTTAAAAATGTATCCTTTATGGACTCATCGGGAATAGGCTTGGTTATGGGTAGGTTTAGGCTTATGCAAAGCTTTAGGGGAACGCTTGAGGTAAGAAATGTAACCTCTCAAACAAAAAAGCTTATGGAGCTTGCAGGGCTTGGCTCAATTGCAATTATTAAAGAAATAAATTAGGAGGAGATAAAAATGAAGGTTGTAAATGAATTTAAATTAGTTTTAGACAGTAAAAGCGTAAACGAGGCATTCAGCAGGGTTGTTGTTTCGTCCTTTGTTTCGCCTCTCGACCCAACAATTGATGAGCTTGCAGACCTTAAAACCGCTGTGTCGGAGGCTGTTACAAACTCCATTGTACACGGATATAAGGACAGCTTCGGCAAGATTTACATAACAGGTCAAATATTAGAGGGAAATACCGTGAAAATCAAAATCAAGGACAAGGGCGTAGGCATAGTAAATATAAGCGAAGCGATGACTCCCTTGTTCACAACAGGCGGCTCCGACAGAGCGGGGCTCGGCTTTACGGTTATGGAATCATTTTGTGACAAATTGAGAGTAAGCTCAAAGCCCGGCTTTGGTACACAGGTAACATTAACTAAAAAGATAAGCGGAAGACAAAAATGGTAGAAAATTCTCGTGACAGGCAAATTTGCGATAATTTAGGCTTGGTTCATTCCATAGCACACAGGTTTTTAGGCAGGGGAGTAGATTATGAGGATTTGTTTCAGGCAGGCTGTATAGGTCTTATAAAAGCCGTTGACAATTTTGACAAGGAGCGCGGTTTTGCTCTTTCCACCTATGCCGTACCTGTTATAATGGGCGAAATAAAAAGACTCTTTCGTGACGGTGGAGCGATTAAGGTTTCTCGTGCGTTAAAGGAAAAATCTTTATATGTTCAGGGAGTCAGAGAAAAATTTAAGGAAAAGGAAGAACGTGAGCCGACTGTTTCCGAGCTTTCAAGCTTAACGGATATTCCATCTGAGGAGCTTGCCGAAATATTAAACATTTTAACTCCGATTATGTCCCTGAGCATAGATACGGAGGACGGCTCAAGTGAGCTTGACATTCCCGTTGACGACAGTGACAGAATGTTTGACAGGATAAGTGTAAGACAAGCCCTCTCAACGCTTTCAAAGCAGGAGCTGCTGTTGGTTAAGTACAGATTTTACGAGGGCAAAACGCAGGTCGAAACTGCCTGTCTGCTCGGCATATCACAGGTACAGGTATCAAGGCGTGAAAAAGCACTTTTGGAAAAGCTTAAAACAAAGCTCTCTGCCTAAAATTTTTGTTGCATTAAGACCTGCTATATGTTAAAATCTAACATATTATATTTTAGGAGGATAGGTATTATGCAACAAATACTTCTTGCAATGTCAATAAATGACGCGATTTCTAAAATTGATGACATTGTTTGGGGCTGGCCTTTGATAATACTGATTTTGTGCGCAGGTCTGTGGCTTTCAATAAGAACAGGCTTTGTTCAGCTTTTTCATTTAGGTAAGGCTCTAAAGTTTATGGTTAAGAACGAAGCTGACGGTGAGGGCGAGGTAACCTCCTTCGGTGCTTTATGCACTGCACTTTCCGCCACAATCGGAACAGGTAATATTGTCGGCGTTGCCACCGCTATTTGTCTTGGCGGTCCCGGTGCATTGTTTTGGATGCTTTTTGCGGCTTTTTTGGGTATGGCAACCAAATATTCCGAAGGCTTTTTAGCTATTAAATACCGTGAAAACAAGGGCGACGGGCATTATCTCGGCGGTCCGTTCTACTATATTGAAAAGGGTATGGGTCCAAAATGGAAATGGCTTGCAAAGCTTTTTGCTTTCTTTGGAATTCTTGCCGGCTTGCTCGGTATCGGCACTATCACACAGATTAACGGTATCACATCTGCTATTCAAAATTTCTTTGACCCTCAAAGCGTGCATATTGCTTTTACATTAGGCGAAAACAGCTATACATGGGCAACCGTTATCGGAGGCTTTATTGTAACAGCCTGCGCCGCACTTGTTATTATCGGCGGAATAAAGAGAATTGCAAAGGTATCGGAAATCGTTGTTCCGTTTATGGCTTTTATTTACATATTCTTCGCCTTGATTATTTTGTTATTAAATATTACAAAGATTCCTGCCGCAGTAGTTCTTGTTGTTAAGAGTGCATTTGCTCCCGAGCCTGTAATCGGTGCCTTAACGGGTATTACAATTAAGCTTGCAATGCAAAAGGGTATAGGTCGCGGAATTTTCTCAAATGAGGCAGGCCTCGGCTCTGCACCCATTGCGGCGGCTGCTGCACAAACAAAGGATACCGTTCGTCAGGGACTTGTAACAATGACTGGTACTTTTATTGACACAATCGTTATCTGTACCCTTACAGGACTTACAATCCTTGTAACAGGTGCTCAAAACGCCTTCGTTGCAGGCAAATTTGAGGGTGTAAACATCACAACAACCGCTTGGAAAACAGGTCTTCCGTGGAATGAGAATTTCTCTGCATTTATGCTTATGATTTGTCTTGCATTCTTTGCTTTTACAACCATTCTCGGCTGGGACTATTATTCCGAAAGATGTCTTGAATATTTAACAAGCAGTCAAAAGCTTATTAAGGTATATAGAGTTTTGTATATCGTTGCAGTGTTTGCAGGTCCTTATCTCTCTGTTTCTGCTGTTTGGAATATTGCCAATATCTGCAACGGACTTATGGCGTTTCCTAACCTAATCGCTCTCTTTGCTTTAAGCGGTATTGTAGGTAAGGAAACAAAGGAATATTTTGCAAGAAAAAATCACGATTTAAAATCAATTAAAAAATAATTTTTTGTAAAAATGCCTTGGGATAGAAATTACTATCTCAAGGCATTTGCTTTTTATATTCTTTTGTCATTCTACGGTTACAACCTTGGCAAGATTTCTCGGCTTATCTACATCAAGTCCCTTGTCCGAAGAAACATAATATGCAAGAAGCTGCATTGCAATAATTGACGGTATAGCCATAAATTCATCATCTAAATCAGGCAAAACGAATGCAGCGTTTATTGCTTTTGTGTCAAGCGAGCTGCGTACGAAGCTTATCACATTTGCACCTCTCGACTCAACCTCTCTTATATTGGAAATCTGCTTAGATGCTAATCTTTGTTGCGTTATCAGCGCAATTACGGGCGTGTTATCTGTTATAAGCGCAATAGTGCCGTGTTTTAATTCTCCCGATGCGAATGCCTCGGAATGTATATAGCTGATTTCCTTTAGCTTGAGTGAGGCTTCGAGCAGGGTTGGATAATCGAGACCTCTGCCAATCATAAATGCGTGTTCACAGGTGAGCAAGGATTTCGAAAGCTGATGTATTTCATTGCTTCTGTCAAGAATATTCTGCACACTTGCCGGAACCTTCTTTAACTCATCTATAAAAGAGGTAACACCTTCATAATTCAATTTTCCGTGCAGATATGCCAATTTTGCCGTTATAAGATAAAATACAGCGACCTGTGTTGTATATGCCTTTGTAGATGCAACTGCAATTTCGGGACCTGCGTCGGTGTATATCACATTTTCGCTCTCTCTTGCGATGGTTGAACCCTTAACATTAACGATGGAAAGCGTCATTGCACCCTTGCTTTTTGCATACTTCAGCGCTTCAAGTGTGTCTATCGTTTCACCGCTTTGCGATACACAAATTACAAGCGTTTTGTCGTTGATTATCGGCTCACTGTACATATACTCGCTTGCCATACATACATTTACGGGTATTTCACAAATTTTTTCTATCAAATGCTTTCCTATTAAGCCTGCATGCATTGCTGTTCCGCAGGCAACAACGCAAATACTTTCGCATTTTTCAAATATTTTATTATCAACACCGTCCGCATCAAAGCAGGGCAAACCGTCCTTAATTCCTTTTTGTATTGTTTTTTCTATAACCCTTGGCTGTTCTCTTATTTCCTTTTCCATAAAGAACGGAAAGCCGCCCTTACCACCGCTCTTTATATCCCAATCCAAGCTTAATACGCTCGGCTTAATCTCGTTACCCGAAAGACTGCTTATTTGTATATTGCTTTGCTCAATTTTTGCAATACACATTTCCGGCAAAACAAAATATTTGTCACTGTATTCACCTATTGCCATTATATCCGATGCAATATAACAGCCGTTGTCGTTTTTACAGCACACAATAGGACTTACATTTCTTATAGCATATATCACATTCGGCAAATCATCAAACATAATTGCAAGTGCAAAGGTGCCCTTAATATCCCTAACGGAATTAACTATTGCCTCCTCGTGTGAATGTCCGACGCTAAGATATCGGTCAATTAATGCGGCTGCAATTTCGGAATCAGTGTCACTTTTCAGCCTTGCCTCAACCCCAAGCTGATGCTTTATGCTTTCATAGTTTTCAATTATTCCGTTGTGAACAAGCGTAACATTGCCGAATTTGTGTGGATGTGAGTTCCTGTCGCAAACTCCTCCGTGAGTTGCCCAACGCGTATGGCCTATTCCGCATACGCCTTCATTTGCTGATGCCTTTTCTTCAAGCTTTGCAACTCGACCTGTGCATTTTGTAACCAGAACCTGCTTATAGGTGTCGTTATACAATGCAATTCCTGCAGAATCATAGCCCCTGTATTCAAGCGTCTTCAAGCCCTTAATCAATACATCTCTTGCCTGACTGTATCCCGTATATCCGATAATTCCGCACATATTCCTATCTCCGTTTCATAATTTTATATAATTAATATGATTTGTTTTTTTGAAATAATACTTAAGTATGAAATTTTTCTTTAAACATTTATTGACATTAATTTATTAATATATTAATATAAAACTATCTTATTGAAGGGTGTCATATTATGGAAAAGTATTTAATCAATCCAAACCAAAAAATTGCAAAAATCAACAAGGACATCTACGGACATTTTTCAGAGCATCTCGGAAGATGCATCTATGAGGGAATGTTCGTAGGTGAAGACTCAAAAATACCTAATATTAACGGTATGAGAAAGGATGTTGTTGATGCTCTAAAGGAAATGGGCATTCCCGTTCTTCGTTGGCCGGGCGGTTGCTTTGCCGATGAATATCACTGGAAGGACGGCATCGGTGAAAAATCAAACCGTAAAAGAATGATTAATACTCATTGGGGAGGAGTTGTTGAGGATAACTCCTTCGGAACTAACGAATATTTTGAGCTTTGCGAACAGCTTGGCTGTGATACCTATGTAAACGGAAATGTAGGCTCGGGCACGGTTCAGGAAATGGATGAATGGATTGAATATATGACCTTTGACGGAGTTTCCCCTATGGCAGAGCTTCGCAAGAAGAACGGTCGTGAAAAGCCGTATAATCTTAAATATTTCGGCGTAGGTAACGAATCCTGGGGCTGTGGCGGAAATATGGACCCCGAATACTACGGCTGTCTGTTTAAGAGATACAATGTGTATGTAAGAGATTATAACCGTGACAAGCACATTCTTCGTATTGCCTGCGGTCCTAATGTTGACGACTATCATTGGACAAAAGAGGTTATGGATAAGGTTAAGCACCACGCTAACGGAATTTCGCTTCACTATTACACAATACCCACAGGCAATTGGAATCATAAGGGCTCTGCTACCGAATTTGATACAAACGAGTATAATTCGACCATCTGTAAGGCATACAGAATGGAGGAGCTTATCACAAATCATTTAGCAATGATGGACAGCATTAATCCGCAAAAATGGGTTAAGCTTATTGTTGACGAATGGGGAACATGGTACGATGTTGAGCCGGGTACAAATCCGGGATTTCTGTATCAGCAAAATACAATGCGTGACGCTATCGTAGCAGGCTTAACGCTGAATATATTCAATAAGCATGCCGACAGACTTATGATGGCAAATATCGCACAAACTGTTAATGTTCTTCAGTCGGTAATTCTTACAGACGGTGAGAGGATGGTTAAAACTCCTACATATCATGTATTTAAGATGTACAAGGAGCACCAAAACAATACATTAATCGGCTCATATATCACAACACAGGAGTTAGAGTCCAAAAACGACTCAAAGAAATTCCCACAGCTTATTGAATCTGCTTCAATGGATGAGGACGGTACTATTTATTCTACCGTAACAAACACATCCTCAAATAAAGCCGCTAAGATAAAATGTCAAATTGCCGACACTCGAGTTTCTTCTATCACGGCTGAAATTCTAACCGGTGAATGTCACGAAAAGAACGACTTTGACAATACAGACAATGTAAAGACGGTTGAATTTACCGATTTCAGAAAGCTTAAGGACGGATTCCGGGCAAACATTCCTGCTTGCTCCGTTGTTAAGTTTGTAATTAAATAATGACACATCAATGTAAAAAGTGCCTGCTTTATGAAGCAGGCGAGAAGGTAACATATAATGAAATTATGAATTATATTGCTACCCTAAACAAAAATGATTTGGTATCCGACAGCGTTTATCTGCAACGTATTTCAAAATGTAAGGAATGTGATTTCCTCATTTCCGGAATGTGCAAAAAATGCGGATGCTATGTTGAGGTAAGGGCAAGGCTGAAAAACGCAAATTGCCCGAATTTCAGCAACAGATTATGGTGAGGTATTTTATGCAAAGAATAGCAAAATTTGAAAAGGTCAGCTTTGAACAGTTTGAGAAGGATTGGTTAAAGAATTTTCCCGATACGGAAAATGTAAGAGATATTTACGATAATATCAAGCTTCCGCAGAGGGCAACAACAGGCTCGGCAGGCTACGATTTTTATGCTCCTGCCGATATCACAATAAAGAAGGGCGCATCAACTCTCATTCCTACGGGTATCCGTTCAAAAATCAATGACGGCTGGGTGCTTAGCATTTTCCCGAGAAGCGGTCTTGGCTTTAAGCACAGAGTCGAGCTTGATAATACGGTTGGAATTATTGACGCCGATTATTACAATTCCTCAAATGAAGGCCACATTATGATAAAGCTTTCCTGCACTGCGCATGACGATGAACACTGTGTTACCGTTAATGCAGGCGACGGCTTTTCACAGGGCATTTTTACACAGTTCGGCATAACCGTTGACGACTGTGCAGACGGCGTTCGCGACGGTGGCTTCGGCTCAACAACCAATAAATGAATTTGTAAAACTGATTAGGTGAATAATGAAAAAGCTTTTATCTGTTATATTTTCGCTTACAATTATTATGTCTGTTTTTTCTTTACCGATTACATCATTTGCAGAGCCTGCAAGAATTTCCGTACATGACCCGTCAATAACCTTGGCACAGAACGGAAAATATTATATTGTTGGCTCTCATTTAGCTATGGGAAAAAGCGAAAATCTTGTTGATTGGCAGGATATGGGCTATTCCGTTAACGGTCGAAGCTATCTTTCAATCGACGGCAAAAGCTGGATGGAGAATTTATCCGAGCCGTTGGAATGGACAACGTCTTATCAATTAACGGATATTGAAAAATTCGGTGAAGCATCAAGATATTACGGCAAGGATTTAGAATATAATTGCTGGGCAAATGACATAATTTACAATAAGGATATGGGGTGCTATTGCCTTTACGGATGCTGTTCCGTTTGGGGTACAACGGCTTCTGTAATTTGGCTTGCAACCTCCGATAATATTGAAGGTCCTTACAAATATCAAAAAAGCTTTATATATTCGGGCATTACCGATATAGATAAAAATATGCCTGATTATCTCGGTCTGTATTACGGACAATCCAACATACCGGAGGATTTGATATCAACAGGCCTTGCAACCGAGAATGAAATTGAGAGTATGCCTTGGTTTACGGGAAGGGGATTTTATGACTGCGGCTTGGGAATGTATCCTAATGCAATCGATCCTACGGCTTTTACCGATAAAAACGGTGAAATGTGGCTTGTTTACGGCTCATACAGCGGTGGCTGTTATGTAATTAAGCTAAACAACAAAACAGGAACTCCCGATTATGAATATATGAAGCAGACCGAGGGCTTTGATATATATTTCGGCAAGCAGATAAGCCGTACAAACGAAGGAAGCCTCGGAACAGGCGAGGGACCGTATATTATTTATGACGCGCAAACAGGCTACTATTATTTTTATTTAACCTATGGCGGATTAGATGCAAGAGGCGGATACAATATTCGTGAGTATCGCTCAAAATATCCTGACGGACCGTATTATGATGCGGCAGGTAATATTGCAACCGATATGAAAAATACAGGTCTGAAGCTTGCAGGTAATTACAAATTCAGCTGTAACGACTATGCTTATATGTCACCCGGACACAGCTCCTGTCTTATAGACAGTGACGGTTCTATGTATCAGGTCTATCATACACGCTTTGACGAAAAATGGAGCAATAATACTGAGGGACACGAGGTTAGAGTACATAAAATGCTTCGCACACAGGATGGCTGGTCGGTTATGCTACCGTTTGAATATCAGGGCGAAGCTGACATTTCTTCATTTACGGCCTCCGATGTTGCAGGCGTTTATGAATTTATAAACAGCAACAATAAATCACAGTCCGTTGAAGATTGGGGTACATCGCCAAACAGTGATATTATATTGCCGTCAAAGTTGATTTATCTTAACCCTAACGGCAGGGTTGAGGGAGTACGTAATTACAAATTTGACGAGCATCACACCAACCTTGGATATACCTCAGTAAGCGGTAACTGGAAAATGGTAGCTTCTACGGCTTATGTTAATATGACCATTGGCGGAGTGGAATATAAGGGCGTTTTTACGAAGCAATATGATGAAAGCGCAGATAAAAATTATAAAATCGTTTTTGCCGCAAAGGGTAATGATAACACAACGATTTGGGGCGTAAAGGACAATACTCACACTACGCATACATATACCTATGCTGTAACTAAAAAAGCTACCTGCACAGAAAACGGAATTAAAACCTATACCTGTAAGGTCTGCGGCAGAAAATATACACAAACCGTAAAAGCAACAGGCCATACGGTTGTAATTGACAAAGCGGTAAAGCCAACCTATGCTTCAAGCGGCAAAACAGAGGGAAAGCATTGCTCGGTTTGTAAAAAGGTTCTTGTTGCGCAAAAAACGGTTGCAAGGCTGACGGTTCCAAAGGTCTCAATAAGCAAGATTACATCAAGGTCAAAGGGCTTTAATTTATCTTGGAAAAAGGTTTCCGTTGCCTCGGGTTATGAAATTCAATATGCAACCAACAGTAAATATTCATCAGCTAAAAAAATAACCGTTTCTAAAAGCAGTACTTCAAAGACGGTCACAAAGCTAAAGCCAAGCAAAAAATATTATGTTCGCATTAGGGCATATAAAACGTATAACGGTAAAAAGTATTATTCTGCTTGGTCTTCAACTACCGTTAAAACAAAAAAATAAATTTATTTTGCAAGAGCACTTTCTCTGCAAAAGGTTAGGAAAAATTATGATTTTTTCTCGTGGCGAAAAAACAAAAGGCTTAAATATTGTTATTGTCGGCTGTGGCGCCGTTGGTATAACTCTTGTAGAACAGCTAACCAAAGAGGGACACGACATAACAATAGTTGATAAAAACGCAGATGTTCTTCAGGAATTATCAAATCTGTATGATGTTATGTGCGTTTGCGGAAACGGTGCGTCCTTCAGCGTTCTTCGTGAAGCAGGCATACCCGAGGCAGATTTAATTATTGCAGTTACAATTTCAGATGAATTTAATCTTTTATGCTGTGCCGTTGCATCAAGCATTTCCGAAAACTGTGCCGCAATAGCAAGAGTTCGTAATCCCGATTACACAACTGAGGTTGGACATATAAAGGACAAGCTCGGTCTTGCTATGGTAATTAATCCCGAGCTTGAGGCGGCTAACGAAATTGCGCGTGTTCTTTGCCTGCCTACTGCACTTGAGGTAAGCTCGTTTGCACACGAAAAGGCAGAGCTTGTAAGGATAAGAATTCCGCAAAATAATATGCTCGACGGTATGAGCATTGCTGAAATAGGAAGAAGCACAAAGTATGTTCTTATTTGTGCCGTTGAGAGAAAAAATCAAATATATATTCCGTCAGGTGATTTTCAGCTTTTGGCAGGCGACGCTATTTCCTTTGTTGCGCCGAACCACGCCGTTGCAGATTTTCTAAAGCAAATCGGATTTAAAACACATAAGGTAAAAAGCGCAATGATTATCGGCGGAACCGATGCCGGCTATTATCTCGGCAAAAGACTGCTCGAGAACGGAATTAAAGTTAAGATTATCGAAAAGAACAGAGAACGCTGTGAGGAGCTTGCAACGCTTCTGCCTGAAGCAATCATCATTTGCGGTAACGGCTCCGATGAGGATCTGCTCTACGAGGAGGGAATTCTCACCACAGAAGCCTTTGTTCCGCTCACTGCGTCGGATGAAGAAAATGTTTTGCTTGCTCTTCATGCAAGAGAAATATCGGATGCAAAGCTTGTAACCAAAATAAACAGAATTAATTTCAAGGATGCCCTAAACAGCCTTGATTTAGGCTCTGTAATTTATCCGAGATACATCACAAGCGAGGCGATTATCGCCTATGTAAGAGCCAAGAAGGCGTCAATGGGCAGTAATGTTGAAACGCTTTCCCATATGTTCGACCATAGAGTTGAAGCCATCGAATTTAAGGTGGATAAGGCTTCAAGGGTAACAAATACACCTTTAATGAATTTGAATTTGAAGAAAGATCTTCTCATTTGCTTTATTTTTAGAGAAGGCAAGGTCATCATTCCTGACGGTCAGGATTGTATTTTGCCCGGCGACAATGTTATGATTGTTACAACGCATACGGGCTTTAACGATATAAGCAATATTTTAGATTAGGATTAGCAATGAATTTATCAATTATCAGACGAATACTTGGATATGTGCTTTTGCTTGAGGGAGCGTTTTTGCTTCTTCCTTGTGTCGTTGCGCTTTATTACGGCGAATCGCAGGGAGTTTCTTTTTTAGCAGTAAGCGGTTTATGCGCCTTGGTAGGCTTTGCACTTGCTGTTAAAAAGCCGTCAAACAATGTTTTTTATCTAAAAGAGGGCTGTGTTGCCGTTGCACTTAGCTGGATTGTTTTAAGTGTGTTCGGCGCAATTCCTTTTGTGCTTACAGGCGAAATACCTTCATATATTGATGCTTTGTTTGAAACCGTTTCGGGCTTTACCACAACTGGCGCAAGCATACTCGACGAGGTTGAAGGTCTTGCAAGGTGCACTCTGTTTTGGCGAAGCTTTACCCATTGGATTGGCGGAATGGGTATTCTCGTCTTTCTTATGGCTATTGTTCCTCTAAGCGGCGGTTCAAATATAAATTTAATGAAAGCGGAAAGCCCGGGACCCTCTGTTGGCAAGCTTGTTCCGAAAATGCGAAGCACGGCGGCAACGCTTTATCTTATATATGTTGCTATGACCTTGATACAGGTTGTTTTTTTGCTAATTGGTAAAATGCCCTTGCTTGATGCATTTATGATAACCTTTGCAACTGCGGGAACGGGTGGCTTCGGCATAAAAAATGACAGTATTGCAAGCTATTCCGTTTATATTCAGTGGGTTATTATAGTTTTTATGAGCCTTTTCGGTGTAAACTTTAATGTATATTTTTTGATGCTTACCAAAAGATTTAAGCAAGCCTTCAAATCCGAAGAGGTCAGATGGTATTACGGAATTATATTCGTTGCAACCCTGCTTATTTTCTTTAACCTCGGCAGAATACAGCAATTAGGCTTTGCTTCATATACCGAGTCTGCATTTCAGGTTGTTTCTATTATAACAACAACCGGCTTCACAACTGCAAATTATGACGCTTGGCCTCAGCTTTCAAAATGCGTAATACTTATGCTTATGTTCATCGGCGCATGCGCCGGAAGCACGGGCGGCGGTATTAAGGTTTCAAGATTTATGGTTGTTATAAAAAGCTATTTTAAAGAAATTTCCTTATATGTTCATCCAAAGAGTCTTAAAAAAATAAGAATTGACGGAAAGCCTGTTGAGCACGATGTTGTTCGTGCAACAAATGTATATTTTATTACAGCCGCTTTAATTTTCGGCATTTCATTTTTAATTGTGTCTGTCGAAAACAATGATATGGTATCCAATTTTTCGGCAGTTCTCACAACAATGAACAATGTCGGACCGGGACTCGGTCTTGACGGACCTACACATAATTTCAGCTTTTTCAGTACTGCATCAAAGCTGACATTAATTTTCGATATGCTTGCAGGCAGATTAGAGCTTTTCCCGATGCTTTTGCTGTTCAATCCAACGCTTTGGAGAGATACCTTTGTATCAAACAGACGTTTAAGCAAGCGTAATAAATAAAAATAAACCGAGATTTCTCTCGGTTACATCGTGTAGAAAAAGTCCAAGTAATAAAATTCTACATGATGAGAGACTGTTGAG
>JBJEPH010000099.1:0-6869 GCA_051881135.1 Eubacterium sp.
TGGGTATCCAAAGACGAGTTCAGATGGTATTTGCGAAGCGGGAATGGATCTTCCGATGAGTTTGACATTGATGACCACATTAAAATTGCTTCGTTTACGCTAACAATAGAAGATGCAAAAAAGTATCTATATAGCTTTTCCACTCGCAGAAGGGTTTATAATTGGAAAGACCTTAATGTAAGCGTTTGGATTTAAACCTATTCTAAAAAGGAAGCAGTCAAGTCATAAGGGGCTTGGCTGCTTTTTTCTTGACTTTAATAAGAAAATATCATATAATAATCACAATGATTGATGATTGACGCTTTTGGTGAAAAGCGACACAGGCTGCTATCAAGGCAAGCAAGTAATCATACAACCCAATATCTAAAGCAAAACATAAGGGATGCTGTTATTTTAACAGCATCCCTTAGACTGTCGATAAAGTGGTCTGAACCACGCCAAAATAAAATCGAATAAACCTATTAAGCCTCCCTTGTTAAATGGAGGTGGGTGCGATTTATCGCACTCGGAGGGATTAAAAACGGAATTGGACATCAAATCCAATTCCGTTTTTGCGTTTATCGTTTTTTGCTCGGGGGCGGTACCATCGTACAGCACCCGCTCGCAAGAAAACGATATTCAGTTCCATTTCTCAACAGCCTCACTTTTTGCATATTCACTATTGTATTTTATAATCAACACAAGGAACCGTCCCCTGTGTTGCCTAAATGACAAAACCGAAGCCACTAAGTTAATTAAAAATAGTTTAATAATACTTTTAATAAATAATGAACGGCTAAAGCTATTATCCATTTTACACCCTCCCTTTATGTGGGACAGGGGGACGGTTCTCCGTCTGCCTATTTGCTTAACATCTTTAATCAATACCCTATCCTAACAGAACAAGTCACCGTCACCTGTGCAAACTGCTTCAGATTGCGAATACAGATACTTATGTAGCTTTTTTGCTGTCACAACTAAATCATCCAAAGAATATTTTATCTTATCATTTTTGCTTGCAGACAAATAAAACACCTGATTATCTTCAATTAAAATTATCTCGTAGCTGTCCTCATATTCATAAATATTATAGTTTTCCTCAAGAGAGTTAGAAGTGTATTCCTCCGTTGAAAACAAATCGTGAAATTCTTTGTTTCTCAAATAGTCTTTTATCCTCTTTCCGCTTTCATCCCTCAAATAATAGTAGTTCATAAATACTGCGGAATTCGGATTGATATTTTCTATATTATAATAATTATCGTCTGTTTTTTTATTGCTGAAATTTTTGTATGAGGAGCTTCCTGCCCAATAGGTATTACCGATAATAACATTTTTAAGATAATAAAAATCGTCGCTTCCCTCGTCATAGCTGTAGTTGTCTATAGGGAAATCCTGCAATAATTCCTCGCTTGATTTTGTGTTGAAATATTCGGTTGTTTGCGGAATAGACATAGCGATGTGACCGGCGCATATTATACCTATCACAATAATTATTCCTATGCTCCATGCAATAATCTGTTGCTTTAAGTAATCGAATCTTATAAGCGAGCAGATTAACAGGAAAGCGAGAAGAACGGCAAGCCCTATCGAAATCGCAGAATAAAGCGGGGAATATTCTATTGAAAAGCCGTTGTCATAAGGATAAACATATCCGTAATTAATCAAAAGCCTGTTTAATGTAAAAATAATAAGTAATACAGCAGTAATAATTGTTAAAATTACGTGTAAAACAACAAGTATTTTCAATCTCGGTTTTTTAGAAAAAGTAGTACCATCCATTCAGCTTTTCCCCTCCTTCAAGTATCCTGCACAAAATAATATTTTCTTTTGAATTTCAATATAGTAATCCCATTGTGTTACTTTTTCTTGATATAATTAACATAGCATAGTTTTGTATATTTGAATTTGTTTTCGTTCTTTCGGTAGGTTATTTTGTTCAAATGGTGATTAAAACAGGGGACGGTTATCCGTCTCGCCCATATGCTTCTATATGTAAATAATACCATATAAGCATCTATTAATACAAGTGCATCTGTCGGCAAAGGGGAATCGTTTTATAGGCTCCCCCGTCGGCAAAATTGTTTCTCCTCCATATATATGTATAGGAAATACCCAAAAGGTTACACAAAAATTTAAAATTTGTCGTTTTGCACAATTTTACGACGAATTTATGTGGCATAATGCCGAATGAATTTCATATGCGTGTTTCAGACCGTTTATCGATGTATGGCAGACTTCGAGAAATGGAACTGAATATCGTTTTCTTGCGAGTGGGTGCTGTACGATGGTACTGCCCCCGAGCAAAAAACGATAAACGCCAAAGGTGGCTTAGATTCGATGTCTAAGCCACCTTTACAATCCCTCCGAGTGCGATAAATCGCACCCTTTAACAAGGTAGGCATAATAAGGTTTGTTTAGTTTTTATTCGGCGTGTTTCAGACCGTTTATCGATGTATGAAAAGCCCGAGAGATACCTCTCGGGTCTTCATTACTACCCATATATTAAGCGATATAAATTGCATAATATCAATTTATTTTTCTAATACCATTTGTTTATCCAACCGTCCTTGTCGGTGGCCGGTTGGGTTTGTTTTTGTGTTAGGGAAACGAGATACAGTTAATGAAAATATATTCATCAATACTGTCAACAATTTCATCACCATTGAGATCGTATCCTTCTGCATTCTCTCTCCTTTTAAGTTTTGCAAAATCCTTTGCATTAATATAGCCGTCCTTATGCCAGTCGCATGCTATAACAGCAATCGGCTCATCAATTGTGATAGATTCGTTGTTTACGGTAAATGTAAAGGTGCGATCAAAGCCGTTTGGATGTGTTACATATGCTGTATATGTTCCGTTATCAAAATTTGCTAAAAAGCAGCCGTTGCTGTCTGTAATCGCAACCAAATCATCATTAACAGTGATTCTTGCATCTGAAAGAGGATAATTATTCGGTGAGCTTAAGTATCTATCCTCAGCAACAGTTATTTTGCCTTTTACTTCATATGGTGCAAGCGACGGAATAATCTTGTCGCTGAACTCCGTATTGCAATTATAGCATTTTACGGTCGCCCTGCCTGTTTTTTCAGATGTAGGCTCAAGATATACCGTTTCATACAATTCGTGAGCAATCCTTGTTCCCGGAATCGGCACCCAGTATTTATAATTGCAATAAATGCATTTGTAGCCTATGGATTCATCTTTTGCACAGCTTGCATAGCTTTTACCGTAATACTTAAAACTATGCTTTTCATAGTCAATATATTTATAATCACAGGCGTCACAGCTATAAACATATAGGTTGGAATAACCGTCGATATCGCAATCACCCCACCACGAATTAATACAGCTTACGCTGTCGTGAGTGCAGTTATATGACGATACCTCTTCAAATATCGGAATACTATTCTGTTTGCAATACCTATAAAACATAGAGTTCTTTGGAGTGTCAACAACAAGGCTTGTACATTTTTTAAAGGTTGAATTTGAAAAAATCTGATAATGCTGACTCACTCTTAAGAATTCCAGCACACTGCAATTCTCAAATGCGCCGTTTGACACATTATTCAATATATCACATTCCAGCGTTTTAAGTGATGAACAGTTTTTAAATGTCATTACATCGGCACAGAGAATTTTTGGAATTACTGCTTTTTCAAGTGCGGTACAGTTTTCAAAAGCACTTTGACCGCAGTAAGTAACTCCGGGTGCAATTATCGTTTTCAGCTTTTTGCAGTTTGCAAAAGCATAATCATCTATAAAGGTAACGCTTTCAGGCAATATAATAGTTTCAATATTTTCATTACCTGCAAAGCAATATCTCCCTATACATTCTACTGTTAAATCATTAATTGTTTCCGGAATAATAACAGTTTCATCATTCAGACAGGAATTATACAGCCTGTTCAACGGCCTATAAAATGCTTCATTAAAATCTGCTTTTGCAACAACAAATCCGTTTTCAAGACCGTATTTCGGAGCGGAAATAACGATGCATTCGCTTTTTGCTTTATCCGGTGCATATGCACAGGCGGTTACAATCTTATACTTTCCGAAATTAACAATACTTCCGTTTTGATAAGCAAAGCTATATGTTTCAGTATCTTCTTTAAAAGGCTTATGAATTAAACGGGGAATGTCGAATTCCTGTACCGAAGTTGATGACTGAAATGTACTGTAATAAACCGAGGTGCTTTCATCACATTCAAAGGAAAGGTCTGCATAAGAATTATCGTTATTTTCGGCAAGATGATAATCAAATTCAGCCCGTGGCAGTGATTTGCCTGTAAGCTCACACATTGCCTCGTATGCATCGACAATAACAAGGTTGTTATCGTATTGTGCACCCGGAAAGGTTGTCATACGAAAATCCTCATCATCCCTGTTTTCTATATGAAACTGTACATTCATATTATACATCGGCACAGGATCGGCTGTATCAATTAAAAGCTGTTCCAATTCAGCTGCTGTTATAGTATCATCAACACAAAAAAGGTCGGCGCAAATAGCGGCGGCAAGCGGTGATGATGCCGATGTTCCGCTGAATTTAGTTAAGCTGCCGTTAATATCATAAGCCGCAATAGAAGCTCCGGGAGCATAAAAATCAATATTGCCGCCCCAATTAGTAAAAGAAGCAAGCAACTGTATGGCATTAGTTGCACCAACAGTAATAACATCTTCAAACGAAGCCGGATACTGAACCGCATTTGACATTTGACTACCATCGTTGCCTGCCGCAGCTACAATAGTTACATTTTGCTTCCGGGCATATTCAACCGCCTCTTTAAAAGCCTGCGGTTCTTCCTCGAAATTGCTATAGCTAAAAGAGCAGTTAATAACCTTACAGCCGTCTGCAACAGCCATATAAATTGCGCTGACGGCATATGAAACACGAGAATTTTCATCTTCGTCAAAAATCTGATAAGGTGATACCGTTACAGAATCAGGTGTATTAAGGAGAATAACCGACGCAACCATACTGCCGTGAGAATGCCTGTCATCGGTGCCGTCCTCTTTATATCCTTCAATGAAGGAATAGCCATTGGAGATTCGGCTTTCGGTATAAGTGTTTTTTACACAGCCTGAATCAAGGACTGCAACCTTTAGTTTCTTTCTAAAATTAAATTCCTTCTTCATCAGCTTAAAGGTATCATCCAAATTTGTTTCGACCATACTGAAATCATTAACGGAATCATCATTATAACCGCAAAGGTTTGCTTTGACCGGCTCATCACTCTCAACACTTTTTACACAATCAAGAGAGGAATAATATTCTTTTGCAGCCTTATAGTCTGCCTTATTTGAATAAGAGAATACATATAAACCACTGATACCATCAGCAACTGACGATGCATTTTTGAAGTCGATTTCTTCCTCTGACGAAACAATCAACCGATAAGGCGATGTTTTATCATTTTCTTCTATTTCTTTAAGGCTCTCGGCAAACTTCACTGCCTGACTGTATGTAACGGTATTGCTAATGTTTGACGACTCGAATTTATTGAATTCAAAAAACACGCTTGAAGCCTGCAAAGAAGCTATCAAAGCCGTTGAAATTAATAATACTGTTATACGTTTCATATGATTGTCTCCGTTTCAAGAGGTTGGGCTATATTGTTATAATTACGAACATTGCTACCGTTTGTTGTGATAACATTTACTATTTTATATTCATCAATATAAAATATCGAGTTTAGAAAATTTTTCATTTTTAGTGCCGTTACACATTTGTGTAACGGCAATATGACTACCCATATATTAAGCGATATAAATCGCATAATATCAATTTATTTTTCTAATACCATTTGTTTATCCAACCGTCCTTGTCGGTGGCCGGTTGGGTTTGCTTTTGTGTTGTAGTGGTTGATTTTTGAGTAGTAGTATTAGTTTGAGTTGTTGTAGTTGTTTTTTCTGTTGTGGTGGGATTTGTTGTAGTTACAAATTTTTCTGTTTCTGTTGTTGATGTTGTATCGTTTGTTACAGTCTCAAAGTCAATGTCATTGTCTGCTTTGTTTTGGGCAGAGGTTGAGGTGTGAGCCGTGATTGCTTTGCTTTGTACAGTAATCTCTGCTGTAACAACATCACCGTTTTCTTTGGTAACAATTTTGTTGTTTTCATCAGTAACAGGCTCATAGTAATGAGTAATACCGTTACTGTCCGTAACAGCAGTAGTTGATATACTTTCACTACTGTTGTTATTTGTACAGGCTACAAAGGAGCAAATAATCACTACAACAGAAACGATAATTAAAATCTGTTTTTTCATTATGAACCCCACGGAATATCGTTATCGGCAGGGTCCCTGTCGTCTGTAATACCGCTTGTCGTGATAACGTCTATTGCTTTAAATTCATCAATGTAAACCATCGGTTTCTCATAAATTTCTTTCATTATTAAACCTCCCCATTTATCAAGACGCTGACTTCATCTTTTGTATTTTGGTCTATTTCGTCATCTGCTAAAACTGCTGTTGCAACATCACTAAAGCTTCTTGTAACAACAGGAGAGTAAAAATACATTCCGTCAATACAAGCGTATGCTCTGACGGACACCTTGTCATTAAGATGCTCTGTCGGAATATCCGTAAAAACAAGATTAAACCTTGCAATGTCGCCGTCAATATCCACCTTATTTGCTTTCTTTACGTAAACATTGTTTTGATCTGCTCTTAAACTCATATTTCTTTGGTATTCAATATCTCCGTTTGTAAATTCCAAAGGATCATACCTATAAACAAATCCGTACTCAATTTCCGCTCCGAAGCTGTTGTAATCAAAGCTAATATTCTTGTTGTCAAATTCAAACCCAAATCTCAAGCCGTTGTCGCTTGTGCGAATTTGACCGCCCTTGCCGATTGCTTTATAATCGGTTATTCTGTGAGTGTATTGCGA
>JBJEPH010000100.1:0-1807 GCA_051881135.1 Eubacterium sp.
AATAAATTAACAAGGAACTAATGAAAAAAATTAGTTCCTTTTGCTTTTTTATAAGATGTGTTATTTCGAATATAAGCTATATGTTCCGTGTTGCTCTCTGCTGAAATAATACTTTTCGGTTAACGCGTGATTGCTGTTAATTGCAGATTGAATTAGCTTTTTTGTAAGGTCGGGTACATCTTCTCTTTGTAAGGCTTCGTCAATATCCAACCAAATAACCTCACTGTTTTCATCGTTATCGGTGGTGGCATCGCCGCTGACATAATCAACGGCAAACGCCACATACCAATCCTTCAAGTTGAACCTAATTGCAATTATATCCTTTGGAACAACAGTTACTCCTGTTTCTTCCATATACTCACGGACGACTGCCTGTTGCGGAGTTTCGCCAAAATTCACATATCCGCCGGGCACGATTAAAAGGTTTTTACCGGCGCCGTATGTATGTCTTGCAAGAAGAACCTTATTGTCCTTAATTAAAACGCCGGTTACGCTTTGCTGCCAATTTGTATTTTCTGTATTCATAACTTAATCCTTTCTAAAAATATCAAGCATATGTATTGAGAATCCTACCAAATCCTCACGCTCGCAGATATTTGATAAGAATTTCATATACTCCTCAAATTCTCTTTTGTTCAGCCTATCTAATTTATTGCTGTTAATATAAGACAGCATATCAACGCCTACAAAATGTAATCTTGTAACCGGATAACCTTTCATCAATTCGTCAATATCCGGTTTTCTGTATAACTCAAATATCTCATTCGGGCTTGATTTTGCGTGATAATTTTCGTCAATCAGTCCGCTGTCAAGATAAGAAAGTATCCTTTTTTTATAAAACATTTTATACATACAGGTGTCGTTATTGCAATAAGCAGAATATATAATTCCGCCTTTCTTTGCAACTCTAATTGCCTCGCTGATTGCTTTGTGCTTATCCTCATCATTAAATAAATGATACATAGGACCAAGGAGTAAAACTATATCGTATGTATTGCTGTCAATAAATGACAAATCACAGGCGTTACCCTCATAGATTTTTATATTATGCTTTGGCTTGACCTTTTTCTTCATTATGTCAATGTTGTGTGGTACAAGCTCAACAGCCGTAACATCATAACCCATTTCTGCAAGAGTGATAGAATATCTGCCTGTGCCTGCACCGATTTCAATTATTTTTGAGTCAGGTTTGAGATGTTTTTCGATATATCTCATTGTAGTTAAGTATTCCGGCATCCTGTTTTTCTTTTTTAATCTGCCGTCCTCGTCATAATTATTATAAAATTCAATTATCTCTTTCATTATTCTAACCTCGTTTCTAATATTATTCTTTGTGTTTCCATTCCTAATGATTTGTAAAAGTTCATGGCGGTCTTATTGAACTGCCAGACAGTTAAGTCAATTCGTTTCGCCCCTATATCTTTAGCAATGCTTTCAACTTGTTTATATAATTTTGTGGCTATTCCTTGTTGTCGAAATGGCTCAATAACAAATAAATCGTCTATATAAATTGACTTAACCATTTTATCTTTGATAGTTGCAAGACAAATACCAACGATTTCATTTTCAACAACATAAGCAATATTGATTTTATTTTGGTTTTTTAATAATGCTTTGTATTCTTTTTTGCTTATGGGGTGTTCATTACGCAAATAAAAATCAGGTCTGTTTTCAAAATGAATTTTATGTAACTGTGCAATAATATTATCAATAATTTCGAAATCATTAAATGTTAATTTTCTTATCATACTAACCTCCAAAAAAATAACTGCTGACAAACATTAATGTTCATCAGCAGTTTGGTTTA
>JBJEPH010000101.1:0-26088 GCA_051881135.1 Eubacterium sp.
CTAAGCTCTTTTTGCTCGCTTCCTCTGCCACCGGCAGCGCTCTCAAACGAGCCTTGGCGGGAAGCTGCCCGGGAAAATAGGTCGATGCCGACATTTTAAAAAGACATCTATTCTTTAGATGTCTTTTTTGTTTTCTTCCTCTGCTACCCACAGCGCTCTCAAACGAGCCTTTACTTTTTCACTTAGTATATGCTATAATTGAATTAGATAATGATATTGTGCTTTATGTATAAGTTATAGTAGGAGAAAAATATGAATTTAAAGCGTTTCAGAAAGCTTTCCGCCTACGGTACGGATAAGGAAAACAAGAAAAATAATTTTAATTTACTTAATGAAAAGTATTGCAAAACGGCACAAACGGTTTTGGCAGGCGACTCCATAACGGAATTATTTAATATGGAGCTGTTTGACGATTATACGGAGAAAACAGGACTGCGGGTTTATAACCGAGGTATAAGCGGAGATACGAGCGATAGGCTGTTGGAACGCTTTGATGAAAATGTTTTAGCACTCAAGCCAAAAAATTTGGTGCTTTTGATAGGTGTGAATGATTTTGGCATAAAGGCAGATGTTGAATATGTTTTTGAAAATATCAAGCAAATAATATTGAAGGCTAAAAACAGCGGCAACAATACCAAAATAGCTTTGCAATCGGTTTATCCCGTTGATGCAAAGCGCAGGCAGATAAATGCAAAAATTGTTCAGCTAAATGAAAAGCTAAAGGTATTTGCCGAAAAAAATGACATTATCTATTTGGACATATATTCGCTGCTTTTAGATTCGAATGGCGGATTTAATGCAAAATATACCTATGACGGACTGCATCCGAATACGCAGGGCTTTGAAATAGTTGCAAGGGAAATTATTAATAATTTGGCATAATAAAAAAGGGGCTTATAACCCCTTTTTTACGTTTGTTTTTATTTTACAATAGTACCCATTGTGTTTGGTGCCATACCTGCGGCATTTGCCTCGTCTGTGTCGATGTGCATTGCAAGAGCATAGCTGTCGTTAACTCTGACAACAACATCTCCGAAGGTAAGATTTCTGCCGTTAGATGTAGGAATTTCCACATTAACGATTTCACCGTTTGAGATGCCGAGAGCCTCTGCATCGGCTGTTGTAGCGTGAATGTGACGCTTTGCGGCAATTACGCCCTCCTTGATTTCAACCTGACCTGCAGGACCTACAAGAGTGCAGGAGCCTGAGCCTGCGATGTCGCCGCTTTCTCTAACGGGTGCAGTAACACCGATAGAACGGGCGTCTGTGAGCGAAAGCTCAACCTGTGTTGCATTTCTGCAAGGACCGAGAATGGACACGGCAGGGAATTCACCCTTTGTACCGATAACCTTTACTCTTTCCTCACAAGCAAACTGACCGGGTTGAGAGAGCATTTTCTTAACTGTCAGCTCGTATCCTGCGCCGAACAGAGTTTCTAAATCCTCCTTCGAAACATGCACGTGACGTGCAGAGATTTCTACTAAAACTTGATTTGCCATTTTGTATTCCTCCGTAATATTTAAATTTCCTAATACATTTTATACCCTTTTGTGTTGTTTTTCAACCATTAATTTGATATTATATAATAAAAAGTAAGGAAGTGTAAAAAATGACTCTTGATGAGCTTGAAATTAAATGCCAAGGCTGTACAAAATGTGAGCTGTGTAAAGGAAGAACCAACCTTGTGTTCGGAATAGGAAAAAAGGACGCAGATATTATGCTGATCGGTGAGGGACCCGGCGAAAATGAGGACCTGCAGGGAGAGCCGTTTGTAGGTCGCTCGGGAAAGCTGCTTGACCAATTCTTGGCAAGCATAGGGCTCAGCAGAGATAAGAATGTTTATATTGCAAATATGGTAAAATGCCGTCCGCCCCAAAATCGCGACCCCAAGCCAGAGGAGCAGGAGGAATGCTTATATTGGCTTCGTGAGCAGTTTAAAGTAATACGCCCTAAGATTATCATTTGTGTGGGCAGAATATCTGCACAAAAGCTTATTAATCCAAGCTTCAGGGTTACAAAGGAGCACGGTGAGTTTATAGAAAAAAACGGCGTGCTTATGATGGGTACATATCATCCTGCGGCAATATTGAGAAACCCTAATAACAAGGAGCTTGCCTTTAACGATTGGCTTAAGGTTAGAGAAAAAATAAACGAGCTGGGTATTGAAATTTAATGTATAGAAATTGGACGAAAAAGGTCGGAATAAAATATATTTTGGGACTGACAGGTATATTTTTTGCAGGCTTTGTAACGCTTGTGATAATGCTTTTTGCCCTGAAAAATAAAGGCTATGAAACAGCGCAGTTGGAGAGTGCGAAAATATTGCTGCTGTCTTTTTGCCTTGCCCTTATTCCGACAGGCTCGTTTTCGGGCTTTGTTGTTGCGTTTAACAGAATGGACGAGCTTAGTGTTAGAAAAATGTCGTTAATTGTTGTTTTTTGCATTCCGATAGTGTTGGGAATGGTGGTATTCGGCTTAATAATGATAATTCCAAGCATAATTATGACAGTAAAATTAAAAAATACTTGACTTTTCTATATTATAATATATAATATAGACAGTAAGAATATAAACAATGTGAGGTGGGTCCAAAAGGGTCCGCTTATTTTTATTGTTTTTGCTGAATTTTAGTAATGATGAGGTGAGATTTTGGCAAAGCAAACAACGGTTTCAAGGGTTGAGGAAATCATAAAACCCATAGCCGATGAAATGGGCTATGAAATTTGGGATGTAAAGTATGTCAAGGAAGGCTCGGATTGGTATTTACGCATATTTATCGACAGGCCAAACGGAATAGATATTAATGACTGCGTTGATTTTACACACGCAATATCAAAGCCGCTTGACGATGCCGACCCCATAAGCCAAAGCTATATGATGGAGGTTAGCTCCCCCGGTGTTGAAAGAGAATTGACACGAGATGAGCATTTTGAAAAATTTGTCGGCGACAAGGTTATGGTTAGATTAATCAGAGCAATCGACGGAGTAAGAGATTTTAACGGCGTGCTGACAAGGTACGAAAATAAGGAATTAACCGTTAAGCTTCAGGATGACAGCGAGGTTACAATCAACAAAAAGGATACCTCCTATGTGAAGCTCGACGATTTTGATATTAACGACTTTAACAAAGAATTTTAAACCGAAAGGATGATAGGAAAATGAGTAAGGAATTTTTTGAAGCAGTAAAAATGTTATCGGCAGAAAAGGGAATACCCGAGGATTATATGTATGAAAAAATCTCTGCTGCAATTATTGTTGCTGCAAAGCATGATTACAACGGCAAGGAAATAGTTCATTGCGACATCGACCCTGAAAAGCAAAAAATCAAGGTTTATGTAAGAAAGAATGTTGTTGAGGAAATTGAAGATCCCGACACGGATTTAACTCTTGAGCAGGCACAGCAAATACGCAAATCCGCAAAGGTTGGCAAAACAATAGATATTCCTTTGAAAACAAAGAATTTCGGCAGAATTGTTGCTCAAACTGCAAAGCACGTTATCCGTCAGGGTATTAAGGAAGCAGAGCGAGGACAAATGCTTCAGGAATTCCAAAGCAAGAATCAGGAGCTTCTTACTGCAAAGGTTGTGAGAGTTGACCCTGTTTCGGGCAATGTTGTTCTTGAAATAGGCAAGAGCGAGGCAATTCTTCCAAAGGCAGAGCAGGTTCCGGGTGAAACACTTGTTGAGGGAGAAATGATTAAAATCTTCGTTGTTGATGTTAAGGACGCAGGCAAGGGACCAAAGGTTATGATTTCCCGTACTCATCCCGGTCTTGTTCGCAGATTGTTTGAAACAGAGGTTCCGGAAATTTTTGACGGCACCATCGAAATTATGTCTGTTTCAAGAGAGGCAGGCTCGCGTACAAAGATTGCAGTGCTTTCAAAGGATGACGAGGTGGATCCGGTAGGCTCCTGCATCGGTACAAGAGGTCAGAGAGTTTCAAATGTTGTTGATGCTCTCGGCGGAGAAAAAATAGACATAGTAAAATACAGCACAGATCCGGCAGAATTTGTTGCCGCGGCGCTCGCACCGTCCGATGTAATTTCGGTTGAAATTCTCGACGAGGAGGCAAAATCCTGCAGAGCAACCGTTCCCGATGACCAGCTTTCCCTGGCAATCGGTAACAAGGGACAGAATGTTCGCCTTGCCGCAAAGCTGACTTCCTGGAAAATTGATATTAAGCCGGAGTCAGGATTTTACGAAGGATAGGATATCGGGTGATAATTATGAAAACAAGAAAAGTGCCTATGAGAATGTGTACGGGTTGCGGCGAAATGTTTGATAAGCGTACACTGGTAAGAGTTGTTAAAAGCCCCGAGGGCGAGGTTAGTCTTGACCTGACAGGAAAAAAATCGGGCAGAGGCGCTTATGTTTGTAAAAATATCGATTGCCTAAAAAAGGCAAGAAAAAAGCGCGCCTTTGAGAGAGCCTTCGGTATGCAAATCGAGGACGGCGTGTATGAAAAAATGGAAGAAGAAATAGCAAATGCCTAATAAAAAATATTTGAATATGCTCGGATTGGCGAGAAGAGCGGGCAAGCTGTCAATGGGACACGATATGGCTATGAAGGCGATAGCAACCAAAAAAGCACAGCTCATATTGTTTGCCTGCGATGTTTCACCGAGATTGATTGAGGAATTTAATATTGCCTGCGAAAAATATAATAAAAATCTTCGGGCTGTAAGCCTTGAGGAAAATATGAACGAGCTTCATATGGCTTTAGGATATAAGGCAGGCGTTATGACGGTTGACGATATTAATTTTTCCGGCAGAATTATTGAACTAATAAATCAGGAGGGATAGTATATGATAGTTAAGATTAAGGTTTCCGATGTCGCAAAGGATTTCGGAAAGCAGAATAAAGAGATTATTGAAATACTTGACACATATTGTCCGGGAACTGCAAAAAAGGCAGGCACGGCACTTACAGAGGATGAACTGAATATCCTGTTTGACAAAATTACACAGGATAACAGCGTAAGCGACTTTAATGCATATTTTGCAACTAAAAAGGCTGAGCCTAAAAAGAAGCCAAAGGCAGAAAAACATGCCAAGAAGGATGATAAGAAAAGCGAGGCAAGGGACAAGAAGCACCAAAGCCAAGCCGCTATTCTTCAAATGGCTGAGCAGGCCGCCAAGAGAGCGGAGGAAAAAGCCAAAAAGAAGGCTAACCAAGCTCCGCAGGCAAGAACTAAGGGCGAAGCAAGACATATTGACACAAGAGTTAACACGGTTGATTTGGAAAAGTACAATCAAAAGTATGACGATATTGCACCTGCTAACTCAAATCAGGATTATCAAAAGAAGCAAAAGCTTAATCAAAAATCCAAGCAATACCGCAAAAAGAAGCCGCAGGGTATGCATGCCCGTTCAAAGAAGGAAACAGAGGCACAGCGTCTTGCCCGTATTGCAGAGCAGAGAAAGAAGCAGCAGATTAAGATTTCCGTTCCCGAGGAAATTACGGTCGGTGAGCTTGCATCACTGCTTCGTCTTGCCGCAAACGAGGTTATCAAGGAGCTTATGAAGCTTGGTATGATGGTAACCGTTAATGAGGTTATAGATTACGATACGGCGGAAATTGTAGCAACAGAGCTTGGCGCAAAGGTTGAGAAGGAAGTTGTTATTTCCATTGAGGAGCAAATTATCGAGGCAGAGGATGAAAATGACGAAAATGCAGTTACCCGTCCTCCTGTTGTATGCGTTATGGGACATGTTGACCACGGTAAAACTTCCATACTTGACGCAATTCGTAACACCTCTGTTACTGCTACCGAAGCAGGCGGAATTACACAGGCTATCGGTGCATATCAGGTTGAAACCGAGGATGGTAATGTAATTACATTCCTTGATACTCCGGGTCACGCCGCATTTACATCGATGCGTGCAAGGGGTGCTATGGCAACGGATATTGCAGTTCTTGTTGTTGCTGCCGACGACGGTATTATGCCGCAGACAATTGAAGCCATAAATCATGCAAAGGCAGCAGGCATTGAAATTATTGTTGCAATTAACAAGATGGATAAGGAAGGCGCAAACCCCGACAGAGTTATGCAGCAGCTCACAGAGCACGAGCTTGTTCCGGAAGAATGGGGCGGCGATGTTATTTGTGTTCCTGTTTCCGCAAAAACAAAGATGGGTATTGATAAGCTTCTTGAAACAATTAATCTTATTGCGGAAATGGCAGAGCTTAAGGCAAATCCTGACAGAACCGCAAAGGGTGTTGTTATCGAGGCTAAGCTTGATAAGGGCAGAGGTCCTATTGCAACACTGCTTGTACAAAACGGTACTCTGAAGGCAGGCGATATCATCGTTGCAGGCACAGCAGTAGGTAAGGTTAGAGCTATGACCAACTATCAGGGCAAGAAGCTCAACGAGGCAGGTCCTTCCGTTCCTGTTGAAATTATGGGACTTGACCAGGCTCCTATGAGCGGTGACCTGTTTAACGCCGTATCCGATGAAAGACTTGCAAGACAGCTTGTTGAGCAACGTCGTGCAGAGGCTAAGGAGGAAGAGTTTAAGGCATATCAGAAGGTTACTCTTGATACATTGTTTGATACTCTTCAGGACGGTGAAATGAAGGACCTCAACATTATCGTTAAGGCTGATGTTCAGGGCTCAGTTGAGGCAGTTAAGCAATCGCTTCTTAAGATTGAAAACGACGAGGTTAGAGTTAAGATTATTCACGGCGCTGTTGGTATTATCAACGAGTCGGATGTTATGCTCGCAAGCGCATCTAACGCAATTATCGTCGGCTTTGCCACAAGCGTTGACCCCGTTGCAAAGGACAGTGCAGACAGAGAGGGCATCGAAATCAAAACCTACGATATTATCTACGATGCTATTGAAGATATTGAAAACGCAATGCGCGGAATGAGAGCGCCGAAATACCGTGATGTTGACACAGGTGCCGCAGAGGTTCGCGAGGTATATAAAATTTCTTCGGCAGGCACTATTGCAGGCTCGGTTGTTACCTCGGGTACAATTAAGCGCGGCGGTAAGGTAAGAGTTGTTCGTGACGGCAAGCAAATTGCCGATGTTGAAATCGCAAACCTCAAGAGATTTAAGGACGAGGTTAAGGAGGTTTCATCAGGCTACGAATGCGGTATTTCCCTTACTGATTTTGAGGATATTCAAGCCGGTGATATTTTTGAAGCATATATTGTTGAGGAATATCGTGATTAATAAAATATATCGGGTGATATAATGGCAGGATACAGAATAGACAGAATTACACAGGATATAAAGCGTGAGCTTATCGCTATTCTTCGGGAGGTTAAGGACCCGAGGGTAAGCGGTATGCTCAGCATAGTTAAGGTTGAAGTCAGCAATGATTTAAGCTATTGCAAGGTTTATATCAGCGCCCTTGAGGGTGTTGATGTTGCAAAGGAATCTGCAAAGGGGCTGAAAGCCGCTTCCGGCTTTATCAGAGGAAGATTAGGCTCTGCCCTGCACCTTCGCAAAACTCCGGAATTAAAATTTATTGCCGACGACTCCATTGAAAAGGGTATGGAGCTTTTTGATAAACTAAAGGATATTGGAAAAGAGAATGAAGATTAATGTTGAAAAATGCGCACACATTTTAAAGAATAAGGATAATATTCTTATTCTTTGCCACGCCAATCCCGACGGTGACACCCTCGGCTGCGGCTACGCCTTGCTTCGTGCGCTGTCAAAAATGGGCAAGAGGGTTAAGCTTGCCTGCGATGATACTGTTCCAAGTAAATTCAGCTATCTTTTTGACGATATTAAACCTGTTGATTTTAAGGAAGAATATGTTGTGGCTGTTGATGTTGCAACGGAGGATTTGCTCGGTGGATTAAAGGGTGCTTATGCAGGCAGAATTGATTTATGCATAGACCACCACGGAACAAATACCGATTATGCAAAAAATCTGCTTTTAAACGCAGACGCGGCTGCCGCGTGTGAAATTGTTTTAAAGGTAATTAAGGCGCTTGGAGTCAGCATAGATAAAAAAATGGCAGATTGCCTTTATACAGGTCTGTCAACCGATACAGGCTGCTTTAAGTATTCCTCGACCACATCAAATACCTATCGTGCGGCGGCGGAGCTTATTGATATGGGCGCAGATAACGGCTATATTAACAGGCTTATGTTTGAAACAAAAACAAAAACCTATGCCGCTTTGGAGAGATTGGCACTTGAGGGTATGGAATTTTTCCTTGATGAGAGAGTTTGTGTTATTACTATCACAAACGAAATGTACGAAAAAACAGGCTCATCGGAGCTTGAAATTGAGCCTATTGCACCGTTAACAAGACAAATTGAGGGCGTGGAAATAGGCTTAACCATAAAGGAAAAGAAGGACGGCACATGCAAGTGCTCGCTTAGAACATTTGAAAGCGTTGACGCGTCCAAGCTTGCAGGCTGCTTCGGCGGAGGCGGACACAAGCAGGCGGCTGCCTGCAAGTTCAACTGCTCCTGCGAGGAAGCAAAGAAAATGCTTGTTGAAAAGTGCGGGGAATTTTTAAGCTGATATGACAGGAATTATCTGTATAAACAAAGGCAGGGACATTACATCGTTTGGTGTTGTTGCCAAGGTTAGAGGAATTTGCAGAGAAAAAAAGGCAGGACATACGGGAACGCTTGACCCTATGGCGACAGGCGTTTTACCTGTTATGCTCGGCGGTGCAACCAAGTTTTTAAACTATTTGCCCGACAGCGATAAGGGATACCTTGCAGGCTTTGTTTTGGGCAAAACCACGGATACTCTTGATATCACGGGGAAGCTTCTCAGCGAAGGCCCCGTTAATGTCGGAGCCAAAGAGGTTAAGCAATGCCTTGAAGGCTTTAAGGGTGTTATAAGGCAGGTTCCGCCGATGTTCAGCGCAAAATCCGTTGACGGTGTGAGGCTGTACGATTTGGCAAGACAGGGCAAGGAGATAGAGCGCGAGGCTTGCGAGGTTGAGATTAAATGCCTTGAGCTTGTCGATTATAACGAAAGTGAAAATGCGTATGTAATTGATGTGCTTTGCTCAAAGGGAACATATATTCGCTCACTTATAGACGATATCGGAAAGGCGCTCGGCTGCGGCGCGGTTATGACCGAGCTTTGCAGAACAAGAGCAATGGGCTTTACATTAGAGGATTGCCGCACTCTTGATGAGCTTCAGGCAATAAAGGACAGCACAAATGATTTTTCCGATGTTATCATAGATGTAGAAAATATGTTTTTGCAAAACAAGCCTATTTATGTGTCAGATGCACAGGCAATACGCTTTTCAAACGGCGGAGCCTTAGATGTTAAGAGGCTCAAAGCAAAACCTAATGAAAATGAAATTTGCAGAGTGTATAACCCAAATAACAAATTTTTAGGATTAGCACAGGAACAGGGCGGAGAGCTGAGGGTGCTTCGCCTAATGAATATCGAAAAGTAATGGATAATAAAAGTATAAAAAGTAAAAACGAGAGAATTGCTGTTGCATTGGGCGATTTTGACGGTATGCATCTTGCCCATAAAACCGTAGTTACAGGTGCCAATAAGGTAATTATTTATTGTGTTAATAACAGATTTTCTCTCCTTCAAAAGAGCATATTTGAAAAAAGATATCCTAATGCTGTTTTTGCCGATTTTGACGAAATCAGAAACCACAGCCCTGAGGAATTTATCGACAGCGTGCTGGTTAAGAGGTTTAACGCAGGCATTATTTTGTGCGGCTTTAATTTCAGGCTCGGAAAAAATGCAAGCTGGAGTGCCTTGGATTTAAGAGAATATCTTGAAGGCAGGGATGTCTGGGTAAGAATTCTTGAGCATCAGGATTATCTCGGTAAGCCTATCAGCTCAACACGAATCAGAAGCGAAATTTTAAAGGGCAATATAAGGGACGCAAATGCTATGCTCGGATATAATTTTACCTTTGAAAATGAGGTAATATCCGGTGATAAACGCGGAAGAAGCATCGGCTTCCCAACCGTAAATCAGCATTTGCCCGAAAATCTTATTGTGCCAAAATACGGCGTATATGAGAGCCGTGCATTTGTGGGAGAAAAGGAATATAAGGCTTTCACCAATATCGGCATAAGACCAAGCTGGAAGGTTGACGAGCCCTTAGCCGAAACTCATATTTTCGATTTTTCAGGTGACCTGTACGGCAAAACCGTACGCATAGAGCTTATTAGATATATGAGAGAGGAAAAGCTTTTTTCTTCAACAGACGAATTAAAGGAACAGTTAAACTATGATAAAAGCAGTATTGTTTGATTTTGACGAAACCCTGCAGGACAGAACGCTCGCATTTGAGGGATATATGGACTCCTTTTTGGATACCTTTTTGCCAAAGCTCGACGACGTTACAAGAAAAAAATACAAAAACGATATGGTAAAAACGGGCAACGGCGGATATGTTAACAGGATAAACTATTATCAAAATCTTGTTGATATGTGGAATTGGCAGGATGCACCCGATGCATCCGTTTTGGCAGACCACTATGACAAAACCTTCGGTGACCATAATGTTATTTTTGAGCATTCCGTGCCCTTGCTAAAGGAATTGAAAAGCAGGGGATATAAGGTTGGCGTTATCACAAATGGCCCGTCCTATCTGCAAAATCATAAGATGGATACAAGCGGCCTGCGCCCTTATTGCGACATTGTGCTTGTAAGCGGTGACGTGGGCGTGCATAAGCCTGACCCACAGCTTTTTCGCATTGCCGCCGATAAGCTCGGTCTTGACACAGGCGAGTGTGCCTATGTCGGCGACCACCCCGTAAACGATATCGAGGGCGCCTTAAGTGCGGGAATGATGGCAATTCGTATGAATTGGGGCTGGTTTAAGGACAGAGATTTGCGCGGGGATGTTCCAGTAATCGACGACATCATTGATGTTTTAAAATATGTATGATTGACAAATAAGCTTGTATTTGTTATTATGTGTTCAAATATTGAAAGGAAAAGTATTATGCAGTTCATTATTCGTGCGACAACTGATAAGCATTTTGATTCTATTTGTGATACAAATGGAATAGCTTTGTTGCACTCAATTTCGGTATGATACTTGTTTTATAAGAAATCAAAACCGTTGATGTGTAGCAATATACATCAACGGTTTATTTTTTAGGAGGTATTGAAATGGCAAATTTAGTAGTAATTACTGGACCGATAGCAGTTGGAAAAATGACTGTTGCAGAAGCATTAAAAGAAAAGATTGGTTATAACTTAATGGTTAATCACGATTCGATAGAGGTGTCCGATAAAATATTCGGTTTTGCTACACCTGCACAAAAAGAATTTAATAGACTAATCAGAATGGCAGCCTTTGATACAGCAGTAAAGTATAATGAAAGTATGATATTTACAATTAAGGTTGATTTTAACGATAATAACGAATTGGATTACTTAAATGAGATAAAAGCCAAATTTGAAAAAACAGGAGGCACCTTCTATTTTGTAGAATTGTCGGCAAGTGTAGATATTAGATTAAAAAGGAATACAACTCCAAACAGACTGGAAAAGAAGAAGTCGAAACAGGATTTGGAATGGAGCAGAAAAAATCTTATTACCTCACAGGAAAAGTATCGTATGAACACTAACGAGAATGAGTATTGGTTTGAAAATCATTTAAAAATCAATAACGAAAACCTTGCTCCCGAAGAGGTTGCACAAATGATTATTGATAGTTATAATCTTTCTGCAGAACCCAAAGAAAGAAAAAGTTACAATAAAATGTATTGATTACGAGAGGAGATTTAAAATGGGAAAAATTGTAGCAATAGGTGGTGGAGAAAACGGACACCACAACACAAAATACGAAACAGCAACTTTCGACAAAGAGATAATTAGACTTACCGGTAAAACCAAACCAAACTTTTTGTTTATAGGCTTGGCTAATAATTATCCTGACTACTATTTTGAGATAATGGATGGTATTTATAACGGCATGTATGGTTGTCCGACAGATTATTTGCGATATAAAGAAATCAAGGATAAAAATATAACAAGTAGCAAAATCAAAAAGGCTGATATAATCTATGTCGGTGGCGGAAATACATACAAGCTGATGAGATTGTTCAAGCTTTATGGCATTGATAAAATGCTTGTTGAGGCTTATAACGAGGATAAGGTTTTGTGTGGCGTTAGTGCAGGAGGCATTTGCTGGTGCGATTACGGTAATTCCGATTCAAGAGCAATCTCATCAAATTCAAGTCAAATTATCAGAGTAGCAGGACTTGGTTTAATTAATGTTTTGTTCGCACCTCACATAGTAAAAGAGCCTGACAGAATCAAATCTGTCAGGCAAATGATGAAACGAACATATAAAATACCCGCTGTTCAGCTTGATAATGCCGCATTAGAGGTTGTTGATAATCAGTACAGAATATTAACTATTGATGATAATTCGGTTGCTGAAAAATGTTATTGGAAAAACGGTAAATATATTACACAAAACATAATCAGCAACGAGTTTAGAAGCATTGAAGAGCTATATGAAAGGTGTTAAAAATGAGAAATGAATTAATAAAGGTTATTAGAGACAGTACGGAAATAATGTTTCATAATTTTTATGTAACATTAGTTACTTGTGATATGGATTACATACTTTGCGATATGCCTGTTTGGAAGCATTGCTATCATACACTGCACTCGTGCGACCAATGGTTTATAAATCCTAACCGATTAGAGTGTATGATAGGGCAAATGTGCCATTTTTACGCTCATTTGGGCAACATTAACGCAACAACCATTGTAGCCACAAACAAGTGGCCTCGGGTTGTCGGTATGAGTGGTTTGGAAAAAGGATTGGACAAAAATGATTTATATGAGTAAAGTTTTTACATATGCCAGAATTTAATGATGCATATAATTGCTGCAACGGCAAGCAAAGCCAATAATATGTTTCTAATCAAAATTTTAGCTGCGTCCATAGTTGCCGGGAAATGACGGTAAATAAAATCCTTTATAGGCTTTTTAAGCCTTTTATGTCCCAAATCCTTATATGTTAAAACTCTTGTTTTAAACGAGTTTGGATTGCTTTCATCAAGCTCGATAATTCTTACGCCTCTGTATATTCCGTTGCCGTATTCGTTAAAGCCGGCGCTCGGTGTAAAGCCCATAGTTATATTTTTATACTTGCCTACAAAATCGTTTTTATGGTCGTGACCGACGAAAACGGCAATAACATCGCCTTTTTCGCTTATTGCATCGAATTCTCCGGTATTAACATCTGGAATTGACGGCGGCTCTAAAAAATGTCCGCTTGTATTATCTGCAAGAGTGTAATACTCATTTTTATGAGTTCGGTATGCTCTTATTGCTTTAGGCGTGAACCTGCCAACCTTTTTAAGCAGGTGATAATATTCACATAAAGGAATATGCTGAAATAATATGGAGGGAATGTACCTGTCATTTGATTTAAGGTCTTCCCTCGTTTTTTTATACCACTCAATCTTTTCCTCGCCGACAGCCTCATATCCGCCTCCCTTTTTATCCGTTCCCGAATCAATAAGATAGAGGTTAAATGCAATTTCTGTTGAGTCGCTTGAATAAATAGGTATGTTAAATGTTCCTGCATCAAAAGCATTGTCTTCATTATATATGCAATTAGAAAGCTGCTTATAAATGTATTTGAGCTGTTTCTCATTGCTTATACCAACCTGTCTGTCGTGGTTGCCGAAGGTCAATGCAAAAGGAATATTGCGGCTCGTAATGGGCTCCGTTATTTTTCTGACAGTTTCCGAAACATTAGCGGTAAGCTCGTCGCCGCTTCCCTTATAGGTTATTCCGTAGCCCTTTATTTGATCACCGGTTAAAACCACCAAATCAGGCTTTTCGTGTTCTAAAGCAGAATTTAGAAGCTGTATCGTATCAAAAGATACATTGGGTATCTCCTGAATATCTGTTATCTGCATTATTTTAAACTTTTTGTTTTTGTTAAATTTAATCATTCTTAACCTGCATTATATTTTTATCAATAATCAATTTATCGTCAAAAGTAATTTTTACGCCGTTTAAATCTACCGTGCATAGAATTTGTGATTTTGAAATATGCTTTAGCTTAAACGCAACATCGGGATATATTCTTTTTTTCTCGTTGCATATAACGGAGTATTTCGGCTTTAATTTGTTTGCCCAATAAAGCGAGGTTGAGCCAACATATCCGTGATGACCTACCTTTAATAAATCTATCTTACCGACCTTGTCTGCTATTATTCTTTCGCCGCCGTTTTTGTAGTTCATATCTCCGGCAAGTAATGCTCTGAATCCATTATACTCAATCAAAGCCACAACGCTGTTAACATTTTCACCGAAGTTAAAAAGCGGCTTTTTGTATGTACCGTTATAGAAGGTTATTTTCATATCGCCGAGCAAAAGCGACATTTCCTCAAAGCTCTCAATTATGGGAACGCTTTTTGCCTCAAGAGCCTCTCTCATTTGCTGATAAACCTCGGCATTATCCCATCTTTTTCGCTCCATAATAAATATGTTTTCTTCGTGATATGGCTTTAAAAAGGCTCTTTTTATTTTTACTTTAGGATGATTGATTACGGTGTCAAATCCTCCTATATGGTCCGAGTGACAATGGGTTGCGAGAATGAAATCAAGCGTAACAAAGCCTTTGTCATCACAGCAATTATTTACTAAATAATCGCAAACCTCTTTTTCGTAGCCCTTTAAATTAAGCCAGGGCTTATCGGCGGGAAAATCGGTATCCTCACCGGCATCTATCATAGCAAAATGCCCGTTGCTTTCAAGTATAATGCAATCACTGTGACCTGTGTTTAAAAAGTGTATGGCGTTTTTCATAGCAATTCCTTTTCAAAATATTCCATAATATTTTCTCCGTTTGAGCAAATTATTTTATCCGATAATTTTTTAAGCTCATCACATGCGTTTGAAACGGCATATTTCGTTTTAGCGGCATTAAATGCCGTTATGTCGTTTTTGCTGTCGCCGATAACGATAGCATCTTCGATATTAACCCCTGCAAGCTCACACAGTCGCTTCAAGCCAAATCCCTTATTTATCCCTTTATTCATAATTTCAAGATTATTATCCATTGATGTAGTTATATCAAGCCCGTAGAATTCCGACATTAATCTGTTTTTAAATTCCGTGCGCTCATTATCGTATTTGAAAAAAATGTCAAGCATTTCTATTTTATACGAATTATCATAAAGGATTTTTTCAAGGCTTTTTACGGGGCGTCTTGTTTTTACCATTTCGGGTATGAAATTTTTATCTATATTGTAATATTCAAGACTTTCATAATTGAATTCGTCTTTTTCAACCATCGGATATCCGTTTGTATAAAGCTCCGTAAATGCACAGTAGGATTTTAAGATTTCACAAATTCTTATTGCGACGACCTTCTCAATAGGTCTGTAATCCAAAATTCCTTTTATACTGTGATTTATTCCTGCCCCGTTTGAATATACAAAGTATTCTATGCCCTTACAGCTTCTAAGCTCAAGAGGTATTTCATAGAGGGTTCTTCCTGTTAATACGGCTGTTTTTATTCCGGCTTCTGCAAGCCTGTTAATTGCATTTATGTTTTCCTCTGATACGGAGGAATCCGTGCGTAGCAGGGTACCGTCCAAATCTGTTGCAATCAGTTTGTAATTTGTTTTCATTTCTTTATCTGTATTATATACCTTTCTATCGGATATGTCCAAATTGTAGGAATGTTTATAATTATGAATTTAGATATTATTTCGGTTACGGGATTGGAAATGCTGCGTGCCATCATAAAAGAGCCGAATACTCCGCCTATCCACGAGCTTATCAAAATATTTATTATTGCCAAAATAAAGTACAGGGTTGAGCTGTAAGCGGGGTTGATATTGGAATGAAAGGTTATTTTTCTATTGATAAGATATGCCGCGACATAACCTGCGGCGGTGGAAATAAGATAAGAAAATAGATATCCCTTGTATTTGATGCCAAGCAAGGATAAAAGCGCATTATCGGGCAATCTTTCAGAGTTCAGCGAACTGAAAACAAAATATAAAAGAATAAGATAAACTGCTATATCAAGTGCAGATGTTATCAAAACACAAATATTAAATTTTACAAATTTCCAAAGCTCCGGATGCTTATTCATTAACTGCCTTTTTCTTTCTGTGAATGACAAATCTGTTCATAGGGTAGGTCCAAATCGTCGGAACCGTCATAACGACAACCTTCATAATCATTTCAACAACCACATTATCCCAGCCGTTATTTTTTATCCAAGTGCCGAGAAAAGCTCCAAACCAAGTATTAAAGGCTATGGTGAAAACAACCATAACGGCATAAATTATACTTGATAGTACAGGGTTTGCGTCTGCCTTGAAGGTCAGCTTTCGGTTCATAATGTACGCCGCCGCATAGCCGATAATTGCCGATATAGCATAGGAATACATATAACCCTTGTATTCTATACCCAAAAAATTCAGGACAGGATTATCCGTTACAGGAACCTCGTTGAGCGATTTGAATACTGCTAATTGAAGAAACATAAACACTCCAAGCTCTAAAACAGATGTGCTTGCCCCTGTAAATGCAAATTTGATGAATTTCCAAATTTCAGCGTGTTTTTTTGTAAAATTAACTATTTTTTCTTTCATTATTCTTTTCCTCGTGCTTTAGTATAACCATTACTATGATTTCGCATATAACAGCAAATAATGATATTGTACAAAGAATATAGCCTATAAATTCATTTGCGCCGAGCCTGCCCGAGCCTGAGCAAACTAATATGCTTCCGACAGCGAAAGCTATCAAAGAAACAGCAAAACCTAAAATATATTTTTTAATGCTCATAACATTTCACCTCATTAAACAAATTAATACACAAAAAACAAATTTTGGTTTGTTCTGTGTAAGATTTGTGTAAAATGTACGAAAAAATACAAAGGCAGACGGTGCCCCGATTCTGCCTTTGTGAAAATAAGTATTATTTTTTGTTCCTGTTATTATAATCGTCGTTTATGCTCTTGCTCCAATTGGCGTCTATCGGCATTGAGGCTCTCATACAGCAGACCGTGTTTGCAACGATATCGTAAACAATGCCCGTGCCCTTTTCATCGGCATTGTAATTTACCGCTCTGTCCTCGTCAATGCCAAAGCTTTGGGCTGTCTCAACAGCGTCGATATTAGCACCGATAAACAGAAACTCCCAGCCGTATTTCTCCTTTTTATGAGAAATCATTTCCTTAACCTTATTGCTTGTGTATTTACTGCTCGCGTTTTCCATTCCGTCCGTTATTATTACAAACATTGTGCTTTGGGGAACATCCTCGGGACGCGCATATTTGTGTATGTTTGAGATGTGATGAATTGCACCGCCTATCGCGTCAAGAAGTGCCGTGCAGCCTCTCACCTCATAATCTCTGTCCGTCATCGGCTTAACATCGTCGAGGCTCAGTCTGTCGTGTAAAACCAGCATTTCGTGGTCGAAAAGTACGGTTGAAACATAGCATTTGCCGTTTTGCTTTTTCTGCTTTTCAATCAGCGAATTGAAGCCTCCGATTGTGTCCTTTTCGAGTCCCGACATCGAACCCGAACGGTCAAGAATAAATACTAATTCGGTAGTGTTGTTTGTTTTTTTCATAATAAAAATCTCCTTTAATGAATTTATTTTGGTTTCTTATTAACCTTACAAGCTCATTATAGGAGATTTGTTTTGTTATTTGGTCGCTTTAAAAGCGACATTTTTAATGATTTGTTTTGTGAATCCTATGCACCAAGCAGATTTTGGTCAAAGGCAAAGAGTGCTTCGTTAATTTCAAAAATATTATAATTGCCCTGCTTGATGAAGTATTCAATAATTATATCGAATTTGTTGCTGTGAGAAAGTGCAAAGCCTGCCTTCATAAGCATTTCCTTTGTTTCCTCAAGCGATAGCTCAAGGGCTATGGCAAAGGCTATTGCCGTTGTTTTGCTCGGCTTATACTGCGGATTTGAACGGATTTTTGAAAAAAGCTTGCGGTCTATATTAGCCTTTTTGTAGCACTCGCTGTCGGTCATTGCGCTTTCATCGATTTTACGCAAAAGCATTTCCGAAAAGCTTTCGTCAAGAACTCTGTCGAGAACATCGCTTAAATCAGATGCATCCTCAATTGACTCCTTCTGCATTGAAAATGACTTGGGCAATGCCATTGCTTTTGATTCGCAAATACATTCATCCTCCAAGAACTCTGTTTGAGGCAGACAAATGCTTTCACCCATATTATCAATTCTGCGTCTGTCAAGCGGAGAATGCTCGGCTACATAGTTGTCGTCTATGTATTGCGCAATATCAACAAACAGCCTGCTTCCTGCCTTTACGGCGTCCTTATTGTAAATAACAATATATACAAGCATATCATTGTGCATTAAAAACTCTGCAACACTGTCAACGGCAACCTTAAAGGCATCGTCTATCGGATAGCCGTAAACACCGCTTGAAATGAGAGGAAAGGCAACGGAGTCACAGCCCGCCTCCTTTGCAAGCGATAGCGAGCTTTTGTAGCAGCCTTCAAGCAGCTCGCGCTCGTTGCTGTTGCCGCCCCTCCATTTAGGACCAACCGTGTGGATAACATATTTACAGGGCAGATTATATCCCTTTGTAATTTTTGCCTGACCTACCTTACAGCCGCCGAGCTTCATACATTCAAGCAGAAGTCCCTTGCCTGCGGCCTTGTGTATTGCGCCGTCAACACCTCCTCCGCCTAAAAGCGTTGAGTTTGCGGCATTAACTATTGCGTCACATTCGACCTTAGTTATATCGTTTCTTATTATCTGTAACGGCATATCTCACACCTCTAATTATATTTCTCTTCGGGATATTTCATATTCCATTCGTATCTCAATTTTGTCATAATATCCATAACATCCTTCGTGTAATCAAGATGCATTTTATTCTCTGCTCCGTTTACGGCATTTTCCATATCCGTAATTTCATAGCAAAGCGCGCTCAAGCCCTCGCCTGCACTTATTTCTTCGCTATGCCCGTAAGCATTGTAGGTTATTTTCGCCGAATATGCACGGTTGTAATTGTTAAGCTCCACATACCCTTTTTCAAAGGAGGCAACGGCCTTTTTAGGAAGCTTGGCGGTCAGCGAAAGCGTAACGGTTGCCATTTCGCCGTCTGCGTTTGTTAAAACAATGCCTGCCTGCTCGTCAACTCCCGTGGGCGCAAGCTTAACGGAGGATATGATATTGTCGGGCGCTTGGCTCATAAAGTATCTTGCAAAGGAAAGCGCATAAACGCCTATGTCAAGCATAGCGCCGCCTGCAAGCTCCATATTGAAAAATCTGTTTGTCATATCATAATCCTTACAGCTTCCGAAGTTAACCTGAACAAGCTTCAATTTGCCAAGCTTACCCGAGCTGATTATTTCACTGAGCCTGCTATATACGGGCATATGAAAAATTGTCATAGCCTCGGCAAGAATTACATTATTTTTTTCAGCCGCTTCAACGGCTTGCTCAAGCTCGCCGGAATTAAGCGTTATTGCCTTTTCGCAAATTATATGCTTTCCTGCATTTGCCGCTTTCAGTGTATAATCGATATGCTTGTTATGCGGTGTCGCTATATATACTATGTCAACATTTTTGTCGTTGAAAACCTGCTCGGCATCGCTGTAAACCCTGTCTATTCCGTATTTTTCGGCAAAGCTCTGAGCGTTTTTCAGCGTTCTGCCCGATACGCAGTAAAATCTCTTATCAAGCTCAGCCATAGCCTGTGCCATCTCGTTTGCAATGTTTCCGCAACCGATACATGCCCAATTAAGCTTTCTTTCCATAACATACATCCCTTACAAAAATTATCCTTTGTACAGTAAATATACCATAAAATTCTAACTAATGCAATTTAATAATATTGCCTTTTCTGTCGGTTTATAGTAATATATTATGTATAAAATTATAAATGGAGTAAAAGCTATGAATTTTAAAGAAGATAAATTTATGGTAGTGCTTGCATTATGCGTTGTTGTTTTTGTTATAGCGCAGGCAACATTTTTCCTTGTGCGAGCCGTGAAACGAGCCAAGGAGCTCGGGATAGAAAGGTCCACAATAAAAAGCACAATAGTTTCCTCGGGACTGTTTACCATAGCGCCCGCCATAGGCATTGTTGCAACGGTATTAACCCTGTCCGCCGGCTTAGGCTATGTTTTGCCGTGGATAAGGCTTACGGTTATCGGAAACATATCCTATGAGGTTACGGCGGCCACAAATGCAGTTGAGGCATACGGATTAAGCGGAGGCATAGCAAATGCCATAACCGACCCTGAGGTTTTCGGCACGGTTGCATGGGTTATGACCTTAGGCTCGATAATGCCGCTTGTTCTTATTCCGATTTTTCTTAAGAAAATTCAAAAGAGTATAGGTAAGGCAACCTCCAAAAACAGCAAATGGTCAAGCGTTATGAGCGCCGCCGCGTTTATAGGTCTTATTGCCGCCTTTGTCGCAAGAGCGATAGCAGGCAAGGGCGAAGCCGATATTACGGGCGACGGAGCAGGAGTGCTTTCCGTTTGTGCGCTTGTATTTTCCGTTGTGCTGATGCTCATTTTGCAAAAGCTTTCAACTCTGCCAAGGCTAAAATGGCTTGAAAGCTTTGCGATGCCGTTTGCGATGATTGGCGCTATGGCACTCGTTATGCTGCTTGCACAGGTATTGCCTGAAAGCATTGCATTTTTAGAATGGAGAGGATAATATGAACGATAAATACATAAATAAAACTCATATATACGGAAAAATGTGGATGCTTGTAACGCTTCTGCTTTTCCTTGCAGTACCGTTTTTAATCTGCAGTCATCTGGGAGTTTCTCCAAAGCTTGAAATGATAGGCAAGGGGCTTGCAACCGTTGCGCTCGTTTTTTATCCAACGGCTGTTTTAGAGGTTATTACCTATTCGCCGCTTCTGGGTACGGGAGGAACATATCTCGGCTTTGTTACAGGTAATATAACTAATTTGAAGCTTCCCGTTGCGTTAAGCGCTATGGAAAACGCCAAGGTTGAGCCTAATACGGAAAAGGGGGAAATAATTTCAACAATTTCCATCGCCGTATCATCCATTGTAACAACCGTGATAATTGCAGTTTGCGTTTTGGCATTTTATCCCGTACTGCACAATATAACCGATCCGTCGTCGGTATTTGCTCCTGCTTTTCAGCAGGTAACACCGGCGCTGTTCGGCGCTCTGTGTGCATCATATCTTGCAAAGCACTGGAAAATCTCCGTTTTGCCGATTGTTGTATTAACCGTTATATTGCTATTTAATGGCACTCTCGGCACGGGCGTATTAATTCCCATAGGCGTTGTTGTGTCGTTGATAGGCGCACATCTTATGTTCAAGAAAGGATGGCTGGACTAATGACATTAAAAATTATATTAATAGCTCTTTTGGTAATTATATTTATTACCGTGATTAAGGCAGCATTTTATAAAGAAAATCTTCCCGTGGCAGAGCCTATGCCTGATGAAAGGGTTAACAGCGAAAGAGTGCAAAGACATTTAAGTGAGGCTGTCAGCATAAAAACCGTTTCAAATCCCGATGAAAGTAAGGTTGATTGGACGGAGTTCGAGAAATTTCATGACTTTTTAGAGCGCGAATTTCCTTTAACACATAAAACGCTGAAGCGTGAAAAAATTTCCAAGGCGTCACTTCTCTTTACCTGGCAGGGAAAAAATCCCGATTTGGACCCGATAGCTCTGCTTTCTCACCAGGATGTCGTACCCGTTGAGGACGGCACGGAGAACGATTGGGAGCATCCTGCATTTGAGGGCTTTAACGACGGCGAATATATCTGGGGCAGAGGAGCCTTGGATATGAAAAATCATCTCATTTGTGTTATCGAAGCCGTTGAAACGCTTTTAGAGGAGGGCTTTGTGCCGGAAAGAACGGTTTATCTCTGCTTCGGACACAACGAGGAAATCGTTGCCGGCGAAGGCAACGGCGCTCAGGCTATTGCCGATACGCTCAAGGAGAGAGGAGTGCATTTGGACTCCGCAATAGACGAAGGCGGCGCAATTATAGATGCAAATGTTAAGGGCGTGCTTGAGGGATATCTTGCAGGCATAGGAGTTGCGGAAAAAGGATACAGCGATTACAGAATAAGCGTTAAAGCAAAGGGCGGACATTCGTCACAGCCTCCCGTGCATACTGCCGCAGGACAGATAGCGGAGGTTGTAAGAGATTTGGAAAAGCACCAATTCAAAAGCCGTATGCTTCCGAGCCTTGTTAATATGATTAATATTATAGGCAAAAGGACCTCGTATCCCGTGCGACTTGTTTTGTGCAACCTTAAATTTTTATCGCCGATATTGCTTGCCGTATTAAAAAAATTCCCTCCGGCTGCAACATTTATAAGAACCACAACAGCATGCACAATGCTTAAGGCAAGTCCTGCGGCTAATGTTTTGCCTCAAACGGCGTCTGTTACGGTTAATTTCAGACAGCTTCCGGGAACAACAATTAAGGATACGGAAGATCATATAAGAAGGGTAGTTAAAAACAAGGATATCGAGGTGGAATTTTTAAAGGGCAAGGAAGCAAGCAAAATTTCACCAACCGATACCAAGTCATTTGAGGTTATGACTAAGCTGTTCCAACAGTCAAATCCTAAAAACATCGTTGTTCCGTATCTTGTAATGGGCGGTACGGACAGCTATCATTATGAGGATATCTGCGATAACATTTATCGTATGGCACCCTTTACCTTTAAGGCGGAGCTTTTGATGACAACTCATTCAACAAATGAGCGTTGTCCCGTTAAGGAATTAGACGAGGGTGTTCGCTTCTTCAAGCGCTATATAAAAATGATGACGGAATAAAATCATTAAAAGAATTAACCGCTGTGATTAATTTATAATCACAGCGGTTATTGTTATTTTATAAGCCTTTTTACTTTTCTTATTGCCCTTCTGAATAAGGACTTTTTCTTTTTGCTATTCTTTTTCTTCTTTTTCTTTTTGCTCTTATTGTATATGTCGATGGTATCCAAAAATTCCTGTCTGCAGCCGTGGTCGGTAGGTCCCTGCTGTACAAATTCCGGATGGCTGTTATATTCAACAATAACCCATTCGTTATTTTTATCGTAAGCAAAATCCCATCCGATATAGCTCATTGACGGTATGGAAACGGCAAGCTCCTTTGCAAGCGCAACAGCCTTGTCCCAATCGGGAAGCTGAAAGCCCTTATATTTTATACCGCTTTCAGGATGGCACAGGAATTTTATTCCAAGCTCGTCGCCGCCGTCGGATTCGAGAATACCCGTGTTTACATCAACACCTGCAAAAACGCCGCCCGAGCCTGCATTGTCAACAAATGAGCCCTTTCTGCCAGTTCTGAAGAAGGACCACATAAGGCGAACCTCTCCGTTGCAGTTGAAGGTGATAATTCGTACCGTATTTACGGAATCCTTGTTAAATGCACCTGTTATTTCGGACTGCTCGATAACAGCCTCCAATACCATTCTGTCGGAGTCTTCTCTTAATTCTCTGAACAGCTCCTTTAAATCGGTGCTTTCATCGGTCTTAACAAGTCCAACGCCCTTGCCCTGAGATTCGGTAAGAGGCTTTTTAACAAATACGGGTGTTGTTTTGCAAAACTGCGCAAATTCGTCAAAGCAGTCGTCGGTTTCCATTAAAAGAACATTTCGCTTATACTTGTCCTTAAAACGCAAATACGATTGATATTTGTCATCAAGCGTTTCGCTTGTTTTAAGGTCGTTTACCATTTTTGTCCAATACAATCTTTCAGGGTTGGCGATAAACTTATGCCTTTCCTCAATAGTTTTGTTTTCAAAATGGTAGGTAAGATATTCTGCAGTATTAAACTCTAATATTCTCTTTGTAAGGTTGATATCGACAATTAAATCCAAAAGCTCCTCATCGCCGAATTCTCTGTCCGACATAGCCTCAAATACAGGCTCCTTTATGTTCTCAATAACCGATTCGGGAATGGTTTGCTTAATGATGGCTCTGAGCTTTTCGACATTATCCTCAATATCGGCGTATGTAAGCTCGTTTTTGTCGATTTTTTTAATCTTAGATTTTATGATGCGGGACAGCTTATTTCTGCGCTTTAGCTTGTTTGCAAATTCAAAGGCCTCTCGCTCGCTTAATTCGTACAGCTTGAATACATCAACAATTTCGGCAGACGCGCGGTAATTGCACACAATGCGAATTCTGTCGATAAGCTCATCGACCTGCTCCCTTGTCATACCGCTGTTATCAAAAATGTTTTGATAATGCTCCTCGGTTCTGTCCTGAATTCTTTGATAGCTTTCGGCATATTTTATCATTCTGATATCGTTTGCAAGATGCAGATTTTTGATATCATAATAGTGATACGGAATGCCGTGTCTTTCCTTTACATCGTCCATCATCTCCAAGGCCTCCTCGTAGGAGATATCTGCCTTTTGAGATACTGACATAACATGTATATCCTTTTTAGGAGCAACATCTTCGCCGCCGCCGAAAAGATTTAAAAATTCTCTGCGTATGCCCTTGCCGGTAGCAGATTGAATAGCTCTGCATCCGGGCTGGATGTTTGCTTCAACCAAAACCCATTCTTTGTCGGTTGTATATGTGAAATCCCATCCTATATAACGAACCTTTTCAAGCCCTCTTGCAAGGCTTTCACATTTTTCAAGCAATTCATTCCATTTTGGAATTTGAAAGCCTGCAAATTTAATTCCCGTGTCGGGATGCTCCTCGTATTCCAATCCGTTTTCGTCAAACGCGTTTGTGCATATGATGCCTGTTTGAGTATCAATAGCGGCAAATACACCGCCTGCACCTGCGTTATCAACATGGGAGCCCTTTCTTCCGACTCTTATAAATGTCCATTTGCAGTGTACCTTATCATCGCCGTCTAAAAAAGTGATAATTCTGACAGTGTTAACGGAATCCGGATTAAATGCACCGAAGTCCTCGTCCTGCTTTATAAGCTCTTCAACAATATAAGCCTCATCTTCGCCGATAAGCTCTTTAAATGCTTTTTTATAGCTGATGCTCTTGTCAGCCGTGAAATCAAAAATCTTTATGCCCTCGCCCTTAAGCTCTGTTAACGGCTTTGCAATGCATTTGCCGTGCTCCTTGCATAGCTTTTCAAAGGCACGATAATCCTTTTTGCCTTCAACCAATATAGCCTCACGCTTGAAGAAATCCTTAAGCTCATTATAGGTTAGCCATTTTGAATCGAGTGTATCGCTTATAAAGGGGTCGCAAACCCTTTCTGCATATTTTCTCTTTTCCGTAATGGTTAAAAACTCAACTCTTTGCTCAAGGCTCTTGTCCTTAAAGCCAAACATAAAGTATTCGATATATGTATAGTCAAAGACAATCTTCATAAATTCGATATCTATAATCAAATCGTTAAGCTCTTGCTCGCTCATATTAGAGATATCGCATTTTGCATCGTTTATTTTTTCGATTATTTGCTCTTTGGTTACATAGCTGAGAGTTTTACCGATCAAATCCTTAGCCTGCTGTAATTCGTTTTTTATGCCGTCAAAGGATTCGCCCTGCGCATAAATTCTTCTTGCTTCGGGCTTTATTCGGGCAAGTAAAATCTTTCTGTCTCGTAAATTTGTTGCAAGCTCGATGGCTTCCTCATCGTTCATCTCGTAAATTTTGAAGTTATAAAACTGAGCAGCCGACAAGCCATATCCGGTAGCCTGCTTGTAATAAGCGCATTTTGCATTAATATCTTCTTTAGTTAGAGAAGATGCCTCCATAATTTTTTCGATATATTCCTGGCGCATTTCCTTGTTGCGCTTTTTTATATCGGACATTTTTTCAAGTCGTATTTCATTTTGGTAATACAACTTTTTTATATAGAAGCTTTTATATGGTATTCCGTATTTCTCTTTAGCGTAATCCATACGCTTTTTTGCGTCGCCATATGAAACATTAGCCTGATCTGCAACTAATTCAACATATTTACTTCTTTTCATTACTGTCTCCTTGAAAATATTACAATTCTACAACCGACATTATAGCACCTGTATTTATATTTATCAATACTAAATGTAATTAATTATACAAAAGTTAATAATATCTATATTCTTAAATATAATCTGTTTTATAAATTTTTCCAAAAGGCTATATTGTTCATTTGTCAATGATGTGACACCGAGAAATCAAAAATAAAAAAGTGTTGAG
>JBJEPH010000102.1:0-6774 GCA_051881135.1 Eubacterium sp.
GAGGGCTGGGTTGTTGTTGAAGCAGAGCAGGACCCTGCAAAAGCAAATCCGTTTGAATATGCCGTTAAGGCAAGAAAATATATTGCCGAAAAGGCAGGATTATAAAAGGATTACAGCAGGGGAGCAAGCGCTCCCCTGTATGTTTTAAAAAAAGTGTTGACAACTTAAGGCTGTTATGGTATTATATTTGCACAACAAAGCAGAGTGTCTATTCTCTCCCCTTCAGCGAACAGTAAAAAGGGCAATATTTCTTAATGGATTTATTGGAGTACAGGCGTTTTGCGTTTGTGCTTATTTTATTTTTTAAAGAGGTGTTTTTTATCGGCAAGGATGCTCCACAGCTTAACGGCGAAATAAGAGATAAGGAATTGAGAGTTATTTCCGACACAGGCGAGCAGTTAGGTATTATGAGCGCAAAGGAAGCTCAGCAATTAGCCGACGCTAAAGGCGTTGACCTTGTTAAAATTGCTCCGCAGGCTAAACCGCCTGTTGCAAAGATTATGGACTACTCAAAATATCGTTATGAGCAGACAAAGCGTGAAAAGGAAAATCGCAAGAAGCAAAAAACAGTTGAAACTAAAGAAATCAGACTTTCACTTAATATTGACATCGGCGATTTCAACACAAAGGTAAATCAGGCAAAGAAGTTTTTGGCAAAGGGCGACAAGGTTAAGGTTTCCATCCGTCTTCGCGGTCGTGAAATGGCAAGACCTGAGCTTGCTCAAACTAATATGCAAAGATTTGCCGACGAATTGGCTGAGGAAGCAGTTATTGATAAAAAACCAAAGTTAGAGGGACGCCAAATTCTTATGTTTATGTCCCCTAAAACAAAGTAATTAATTTTAACGGAGGAATAAATTATGCCAAAAATTAAGACACACAGCGGCGCTAAAAAGCGTTTCAAGACAACAAAGAGCGGCAAGGTTAAGAGAGCTCACGCTTACACATCTCACATTCTTACAAAGAAGTCAACAAAGCGTAAGAGAAATCTTCGCAAGCAAACTGTTGCAGACGTTACAAACCAGAAGCAATGCAAGAGACTTGTTCCTTACAAATAAGAAGAACGAAAGAACACTTACGGAGGTAATTAACAATGGCAAGAATTAAAGGCGCTATGGCGACTCGTAAAAGAAGAAAGAAAGTATTAAAGGCTGCAAAGGGCTACTACGGTTCAAAGCACGCTCTGTTTAAGACAGCAAAGCAGGCTGTAATGAAGAGCGGTCAATATGCATATATCGGCAGAAAGCAAAAGAAGAGAGATTTCAGAAGAATTTGGATTACTCGTATTTCAGCTGCCTGCAAGATGAACGGCATGAACTACTCAACATTTATGAACGGTCTTAAAAAGGCAGGCATCGATCTCAACAGAAAGATGCTTTCAGAAATTGCTATTTCAGACCCTGCTGCTTTCACAGTACTCACAGAGGCTGCAAAGGCTGCATTATAATTGATTAAAGCTCACTTCAATGAAGTGAGTTTTTTCTTTACTTTTATATTGACATTTCCATAATTTATGGTATTATATCTGTGGCAGTTCGAAACCATCCTGCCGTGCATTTCCAATAGGTAATGCAAAATCAAAACTAGGGACTGACAAGATGTTATTTTTGCGCACCCTAATGGTGCGCCTTTTATTTTTCTCTGTCAATCAATAGTTAATATATTTTTTGAAAAGGAGAAAAAATATGGTTAACGAATTATTACTTGCGGCATCCGTTGTGTTTATTTTCGGAGGTGCCATACTGGGTTACAGGCTGTTCGGCAAAATAGGTCTTTTCGCCGTTTCTGCCATTGCAACAATTCTTGCAAATATCGAGGTGCTTATCCTTGTAAATGCCTTCGGTATGGAGCAAACACTGGGAAATGTGCTTTTTGCCGTTACCTTTCTTTGCACCGACATTTTGTCGGAATGTGAGGGCAAAAAGGAGGCTAACAAGGCTGTTTGGCTTGGCATCTTTTCCTCCGTATTCTTCCTTGTTTTAAGCCAAAGCTGGTTACTTTACGTTCCGAGCGCAAACGACTTTATCAGCCCTGCTATTAAAGAGGTTTTTTCTAACTCACCGAGAATGATTGCCTCATCGCTTATTGTTTATGCAATCAGCCAGCTTTTTGACGTTTGGCTTTATCATAAATGGTGGGCGTTTACGGAAAAGAAATTCGGCGACAAGCGCCGTTTTCTGTGGCTTAGAAACAACGGCTCAACCCTTATCAGCCAAATCATCAACACTGTTTTGTTCAACCTGTTGGCATTCTGGGGCGTTTACAACGCAAAAACGCTTGTTTCAATCATAGTATCAGGCTACCTGATTTATGTTGTGACCTCCCTGCTTGATACCCCTGCCGTATATATCGCGCGCAAAATACACGACAAAAAAATTACACAAAAATAAAAATAAAGAAGAATGTTTAATTTCAAACATTCTTCTTTTCATTTTTTATCGGATAATCCTAAAATGTAATCTGTTGAAACTTTATGAAATTTGGATAACGCAATCAATATAGCTGTGGGAATATCCCGCTGACCTAATTCGTAATTTGAATAGACCTGCTGTGAGCAGTTGAGAATTTGTGCCATTTGCTTTTGCGTTAAATCTGCATCTTCACGCAAGTCCCTTATTCTCTGAAACATATAATCACCGTATATATTATATGCTACTGCAAATTGTTGTATTGACATATACTGCATTTTGCAGTATAATATTTTTAAATTATAAAAAAGGAGATTATATTATGAAAAAAACATTATCAGTTTTAATGTCTATAATAATGCTTTTTTCCGCATTGACTGGCTTTTCAATAACCGTCCAAGCCGGTGGCTGGTCGGATTATGCCCAAAATGTACAATTTGGAGTAGAATATACAAATATTCTCTCAACAAGCGATTATAGGGATAATGATGGAAATTATTATAATGCATATAAATTCTATGTTCCATACACTGGCAAAATAACGATAAAACTAACAACAGAAACTCAAAAAGCAATATATTATAACTATGATATAGTCAATAGTAATTTTGTTTCCGTTTCGGCTGACGAGAGTGAAACATATAATTTGAGTGATATTAAATACAACTCAGCAATAGGTATTTATTCTTATTCTTTTAGTCAACCATTAAAGGCAGGAACCTATTATTATATTCTGTATGGTGAATATAATGTCGGTATTGATTATTATAATATCACTATCTCGTACAGTCCCTCAATTTCAAAGCCATCAAATCTTAAAGTTTCATCACGCGGAACAACAAGCCTTAAAATGACTTGGAATAAGATTGCCTCGGTCAGCGGATATCAAGTGCAACGCAAGGTAAACGGCACATACAAAACACTTAAGAATACATCTAATAATTACTATACAATCTCCGACCTCAAATCAGCAACCTCGTATTCAATTAGAGTAAGAGCATATAAGGACATAAGCGGTAAGAGATACTATTCCGGCTGGACTGCAATCACCACCTGCACAAAGCCATCAAAGCCCACTATACTAACTCCCTCCACGAATTCAAAGCATCAAATTACTGTAAAATGGAAAAAGCTTTCAAGAGGCTCGGGATATCAGGTACAGTTTTGCAAAAACAAAAGCTGTTCCAATGTTATTGCAACCAAAACCGTGTCCGGCATTAGCAAAACAAGCTACACCGGCAAAAACTTTACTAAGGGCAGAAAATATTATGTTCGAGTGCGTGCATACAAAATTGTTAACAACACAAAGTATTACGGCTCTTGGAGCAATGTTAAATCTATCAAATGCAAATAATTAATAATACGCGGCGGCTTTTTAAAAAAGCCGTCGCTTATGCTTTGTCAGTTGCACTTAAATATTGCATATTATCTGCTTTTATAATATAATACCCATATGGAATATAAATTTGAAAGACTGTCGGACAATATTAAAATTGCCGTAAGCGAGGCGCACACCTTCGGCACGGACGCGGTTTTGCTGTCGGATTTTGCAAAGCCTAAATACAAGGACAGGGCGCTTGATATGGGAACGGGCTGCGGCATAATTCCTATGCTTTGGCTTCGTGACGAAGGGCAGGACGGCATACATTGTCTTGACATTCAGGAAAATGCTGTCGAGCAGGTTAAGGCTTCGATAGAAATAAACAATTTGGGCAACAGGCTAACACCCCATCTTTGCGATTTGAGGGAAATTAACAGTGAATTCCCTGCCGAATGCTTTACGCTGATTACTATGAATCCGCCATACAAGCCTGTCAACACAGGCATAGAATCTATGAGCGAGAGCGCAAGAATTGCGAGACACGAGGTTTGCTGTAACATAGAGGACGCAGTAAGGGCGGCAAGCTATCTGCTGTGCTATATGGGCAGATTTTGTATGTGTCACCGTCCCGAAAGATTGGTTGACGCGCTTGCGATAATGCGGAAATATAAGCTTGAGCCTAAACGCTTAAGATTTGTTGTTGACAAAGCAGGACAGGAGCCGTTTTTGTTTTTAGTTGAGGGGAAAAAGGGCGCAAAGCCGTTTTTGAGAGTTGAAAGCGAGCTTGTAATCAAGGGAAGCGACAGTAAATTTACAAAGGAAATGATAGATATTTACGGCTCATATGCCGAGGGATACGAGGATAAGGTTAGATAATGAACGGAAAATTATATGTTTTGGGAACACCCATCGGCAATTTGGGTGACCTTTCTCCCAGAGCAGTTGAAACGCTTGAAAGGGCAGATTTTATAGCCGCCGAGGACACGAGGGTAACACTGAAGCTGCTTAACCATTTCGGTATAAAAAAAGAGATGGTCAGCTACTTTGAGCATAACAAGGGCACTCGGGGAGATATTATTTTATCAAGGCTGTTAAACGGCGAAAGCTGTGCGTTATGCACCGATGCAGGTATGCCTGCGATATCCGATCCCGGCGAGGACTTGGTTAAAAAATGCCACGAGGCAGGGGTTGCGGTTGAAGCAGTGCCGGGACCTACGGCATTTGCAACGGCACTTGCTATCTCGGGTATGAGCAGCGGACGATTTACCTTTGAGGGCTTTTTGTCGGTTAGCAAAAAAAGCAGAAAAGAGCATCTTGAGGAGCTTATAAACGAAAGGCGCACGATGATTTTTTATGAGGCGCCGCATAAGCTGATTGCCACGCTTAACGATATGTATAAATACTTTGGCGACAGAGAAATTGCCTTGGTTAAAGAGATAACAAAAATTCACGAATCGGTTATAAGAACAACCTTAAAGCAAGCCTGCGAAATGTATGACGAAAGCAATAAGCCAAAGGGCGAATTTGTTTTGATTATAGCAGGCAAACAGGACGACAACGAGGAAATAAGCTTTGAAAGGGCTGTGGATATGGCAAGGGCGCTGATTGATGACGGAATGAGCGTTAATCAGGCGTCAAAGGAAATAGCCAACACAACCAAATTCAAAAAGGGCGATATTTATAAGGCATTGCTATGATTTGTAATTCTTGTCCGAGAAAATGCAATATCGACAGAGAAACTGCACTTGGCTTTTGCAAAAGTCCGAGTGCTTTTCGTGTTTGCCGAAGCGCTTTGCATTTTTGGGAGGAGCCCTGCATAAGCGGTAAAAACGGAAGCGGAACGGTGTTTTTCAGTGGATGTAATCTGCGCTGTGTATTTTGCCAAAACTATGAAATCAGCCACGAAAACAAGGGCAGAGAAATAAGCGACGACAGGCTGATAGAGCTATTTGAAAATCTGATAGAACAGGGTGCAAACAACATAAATTTGGTTAATCCCACCCATTATGCACAAAGGCTTGCGCAGGTGCTGACAAAATGGAAATCCCCTGTTCCCATAGTTTATAACAGCTCGGGATATGAGGATACAAAAACGCTCAAAATGCTTGACGGCTTAATAGACATCTATCTGCCCGATTTTAAATATATCAGAGGCGACAAGGCAGAAAGATATTCTATGGCAAAAAACTATCCCGAGATTGCTATGCAGGCACTTGATGAAATGCGCAGGCAATTGCCCGAGGACAGCTTTAACGAAGACGGTATTATGCAAAGGGGTATGATTATACGCCACCTTATTCTTCCGTCAAATACAAATTCCTCAAAGGAAATAATCGATTATCTCGCAGAAAATTTCAGCGACACCTATCTGTCGCTTATGGCTCAATATGTTCCCTGCTCAAGCTTGGAGAAATACGGCGAAATAAACCGAACTCTGACGCAGAGAGAATACGAAAAGGTGGTCAATTATGCACTGTCCAAAAATTTTGATAAATTATTTATACAGGAGCTGACATCAGCCGACAAAAAATACATACCTTCCTTTAATTTTGAAGGAATTGATTGATTTTTCGGACAAACTATGCTAACATAAGGCTAAAATAAGATAAAAGGAGAATAAAAATGAAAAAGTTTTTTTCCGAATTCAAGAATTTTATCGCTAAGGGTAATGTTCTTGACCTTGCCGTAGGTGTTATCATAGGCGGTGCCTTCAGCACCATTGTTACATCCCTGACGGACAATATCATAAATCCGCTTATCAACTGCATCGGCGGTGCAGAGGTTCAGGGTAAAATTCATCTTGTGGGTGAGAACTACATAGATTACGGCGCATTTATTTCTGCCGTTATCAACTTTTTGATTATGGCGTTCATCATCTTCATAATTGTTAAGGGTGTTAACAAGATTACCTCAGCAGCAGAAAAGCTTGCAAAAAAGGATAACCACGAGGAGCCTGCTCCTACAACAAAGATTTGCCCGTTTTGCAAAAGTGAAATCTCCATTGACGCTGTAAAATGTCCTCATTGTACAGCCGATATTCCACAG
>JBJEPH010000103.1:0-1756 GCA_051881135.1 Eubacterium sp.
GTCTGCCGTAATAGCAAACCGCCGTAGCTTATCAATATTATGCTGATTTTTCATCAGACTGTTTTTTGTTCCTGTTCTTTTGCCCGCTGTTCTTCCGATGCCTTTTGTGCGGCAAGTTTTTCAGCCTTTTTCTTTTCCCTGTATCTACGGGTATAAAGTTTGTTACGCAATCTCCGTTGTCGTAATTTTTCCATTTCCGCAAGTTCTTCAGGTGTAGGCTCTGCCTTTGGTAGCTCAAACTGTCCTATAAAGTTAAAGTAAATATCAATCTGCTGAAATCTGTCAACCTCATCTCTATAAGGTGCGTGAACAACAATTTTGTCAATAAACTCATTGAGCATTGGTGTTGTTAATACCGTAAAATCGGTATATTTTTTCGCAAGCTCTAAAAACTGATTTACATTGTCGGTTTCTTCCTCATAGGTTTCAAGGCTCTGCTTTAACTCGTATATTTCATTTGCAAGGTTTTCCTGCTCCTGCTCATATCCGGCTGAAAGAAGTTCAAAACGCTTCTCGGATAATTTACCCGTTGCATAGGATTCGTAGAGCTTTTTTATAAGCTCGTCCAACTCTCCGTACCTTTTTTCACTCTTTGCAAGCTGTTTCTTTTGTTCCTTAACATTTTGGTTATGCTGTGAAAGTGAAGCGGCTCTGACCTTTTCTGCAAATTCCTTTTTGTTGGTTATAGCATATTCACTTACAAGTTTTATTGTTTCCAACAGCAGTTTTATCAAAGCATTTGTATTAACACGATGACTGGTGCATATTGCAGTTTCACGAACAGATGCAAGTTTGTAGTTTTTACACTCATAATGGTCGCTTCCGTAATAGCCTGTCAACGGATCGGGTTTATATCCGTGTTTTTGCGCATAAGCCCTTTGGGAATCGTTATAGAGCTTTGCACCGCAATCAGCACAGAACAAAAGTCCTGTCAATGGATTTGCACCGATTTGATAGTCGTGCTTTCTCGGCGTTCCTCTAAGTTTCTGAGCAAGCTCCCAAGTTTCCTTATCAATAATTGCTTCGTGTGTGTTCTCGAAAATCTTCCAATTCTCTTTGGGATTATGCTGCATTTTATTGTTTTTATAATCTTGTCTGAATGTTTTAAAATTCACTGTATGTCCGAGATATTCAATTCTTTCAAGTATTCGTGCAACAGAATCGGTAGTCCAATCATAAGGTCGGTTTGCATCATATTTTGACTGCCAAGCACCGATGCCTTGCTTGCCCCAATAATATGACGGGGTTTCAACCTTATCTTTCATCAAGATTTTTGCAATTTGTCCGCAGCCATAACCCTCGATACATAAACTGAAAATGCGTTTAACAACCTTTGCGGATTCTTCATCAACTATCCATTGATTTTTATCTTCGGGAGATTTTTTATATCCATACGGTGGATGGCTTGTTGTATGCTTTCCGGAATTTCCTTTGGTTCGGTATGCTGCTTTCAGCTTACGGCTGCAATCTCTTAAATACCACTCGTTCATAATATTTAAGAACGGAGCAAATTCACTGCTTGACGCATCTGTTGAATCAACTCCGTTAGATACAGCAATAAACCGTACTCCTTGCTGCTTGAACAGTACTTCTGTATAAAAGCCTGTCTGCAAATAATCTCTGCCGACACGGCTCATATCCTTTACAATAACTGTTCCGACCTTGCCGGCTTGAATATCCGACACCAACCGTTTCCAATCGGGGCGTTCAAAATTCCCACCGGAAAATCCGTCATCTGTATAATGCCGAATATTTT
>JBJEPH010000104.1:0-25504 GCA_051881135.1 Eubacterium sp.
TGCCGGCTCGGTCGGTGCTTCTGCACATTCGTGCAGAGGTCTCCGCCGGAGACCCTCACCCTTTGACAAGGGAGGCATAATAGGTTTATTTGATTTTATTTTGGCATGGTTCAGACCACTTTATCGACAGTCTGAGTCCTCGGTCACAATGACCGAGGACTTTACTATTGTATTAAAATGTTATCCCTTTAAAAGTGATTTGTACATTCTTATGTACTCATTTGCGCTCTTGCCCCAGGACATATCGCACTCTAACGCTCTTTTAACAAGAGTTTGCCAATAATCCCTGCTGTAATAGGCGTCAACACCGCGATAAATTGCTCCAAGCATATCGTAAGCGTCGTAGGTTTTGAAGGTAAAGCCGTTACCCTCGCCGTCGCCGCTGTCGGTTATTGAGTCCTTCAAGCCTCCTGTTTCCCTAACAATAGGAATTGTGCCGTATCTCAAGGCAACCATTTGTGAAAGTCCGCATGGCTCGCTCTTGCTCGGCATCAAAAACAGGTCTGCGCCTGCATAAATCTTTCGTGCAAGATCGGGGATAAAGCCGATGGTTACGCCAACCTTATCGGGATACTTGTTGTGCAGCTCTCTGAAAAAGCTTTCATACTGCCATTCGCCCGATCCGAGAACAACATACTGAACATCCCTCTCCCACAGGCTCTTTTCCATAACTGCCTTTATAAGATCGAAGCCCTTGTGTCCTACAAGCCTTGAAACGATGCCGATTAGCGGAACATCGTCACGCACAGCCATACCCATCTGCTCCTGTAAGGCACGCTTGTTTGCAAGCTTTGCATCCTTATAATTATCAGCATTATAGTTTTGGTAAATATTAGGGTCGGTTTCGGGGTTGTAGTTTTCTACATCAATACCGTTCAATATGCCGCAAAGCTTCCACGAACGCTGATTGAGAATCGGGTCCAAGCCGTGCGAGAACCACGGGTCAAGAATTTCCTTTGCGTAGGTTGGGGATACGGTTGTGACCTTATTTGCACATTCGATACCCGCCTTCATAAAGTTTACAAGTCCGTCATACAAAATCAGGTTATTATGCTCGGGAGCGATGCCTAAAACATCGTTTAGAAGCTCATCGCCGTATTTGCCCTGATATTGAATATTATGAATTGTAAACACCGTTTTGATATTTTCATATCCCATTTGATTTGCATAATAGCAGCTATAATAAAGCGGAGTCAGCGCAGACTGCCAGTCGTTGCAATGGATGATATCCGGCTTCCAGTCGATATGCGGAATGATTTCCAAAACGGCTCTTGCAAAGAAAGCAAATCTTTCGGCGTCGTCGTAGTGACCGTAGATGCCGTCACGCTTAAAATAGTATTGGTTATCAAGGAAATAATAGATAACACCGTTATGCTTTGCCTCAAAAATTCCGCAATACTGTCTGCGCCACGAAACAGGAACGGAGATAGATGTGATAAATTTCATCTTGTCCTTATATTCCTGCTTAATTGAATCATAGAGAGGCATAACCACTCTGCATCCTATTAAGCGTTTGCGCAAAGCAACGGGAAGTGAGCCTGCAACATCTCCGAGTCCGCCCGAAGCCATAAACGGTAATGCTTCGGAAGCAACATATAAAACCTTCATATTTTATCTCCTAAATTCTTGTATCTTTTGCCAAGCTTACAGGATAATTCCTTGCGCCGGAAAGCTCGATACCCGGCTTAATATTACAATTTTTATCGGCAATAATGCAATTGATTTTTGCATCGTGTCCGATAACGGTATCCTGCATCAAAATTGAATTTTTAATTACAGCATCCTCTTCAACCTTTACGCCCTTGAACAAAATACAGTTTTCAACCGTACCTTTTATTTCACAGCCGTCGGCAACAAGCGAATTTTTAACCTTTGCGTCCTTGCCGTAAAGGGTTGGCATATCGTCGCGTTCCTTTGTGTAAATAGGTCTTGCCGGATTAAAGAGCTTACGCTTTGCATCCTTTTCCAGAATACTCATGGAAATATCATAATAGCTCTGCAGGCTGTCAATTGTTCCGAGGAAATCCTCAGTTGCATCATAGGCATAAACCCTTTTATTCTTTATGCTCTCCATAATGATGCTCTTTTGGAAGGATACCTCATTCTTTGAATGTGCAGCCGTAATGAGAGTTTCAAGCAGATATTTTTTCATAAGTATTATATTTATGGAATAGAAGCCCTCTTCTTTTTTAGGGTCAACAACGGCATTTTTGATTTTTCCGTCTTCATCAACCTCGTCAAATAATAATACCGAATTGAAGTTTGCGGGAACCTTTGCCTTAACTGCAACAATAGTTATATCGGCTTCGTTTTTCTCGTGGAAATCGAAAACCTTATTTAAGTCAAGATTTAAAACATTATAGCAATCTGACATAAGGACATATTCCTGTGTTGACTGCTCCAAAAAGCCTATATTTCCGTATATTGCGTCGATACGGTTTCCCCAGATGGTAACAGTATTGTTTGAATACGGCGGAAGCAGGAACAAGCCGTCGGTCTTTCTGCTTAAATCCCATGGCTTACCTGTTCCTACATGGTCCATAAGGGAAAAGAAATTGGAATTTGTTACAACGCCAATTTTTGAAATTGAGCTTTCAACCATATTTGACAACGGGAAGTCGATAAGACGGTATCTTGCACAAAATGGTACGGAGCCCATTGTTCTAAGCTCGGTTAAAGCCGGGAGCGATTCTTCGTGTATGTTTGCGAAAATCATTCCAAGTACATTTTTTCCGTTCATAATTATACCTCCTCTCCCGATGCTATCATATCTTTGGGAGCAATTTTTTTGCCCCGTGTAATTCTTGCGTTAGAGCCTACCACGGCAACGCCCCAGTCCTCTGAATTTTCCAGATTTTCAGGAACTTCGCCTATTTGTGCATCTTCTTCTATAACTGCATTTTCGGCAATAATCGAATAATATACCTTTGCGTTTTTCTTAACCACGGCACCCGGCATAAGAACCGAATATTTAACCTCGGCGCCCTCCTCGATAATTACATTAGGCGATATTACCGAATAATCAACCGTGCCGTCAATTTCACAGCCCTCGCTTACCGAGGAATTCTCCACAACTGCCTTTTCGCCGACATAGTGCGGAGGAGCAACAGGATTTCTGCTGTATATTCTCCACGCCTTATCAGACAAATCAAGGTCAACATTAGGATTAATAATATCGAGATTTGCCTCCCACAGAGAATCAATTGTGCCTACATCCTTCCAGTAGCCCTTAAACGGGAAAGCAAACATTCTCTGACCGTCATTAAGCATATTAGGAATAATATTCTTACCGAAGTCGTTTGCTGAGTTAGGGTCAGCCTCGTCCTCGGTGAGATACTTTTTAAGCTTATCCCAGGAGAATACATAAACGCCCATAGAAGCCTTATTGGATTTAGGCTCGGCAGGCTTCTCGGCAAATTCGTAAATCTTGTCGTTTTCGTCCGTTGCAAGAATTCCGAATCTTGAAGCCTCCTCCCACGGAACCTCCAATACTGCAATGGTGCAGTCTGCGTTATTCTTTTTATGAAAATCAATCATCTTAGCATAATTCATTTTGTAGATATGGTCGCCGGATAAAACAACAACATATTCGGGGTCATATTTCTCAATGAAGGCAATGTTTTGATAAATTGCATTAGCCGTGCCCTTATACCATTCTGCACCGCCTATTGCCTCATACGGTGACAGAATATGAACACCGCCGTTAAGTCTGTCCAAATCCCAAGGCTGTCCGTTGCCGAGATAGTCGTTAAGCACAAGCGGCTGGTACTGGGTAAGCACACCTACGGTATAGATACCGCTGTTTACACAGTTTGACAGCGGAAAGTCGATAATACGATAGTTGCCGCCGTACGGAACCGCAGGCTTTGCAATGCTTTTAGTTAGTACGCCGAGTCTGCTTCCCTGTCCACCGGCAAGCAGCATAGCAACAACGTCTGTTTTATGTGTCATTATGTAGTCCTCCTGTTATTTTGTCTTTTTTGGTTTATCTTCAACCTTTTTCAAATATATGGCTGACAGTCCGTGAAGCTTGATATCAATATAATTATCAAAGCCGTGCATAGCTCCTTTTTTGGATTTGTATGTGCCTGCAAGGCGTGACCTGTCTCCGCCGTATTTTGAAAGAGCGGTATCAAATACAACTTTATATTTGCCCTCCTGCTCAACACCTATTTTATAGCTGTTGAAGCTGTTTGGAGTCCAGTTAAATACAGTAATAAGCTCCTCGCCCTTTTTGTTCATTCTCTTAAAGGAAATTACGCTGTTACAGTTATCCTCAGAGGAAATCCACTTGAAGCCGTCCCAACTGTAATCAATTTCCCAAAGCTCGCTGTGAGCTTTATAAAATCTGTTAAGCTCCTGTGTGAACAGCTTAAGCTTTGAATGCTTGTCGTATTCGAGCAAGAGCCAATCAAGTCCCTGCTTATAATTCCATTCGATAAACTGACCGAATTCACAGCCCATAAACAGAAGCTTTTTGCCCGGATGTGCCATCATATATGCAAGGAAGAGGCGCATACCGTCAAACTTCATATCATAATCGCCCGGCATTTTGTTGAGCAGGCTTGCCTTGCCGTGAACAATTTCATCGTGGCTGATAGGCAGGATAAAGTTTTCACTGAAGGCATAGAAAAAGCTGAAGGTAATGCAGTTGTGGTTTCCTTTTCTGAACAACGGGTCCATTGAGGTGTAACGAAGCATATCGTTCATCCAGCCCATATTCCATTTGAAGTTGAAGCCAAGACCGCCCTGACTCGGTGGCATTGTAATCATAGGCCAAGCAGTTGACTCCTCGGCTATCATCATAGTGCCCGGATGGTTGGTCAATATGGTTGAATTTAACTGCTGGAAAAATTCCACAGCCTCTAAATTTTCACGGCCTCCGTTTTTGTTAGGTATCCACTCGCCATCCTGTCGGCAATAATCCAAATACAGCATAGACGCTACGGCGTCAACACGAATTCCGTCAAAATGGAACTTATCTATCCAATAATTTGCAGAGGAAATAAGGAATGATTTAACCTCATTTTTAGCATAATCGAATACTCTTGTTCCCCACTCCTTATGCTCGCCCTTGCGCATATCGCTGTACTCGTAGCAATATGTACCGTCAAACTCGTATAAGCCGAATGCGTCCTTCGGAAAATGAGCGGGAACCCAGTCAAGAATTACACCTATGCCTGCCTTGTGGCAAGCGTCAATAAAGTACATCAAATCCTCAGGAATACCGTATCTCGAGGTTGGCGCAAAATAGCCCGTTACCTGATATCCCCATGAGCCGTCGTAGGGATATTCCATAATGGGAAGCATCTCTATATGGGTGTATCCCATATCCTTTACATACGGAACAAGCTCATCTGCCATTTCACGATAGGTTAAGAAATTACCGTCCTCGTGCTGCTTCCACGAGCCTAAATGCACCTCGTAGATGTTGATAGGCTTATCCAAGATATTTTCAGCGGATTTTGCCTTTTGCCATTTTGCGTCGGTCCATTTATAATCGGACAGCTCGTAAACCTTTGAGCCCGTGCCCGGTCTTGTTTCCTGATGCACTGCATAGGGGTCTGCCTTTAACAAGGTTTTTCCCGTATGGGTTTTAATGGCATATTTATAGCAATCATACACATTGACGCCCTCAATAATTGCCTCCCATATACCCGGTGAAATAACGGCACAGTTATTCTTGCTGTCGTCCCAGCCGTTAAAATCGCCTACTACGGAAACATTTTTTGCATTTGGAGCCCAAACTCTGAAAGCATAAGCTCCGTCACTAATTTTATGAACACCGAAGAACCGGTATGCCTCATAATTCTTTCCACCGTGGAATAAATATAACGGTAACTGATATTCATCCTTAACTTTTGACATATCTCTCTCCTTGAAAAACCGCGAATTAATTATACTTCGCCCATAGTACAACACTATAATAACACCCCTACAATTATTTTTCAAGTGGTATTTGTCTATTTTGTTACAAGAATTGTGAAAAATTTGTAGTTTTATGTGCATTTTGTTACAAAATATACCAAATATACAAATTCTGAAATTGTTACAAAAATTTAAACAATTATTGCGTCATTACTCTTGAAACAAAACAGTATAATATGTTATAATGTCTTTAATTTTAGTATTATTAAATGTAACTTATATATATCATATCATTGCGGAGTTATATAATATATGAAAAGCATCATTGTTGCTTATCCAACAAGAGAAACTGCATTTAAGCTTAAGCAGGTCCTTGAAGCTGAAGGGCTTTATGTTTCGCACATTTGCGGGACGGGTGCAAGTGTTCTCGGCTTTGCCGGTGATATGAGAGGCGGAGTTGTGGTTTGCGCAGGAATTTTAAGAGATATGAGTGCGGCTACAATAGCGGAGCGATTACCTGCCAACTTTGATGTGGTAGCATTAACCCGTGGCGGAAAGACGGATTATCTCGGAAATCTTGTTTCCCTGCCCTTACCCTTGGACAGAGAGGATTTTTTGAACACGGTGTCCGTGCTTGCGTCCTCGGAGGCATCCTTCACAAACAGAAGTCTTGAGGATGCGGATTACATATCCGCCGCAAAAACCATACTTATGAGAGTTAATGAAATGAGCGAAATGCAGGCGCATAAGTTTTTACAGAGCGAAAGCATGAGGCAATGTAAAAAAATGGCAGAGCTTGCAAGGGATATAATATCGGAATACAGCTAAAACGGCAATTCCTAATAAATACAATAGTTAGGTGATTATATGAAATTTACAAAAATGCACGGCTGCGGCAACGACTATATATACATTGACTGCTTTGAAGAAACAGTTAAGGACGAAAGCGCTGCTGCAATAAAGCTTTCGGACCGTCATTTCGGCATAGGCGGTGACGGACTGATTCTTATCAAAAAAGGAACCACTGCCGATTTTGAGATGGTTATGTACAATGCCGACGGCACAAGGGCAGAAATGTGCGGTAATGCAATAAGGTGCGTTGCAAGATATGTTTACGACAAGGGCTATGTTAAAAGCACTGATTTTTCAATAGAATCCATGGGGAAGGTAAAGTATATCACACTTACTCTCGAAAACAATGTCGTAAAATGGGTAAGGGTTGATATGGGTGCCCCTATACTTAACGCCGTCGATATTCCCGTAATAAGCGACAGTGAAAAGGTAATCAGCGAAAACATAACCGTTGACGGATGGGAATTTAATATGACCTGCGTTTCTATGGGAAATCCCCACGCAGTTATGTTTATTGACAAATCGCCGAAGGAATTTGAGCTTGAGCATTTCGGCCCGCTGTTTGAAAGCAACAGCATTTTTCCTAAAAGGGTTAATGCAGAATTTGCAAAGGTAATTGACCGTAATAATATCGAGATGCGTGTTTGGGAAAGAGGAACGGGCGAAACGCTTGCCTGCGGAACAGGCACCTGCGCTACGGTTGTTGCGGCAATACTCAACGGATATGTTGATAATGATGTAACCGTGCATCTTATCGGCGGAGATTTGAAGATACACTGGAGCGGTGACGAAAAGGACAGTGTAATTATGACAGGACCTGCTGAATATGTTTTCAGCGGTGAGATAGATTTATAAATTATTTGGAGGTTTAAACATATGAAGATTAACGACAATTTTCTAAAGATGGAAGCAAGCTATCTGTTTTCCACAGTTGCTAAAAAGCAAAGAGAATATCAGGCTGCACATCCCGAAAAGGATGTTATCCGTCTGTCCATCGGAGATGTAACAAAGCCGCTTGCACCTGCTGTTATCGAGGCAATGCACAAGGCTGTTGACGAAATGGCAAACGAGGAAACATTTAGAGGATATCCGCCCGAGTACGGCTACGATTTTATTCTTGAGGCTATCCGTAAAAACGACTATGCCGACAGAGGCATTGATATAGCAAAGGACGAAATCTTTCTTTCCGACGGTGCAAAGAGCGACTGCGGAAATATCGGCGACATCTTTTCGGTAGATAACAAGGTTGCTATCTGCGACCCTGTTTATCCTGTATATATCGACACAAATGTTATGTCGGGCAGAAGCGGTGACAAGACAGAGGACGGGCTGTGGTCAAACATTATTTATATGCCCTGCACGGCTGAAAACAACTTTACACCCGACCTGCCGACAGAGGTACCCGATGTGATTTATCTCTGCTTCCCCAACAACCCTACGGGTATGGTTGCAAACAGAGAGCAGCTTACAAAATGGGTAAACTATGCTCTTGAGCATAAATCCTTGATTTTATTCGACTCTGCTTATGAGAGCTTCATCGTAGAGGACGATATTCCTAAGTCAATTTATGAAATAGAGGGTGCAAAGAAATGCGCTATTGAGCTTCGCTCATTCTCAAAAACCGCAGGCTTTACAGGTATGAGATGCGGCTACACCGTTGTGCCTAAGGAGCTTGTATTTGAGGGCACATCATTAAATCCGCTATGGGCAAGAAGACAGGCTACAAAGTTTAACGGCGTGTCATACATTACGCAGAGAGCAGCAGAGGCAATTTATTCTGAGGAAGGCAAAAAGCAAATCAAAGAAACGCTTGCTTACTATCAAAAGAATGCAAGAGTTATCTTTGACGGCTTAAAGGACGCAGGCTTTGAATGTTACGGCGGAGTTAATTCACCTTATGTATGGCTTAGAGTACCTGAGGGCTACACAAGCTGGGAATTCTTTGACGAGCTGCTTGAAAGGTGCCAGGTTGTAGGCACACCGGGTTCGGGCTTCGGTCCTGCAGGTGAAGGCTATTTCAGATTAACAGCGTTTGGCAGTGCTGAAAAAACAGTTGAAGCTATTGAGCGAATTAAAGCAGCATATAAGAAATAAAAACATATAAGAGTTTAAAGGAGAAGAAGCTATGACAAAGACAGAACAACTTTATGAGGGCAAGGCTAAGAAGGTTTGGGCAACAGAGGATGAAGGCATTGTTATTGTTGACTACAAGGACGACGCTACTGCCTTTAACGGTGAGAAAAAGGGCACGATTGTAGGCAAGGGCGTTGTTAACAATAAGATGAGCAACTATCTTATGCAAATTCTTGAAAAGCACGGTGTTCCGACACACTTTGTTGAAGAGCTTTCAGACAGAGAAACAGCAGTTAAGAAGGTTACCATCGTACCGCTTGAGGTTATTATCCGTAACAGAGCTGCAGGCTCCATCTGCAAGAGATTGGGTCTTGAGGAGGGTATGGATTTTGTATGCCCTTCAATTGAATTCTCATATAAGGACGACGAGCTCGGCGACCCTTTAATCAACGGCTATCACGCAATTTCCTGCGGCTTTGCTACACAGGAGGATGTTGATACAATTAAGACTCTTGCCTTTAAGGTTAATGATGTATTAAAGGAATACTTTGCATCCATCGGTGTTGAATTGATTGACTTCAAGCTTGAATTTGGTAAAACAGCGGACGGCACAATTGTTCTTGCTGACGAAATCAGCCCTGACACCTGTCGCTTCTGGGATATCAAAACACACGAAAAGCTTGATAAGGACAGATTCAGAAGAGATATGGGCGGAGTTGAAGAGGCTTATGCCGAAATGATGAAGAGAGTAGGACTTGACTAATGGCAAATAACACCTATAATTCACCCTTTAATGCTCGTTATGCAAGCAAGGAAATGCAATATATCTATTCTCCCGACTTTAAGTTTAAAACCTGGAGAAAACTTTGGATTGCACTTGCCGAGGCAGAAAACGAGCTCGGTTTAAATGTTACACAGGAGCAAATTGACGAATTAAAGGCTCACGCCGACAAAATCAACTATGAGGTTGCACAGGAATACGAAAAGAAATTCCGTCACGATGTTATGAGCCATGTACACGCATACGGCGAGCAATGTCCAAAGGCAAAGGGCATCATTCACCTTGGAGCTACATCCTGTTATGTTGGTGATAACACAGATGTTATCACAATGAGAGAGGCTCTGCTTTTGGTTAAGAAAAAGCTTGTTAACGCTATTGCAAGCGTGGCAAAATTTGCTGACGAATATAAGGATATGCCTTGTCTCGGCTTTACACATTTTCAGCCTGCACAGCCCACAACGGTAGGCAAAAGAGCGTCTCTTTGGCTTATGGATTTGGTTATGGACCTCAACGAGGTTGACCACGTTCTCGACACCCTAATGCTTCTTGGCTCAAAGGGTACAACGGGAACACAGGCAAGCTTTTTGGAGCTGTTTGACGGTGACCACGAAAAATGCAAGGAGCTTGACAGAAAGATTGCTGAGAAAATGGGCTTTAAGGCTTGCTTCCCCGTAAGCGGACAAACCTATGCAAGAAAGCTTGACACAATTGTTTGCAACTGTCTTGCGCTTATCGCACAGAGCTGCTGTAAGTTTTCAAACGATTTAAGACTGCTTCAAAATCTTAAGGAAATTGAGGAGCCGTTTGAGAAAAACCAAATCGGTTCTTCGGCAATGGCATATAAGCGAAACCCTATGAGAAGCGAGCGTATTGCTTCCCTTTCAAGATATGTTATGATTGACGCGCTGAATCCTGCTTGGACAGCATCGGCACAATGGTTTGAGAGAACGCTTGATGATTCGGCAAACAAGAGAGTTTCCGTTGCAGAGGCATTTTTGGCAATTGACGGAATTTTGGATTTATATATCAATGTAACAAGCGGTCTGGTTGTTTATCCAAAGGTTATTGAAGCAAGACTGATGAGCGAGCTTCCGTTTATGGCTACGGAAAACATTATGATGGATGCCGTTAAGAAGGGCGGCGACAGACAGGAGCTTCACGAGAAAATCCGTCAGCACTCCATGGCTGCAGGCGCAGTTGTTAAGGTTGAGGGCGGTCAAAACGATTTGGTGGACAGAATTGCCGCAGACCCTGCATTTATGACAACTAAGGAAGAAATTCTTGCAATACTCAAGCCTGCAAACTTTGTAGGCAGAGCACCCGAGCAAACTGCAGATTTTCTTAAAGAGGTTATCAAGCCGATTTTGGATGAAAACAAGGATTTACTCGGCATTGATGTTGAAATTAATGTATAACATACAATAATAAAAAACCGTTCTTTGAACGGTTTTTTATTATGCTTTATTTTATTGCATAGGTATATATTCGTTAGAAAACAAGGAGGATACATCCTCACCGTCATTATACATTTTTGCAACCTGACTAAAGGCTTTGGTATATTTTTCGGCGCCCTCGCCGTTAAGATGAGTTATATCCAAATAATCGCTGTCGGTTATGCCTATATCGCCCTTATACAAATTGAAATTCCAATATTCAATACCGTATTTTTCGGCAATACCGTACATATAGCTTACATAATTTGCATATCCCACAAGGCTGTCGGTATTCTTCCTTGACATAGGATGCTCGAGCAAAACAAGCTTAATATTGTTTTTCTTGCAAAGTTCAATTATTTTTTCCATATAGTCCCTGTAATTTTCTCCGACAGGTACCTTATCGCTGAAGTCGTAACGCTTTTGATTTTTGATATTCTTTTCGGTTATGGGATTACAGCCGTTGCTATATACAAAGCCGTCGCCTCTGTATTCCTCATCCTCATATGTAACGGAGGAATAGTCGGACAGTGGCGTTGTTCTTGATTTCAAATTTGCAATAATATTAAGGTTTGTGAAATTTCGTCTAAAGGTAATATATCCGTTAAGTATGCTGTCATTTCCGCCGGATTTTAGCAATTCAAGCTTATTCTTTGAATCAAATTTCATATAATCGGAAATGTAAAAAATATTTATATCGTTAGCCTTAACACGCGCTACTGCAGGATTGGTGTCGAGGTAAACGGTTTTGAGCTTATGATATTCCATAATCTCACGAAGCAGATAATATGATGTGTTCATACCCTGAACGGAGCTTCCTGCATTAAAGGTGTTTATGCCGATTATCTCATCTGCAAGGTCGGGGTCCAAGCTTTTATATGTATGTGACGAACCCAAAAACACTGCGTCAATATTTTCCTCGCTTTGATACATTTCATTGAGCATTTTGTAGGTATATCTTCCGTCGTAGGTGGTAAACAAAAAATTAAGCGGAAGAATTAACGCACAGCATATTAAAATCAGAGCGATAATTTTTAGTACTATTTTTTTCATACATACATCCTCAAAACTGGAAATAGATAAATGTTGTTTGATTTGTTACGGGGATACAGAAAACAATCATCATAATTATGAAAACATAAACTGTCCATCTTACAATAGGCTTTCTGTCGGATATCCATTTGATAACATCCGTTTTAAGCGAAAAGTAATCAAAAGCAGTTAAAACTGCCAGACATAAGCCTATTTTAAGCAAATCGACTGCTTTAAGACCTACTGCAGAATGAAAATAAGCGCTTCCCTTTGACAAGGCAAAAATTGCCGTGCGAATTACATGAATTGCGTCCTGAAGATTCTCAGCTCTGAAGAATACCCAAGCGAAGCTACAAAGCGCAAATACAACAAGTGTAGAAATTACATTAAAAAATCTCTTTGCGTTTTTTGATTTAGGAGGTGTTATATGTATTGTTTTTTCGATAACCTGCAAAATGCCGTGTATTCCTCCCCAAATTACAAAGGTCCAGCCGGCACCGTGCCATAGTCCGCTTGCCAAAAAGGTAATCATAAGATTAGCCTTGTTGCGAAGCTTTGAGCAACGGTTGCCTCCGAGAGGAATATAGACATAATCCCTAAACCATGTGGATAGGGAGATATGCCATCTGCTCCAAAATTCCTTAATGGATTTTGAAAAATACGGGCTTTTAAAGTTTGTCATTAGATTTATACCAAGCATTTTTGCGGCGCCTATTGCAATATCGGAATATCCCGAAAAATCGCAATAAATCTGGAAGGTGAAAAACAAAATTGCCATAGCGTAATCAAAGCCGCACAGCTTTCCGATATTTGAATAAACCAAATCGACATACCTTGCCATAACATCTGCGATGGCAAGCTTTTTGAAAAAGCCCCATGCCATAAGCTTTAAGCCGTAGGTTACGGCAGAATAATCGAAGGTTTTTTCCGATTTAATCTGCGGAAGAAGATTATTTGTTCTCTCGATAGGACCTGCAACAAGCTGCGGAAAGAATGAAATAAAGGTTGCATATATTCCGAAATTATGCTCTGCCCTTGTATCACCCCTATAAACATCAATAACATAGCTTAAGGTTTGGAAGGTATAAAAGGATATACCTACGGGAAGTAAAACCTTTAAGGTTACAGGGTGAAGCTGAATTGAAAGCTTGCTTGCAAGCTGTGTTACCGTTTCGCTTGCAAAATTGAAATATTTGAAGAAAAATAATACTCCGAGACACAAAACCACTGCCGTTATCAAGGACAGCTTTTTCTTTTTTTTCGACTCTGTTTTTTCTATATACAGGGCTGAAAAATATGATACGGCTGTTGTAAACAGTATCAGCACAACATACTTTGGATTCCAACTCATATAGAAATAATAGCTTGCAACTAACAATAGAGGCCATCTGAATTTATGAGGAATGAGCCAATATAGAAAAAACACCACCGTCATAAAAACGGCAAAGGCTATTGAATTAAAAAGCATCTTTCTTCTCCGTAAAAATAACCAATTAGATTTTACCTGACAGGATATCCTGCTCTGCTCTTCCGGACATAATGTATTCAAGCAAATCTGCAACACATCCCTTATTGCAATGGCAGGCTTCATATTTGCAGATTTTATGGATTGAGCTTGGAGCCTGTCCTGCGCAGGCAGGAAGTCCCACTGTTTTGAGCATATCCCAATCGTTATAATAATCGCCGATAGCTGCAACATGGCTTTTTTCTATGCCGAGCATATCTGCAAGGCGCATAACTCCGACGCCCTTATGGGTGTCCTTTTGAAGCATCTCAAGGCTGAGAATAGAAGAAGACATAAAGTTTGCATCGGGATTTTCCATACTCTTGATAAGATGCTCAAGCTTATTAATTGTAAACGGATTAGACCAGAAGATAACCTTCATCCAACCCTCCTGAGGAACATCGTCGATGGATTTAACATATTCGTGCTTTGCCTTATCAAAATACATTGTACCCTTTGATAGCAAGCCACTCTTAACTATGTAAACATAATCGTCAAAATATACGCCTATATCAACGCTTTTAAAGATTTCATCAAATTCGTTGGCAATATACTTAACAAAATTTCTGCCCTTTTCGCCTATGGTGTTGCGCCAAATCATTTCGCGCTTGTTAAAATCGTATATACCTGCGCCGTTTAGTACAACTGCAGGCTGATTAGGCGTTATTCTGTTATAATTTCTTTCAAGGCTTGACTGCAATCTGCCCGAAGCCAAGGTGAAATTTCCGCCAAGCTCGGTAAACTTTTTTATTGCTTCATAATTTCTTCTCGGTAATTTACGAATCTTGTTGTTGAGAGTTCCGTCAATATCCGACACAACAAGCCAATTTTCAAAGGTTTTCTCCATCCTACACCTACCTCATCTATTTTCAAGACCATTCAAAAAGGATTTAAAATAGTCGGGAAGTTCTGTTTCAAATTCCATATATTTTTTTGTAACGGGGTGAACAAAGCCGATATGCTTTGCGTGAAGGCACTGACCGTTAAGCCTTGTGATAACCTTCTTAGGACCGTAAACGCTGTCCCCTGCTACCGGATGTCCGATATATGCCATATGCACTCTTATTTGGTGGGTGCGTCCCGTTTCCAAAATACATCTTATATGTGTGAAGTCGCCAAAGCGTTTTATAACCTCATAATGAGTTGTGGCAGGCTTTGAATTTTTCATAGTTACTGCCATCTTTTTTCTGTCCTTAACATCTCTGCCTATCGGCTGACAAATTGTGCCACTGTCGTCCTTAAGGTTGCCGTAAACCACTGCTTCATAGGCTCTTGAAAAGCTATGCTCTTTGATTTGCTCGGCAAGGCCTATATGCGCCGCATCGTTTTTTGCAACAATTAACAGCCCTGAGGTATCCTTATCTATTCTGTGCACAATGCCCGGACGAATAACGCCGTTTATGCCGGACAGTCTTCCCCTGCAATGATGCAAAAGAGCGTTTACAAGGGTATTGTCGGGATTTCCGTTTGCAGGATGAACAACCATACCCTTTGGCTTATTAACAACGAGCAGGTCATCGTCCTCGTAAACAATTTCTATGGGGATATCCTGTGCAACAGCCTCGAGTGGCTTTGCATCAGGCACAAAAACGGAAATAATATCGTTTGGTTTGCATTTATAATTTTTGACGGCGGTTTTTTCGTTTACCTTAACATTGCCGTCGTCTATAAGCCTTTGAACAGCGGAACGGGTAAAGCCGTCCATAGCGTCAACTAAAAATTTATCAAGTCTTACGGAATTATCCGTGCATAAAAAGCTTAGGGCTTCAGCCATTTTTCTCACCCTTTTCCTTTTTAGCATCCTTGATTACATCAATAACAAGATAGCCTATCAGCACGGCTGCACCGCAGGTTACGGCGCAATCGGCGATATTGAATATTGCAAAATCAACAAAGGTAGGTTCGATAAAATCTATAACATATCCGTAGAAAGCTCTGTCGATAAGATTGCCTATGCCTCCTGCAACGGTAACTCCGAGGCTCCAATAAAGCCACAGGCTTTTGCATCTGTTTGAAAACATATAATATAAAGCCGCAATGCACACAACAAGGGTTAGTACAACAAAAATCCACCTTGCACCTGTAAGCATAGAAAAAGCCATACCCATGTTTTCGGCATATCTAAACTGAACCACACCGGGTATGAAGCCCTTTACCAAACCGCCGGACAGCTTTGATGATGCAAAATATTTAGTTATTTGGTCGAATATTATGATTAAAGCAATCATAATGCTGCAAGAAAAATGCTTTTTAAAATGCTTCATAAAGCTGTCCCTTTAGTTTAATTATTCTGTAATTTCCTTCATAGTTTGAGCACAGCAAGCGCATAGAGTAGGATGCTCTGCATCTGCGCCGACTGTATCGGAGAATTTCCAACAACGCTCGCACTTTTCGCCGTCAGCCTTTGATACTGTAACGGAAAGTCCTTCAACATCGCCCTTGAACTCGCCTTCGCCGTCGGCAATTTCAACTGCCGATGTGATAAAGATTTCCGGCAGAGCATCAACATTTGCATTTAAAAATTCTGCAAGCTCGCCGTTTGCAAACAGATTTACCTTTGCTTCAAGCGGCTTTCCGATAATCTTTTCATTACGGGCTAACTCAAGCGCCTTTTGAACGTCGGTTCTAATCTCGTGAATTCTATCCCATTTTGCGATAAATTCCTCATTGGCATCAATATAATCCGCCTGCGGAATTTCGTTAAACAAAGGAGATTCCGGATTCTTTGAGCTGTCGTGCTTCATCTCTCTCCAAATCTCGTCGCAGGTATATGCAAGGATGGGAGTGAGCACCAAGGTTAAGGCATCAAGAACCTTATAGAGAACTGTTTGTGCGGCTCTTCTTGACCTTGAAGCAGGAGCCTTGGTATAAAGTCTGTCCTTAAGAACATCAAAATAGAAGTTTGACATATCAACTACACAGAAATTATGCAATGCGTGGGCAGTTGTGTGATACTCGTACTCGTCATAGCCGTTTCTTGCAATCTCAAGCACCTCGTCAAGCTTCATAAGAGCATATTTATCAAGCTCCTCAAGCTCCTCGTTTGGTACAATATCCGTATCGGGATTAAAGTCGTACAGGTTGCCGAGGCAATATCTTGCCGTATTTCTAATCTTACGGTAGTTGTCGGAAATTTGCTTTAGAATTTCGGGTGAAATTCTGATATCTGCGTGATAATCGGCAGATGCAACCCACAGACGAAGAATGTCTGCGCCGTACTTGTCGATAACCTCCTGCGGTGCAATACCGTTGCCGAGTGACTTGGACATCTTTCTGCCCTCGCCGTCAACTGTCCAGCCGTGTGTGATAATCTGCTTATACGGAGCGCCGTTTCCTCCTGCAACAGAGGTTAACAGCGAGGACTGGAACCAGCCTCTGTATTGGTCTGCGCCCTCAAGATAAACATCAGCGGGCCACTTTAGATACGGTCTGTTTTTGCATACGGCGGCATGAGATGAGCCCGAGTCGAACCAAACATCCATAATATCCTTTTCCTTATCAAAGCCCTTTGCGCTACCGCAATGAGGACATTTGAAGCCGTCGGGCAGGAAGTATTCGGCATCGTGAGCAAACCATGCATCAGAGCCCTCCTCGCCGAAGATATCGGACACCTTATTCATAACGCCTTCGTCAATGATTTCCGTGCCGCAATCCTGACAATAGATTACAGGAATAGGCACGCCCCATTTTCTTTGACGGGAAATGCACCAGTCGGCACGCTCAACAACCATAGACTGAAGTCTGTCCTTGCCCCAGGCAGGATACCATTTTACATCCTCGGCTGCCTTAACAGCGGCGTCCTTGAAGTCGTCAACGGAGCAGAACCACTGACTTGTTGCTCTAAAGATGATAGGATTATGACATCTCCAGCAGTGAGGATATTGGTGCTTAATCTTCTTTAACGCAAACAAAGCGCCGATTTTATCCAAATGCTCTGCAATAGGCTTATTTGCATCGTCGGTTGAAAGACCTGCAAACTGTCCTGCCTCCTCGGTGAGAACACCGTTTGCATCAACAGGAACAACAATAGGAATTTCGGGATAATTTTTACATACGATAAAGTCGTCAACACCGTGACCGGGAGCTGTGTGTACACAACCTGTACCGCTTTCGAGAGTTACGTGGTCGCCGACAATAACAAGCGAGGTTCTGTCGATAAACGGATGAGCTGTTTTCATATATTCAAGCTCACTGCCGCGAATAATACCTACGGTTTCATAATCGGTTATGCCTGCGTCCTGCATTGCCACAGGAGCAAGGTCGGTAGCCATAACATAGTACTCGCCGTTTGCCTTAATAATCGAATACTCATAATTCGGTCCGACACAGATAGCAACATTTGCAGGCAGTGTCCAGGTTGTTGTTGTCCAAATTACAAAATAGGTTTTGTCAAGCTCTGCGCCAAGCGCTGTCAGCTTGCCCATATCGTCGGTAACCCTGAACTTAACATAGATTGAGTGGCAGGGGTCCTCTGCATACTCGATTTCAGCCTCAGCCAAAGCGGTATTACAATCGGGGCACCAGTAAACAGGCTTGAGTCCCTTATAGATATAGCCCTTTGAAGCCATTGAAGCAAATACCTTAATCTGCTCCTGCTCAAATTCCTTCTTTAATGTGATATACGGATTATCCCACTCGCCTATGCATCCAAGACGCTTAAAGCCTTCTCTTTGAATGTCAACAAAACCGAGAGCTGTATCACGGCAGATTTTGCGAAGCTCCAAATCGCTGATATCCGACTCGGCGGAAATGCCTGCTTTTTTTCTTGCGGCAAGCTCTGTCGGCAGACCGTGAGTATCCCAGCCCGGTACATACGGTGACTGAAAGCCTGTCATATTCTTATATCTTACGATGAAGTCCTTTAAGGTTTTATTCAAAGCGTGACCGATATGAATATTTCCGTTTGCATACGGAGGTCCGTCGTGAAGCACAAACAAAGGCTTTCCCTCGTTTGCCTTCATAAGCTTCTTGTATTGGTCGGTTTCATTCCATCTTTTCAGGAATTCCGGCTCCCTTTGAGGCAATGACGCTCTCATAGGGAAATCGGTTTGAGGTAAATTAAGTGTCTTGTTATAATCCATTATAAATTTGCTCCTTATGTTATTTATAAGATTAGATTTTAATTAATTTTTATTTCTTTTTCTTGAAGAAGCCCTTAAACTTTGGCTCCTCGTCATCATCGTCATCCTCCGGCGGAACCAAGGATATTGTTTGAGTTGGGTCGTTATGAGCATCCTCTTTTTTTACATTGAAATAGGTTTCAAACGGAAGCTGTGCGTCGCTTTCATCAAAGAGCGACTCGTCTTCATCGCTGATTTCGGGAATAGCCGTCGGCTGAATCGGGGTAATTTCATTTTTAGAAAAAGCCTCAACTGCTTCCATAGGATCGGCAGGCTCGTCGTCAATCTCGGTCTCCTCCTCTGCTGCGGTAGGGTCCTCCTCTATAATTTCGAATTCGTCCTCAATAATGCTTTGAGCAACAGGCGCTTCTTCAACAGCTTCTGCTGTTTCTTCTTCTTCTTCTTCTTCTTCTGCTTCTTCTGCTGCTGCTTCCTCCTGCACAGCAGGCTCTTCCTCAGCAACAGGATCTTCCTCTGCTTCCTCAACAATTTGAACAGGCTCCGGGATAGAATCGCTTATTTCATCAATTTCTTCATACAGGGCTCCGATATCCTCGCCGATATCCTCAACCTTTGCTTCGCTTTCCTTTATTGTAGAATCCGTGTCAAGCTTTGAGTTTTCAAGAACATCAAGCTGAGCTCTGTACAATTCCTTAAGCTTCTCAACAAAGCTCTTAGCGTCGTCCTTAATAACATTAATAAGAATTTCGTACGCTTCTCTTTCAGCCTTTGACTTTGCTGTTAGGTCCTCTGAAATTTCCTTTGCCTGATCGGTTATATTTTTGGCAATAATCTTTGAAGAATTAATTGCCTCGTTTGCTTTATTCTGTGCATCAAGCACAATTCTTTGTGCCTCGGCTGTTTTATCCTCTATAAGCTTTGAAGCATACTCTCTTGCATCGGAAATAATTTTTTCAGCGCTTGCGTTAGCCTCGTCGAGAGTTGCCTTTGCTTTTTCACGGCTGTCCGAAAGAAGCGTCTGTGACTTTTCGCTTGCGTCCTTTTCAACAGTCTGTGCCATTTGCTCTGCCTTTACAAGCGCAGTTGTAATAGCATTTTCCTGAGAACGATATTCCTCAACCTTATTTGCAAGAATTTCGAGCTTGCGATACAGCTCGCTGTTCTCGTTTTCTCTTGCGCTGATGGTTTGAGCAGCCTGATTAATCAGTCCGTCAACCTCTTCACAATTGTAGCCGTTGCTTGAGATAGTGATATCAGCATTCATCAAATCCTTTGCACTAATCATATGTATATCCTCCAAATTTAATTCTTTCATTACATAAACATTCCGTTGTTTTCAAGCTCGTCAATAAGGTCGCCCATTACATCAACATTGTAGGGAGTGATGATGTAGGTGGAATTTGCAACTCTTTTAATCTTTCCGTTATTGGCATATGCAACACCTGTCAAAAAATCCAAAAGTCTTCTTGCGATGTCCCTGTTTGCGCTTTCCAAATTAAGCACAACGGTTCTGCGCTCGTTAAGATTATCGGCTATTGCTGCAGCCTCCTCAAAGGCTTCGGGCTTAACAAGCACAACTTGAAGCTGTGTGGTTGTGTGAATATTAACAACCTTGTCGTTTTTTTGTCTGCGTGATGCTCTCTCTGTTTTTTCTTCACGCTCATATTTATCGTATGACGGCTGTGAGTAAGCTGTATCTGCCTCAAATTTAGGTGCAGGCTTAACTATTGTTTGGCTGTCGTCATAATAATCGTCAAAATCGTCATCATTATCGGAAATAATGTCCTTAATCTTATCAAATAATCCCATATTCTTTTCCCCTTATCATACTAAAAATATTTTCTGGCTCCGAAAATTGCAGAGCCTACTCTAACTATATTTGAGCCTTCCGAAATTGCCTGCTCGTAATCACCGCTCATACCCATAGAGAGTATGTCCATATCAACATTCGGTATGCCCTTTGATTTGATATCCTCAAATGCCCTGTGCATAGAGGCAAAATACCTTCTTACCTCGTTTTCGTCACAAATCGGAGGTATGGTCATTAGGCCTTTAATTTTCACATTAGGCAGCTCGGCAATTTGGTAAATCAAATCCTCAAGCATTTCAAGCTCTGTTCCGCTTTTGGAGTCCTCCTTGCCGATATTGACCTCAACGAGTATGTCGGCAATGGCTTGAGCCTTTTTGAATTCCTTATCAATTTCCTTTGCCAGCTTCAGCGAATCCACGGATTCTATCATATCTACCCTGCCGGCAATATACTTTACCTTATTTGTTTGAAGGTGTCCTATAATATGCTTTTCAACGCCGTTGAGATGAAGCGTTTCAAGCTTTGACACATATTCCTGCACTCTGTTTTCGCCTATCAAATCGGCACCGATATCAAGCACGGGATTTATATATTCGCTCTCCACTGTTTTGGTAACGCACATAAGACGGACATCCTTCTCGCTTCTGCCGGCCTTTATGGCTGTTTCGGCTACATTATCTTTAATGCGCCGATAGTTATCAATAGTGGCTTTAACTCTGTCTTCATCAAGTGTAAACCTTTCCATCCTGCAAATCCTTTCCCTTGGTAATTATTTTATCGTAAAGATGGATACCGTTATTGTTTAACTCATCAAATTCAACAATAACATAATCGTCGTCGCTGTAAATAACGGTAGCTTCTCTGAATTTTACTTGGCTGGAAATAAGCACAAACACGCCCTTTTTGCCGTCAACGACATGAAGCGCATCCGCCGGGATTTTAAAGCCATCAAAGCTTTCAAGACGGATTTCGATATCCTCATATCTAAGCTTTGCCAAATCGGTATTCATATCTGCACATTTCAAAATAAGCAGGGTTTCCTTTTGATTAATATCCGGCTCAGCACCGCTTATGACGGTTGCTTTAATACGACAGTTTGTATTATTTTTTAACGCTATTTCTAATTTTTGACCGTCTTTTATGTTAGCTACCTTATCGCTTGGTACAACAGCCTGAATATACCACGAAAAGCTTGTGATGATTTTTCCCAAATTTGATGGGCTTGATTTTGCCTTTTCTATTTTTTCGGCGTTTGCCTTAAATTCCTCAATTGTGGTTTCCTCTGCCTTTGAATAATCGAGCATAGACTCGCATCCGTCCGAATACGATGTGAATATGCCTGAATCGTCGGAGGTGATATATGAATTAGGCTGTGAAGCATTAAGCGAGGATATTTCACTTTTTATGCCGTTGATAACCGAAGCAATATCCACCTTCTGTCCGATAAGAAGCTGTCGCCTGACAAGAATTTCATTTAGGCTTTCACCTGCCGTCTGTATATCTCCCTGCTCTGCGGCAAGCACATAATCGATAACCTTATCCTCAACATCGTGATTAATGGACTCCAAATTACCTGCCTGTCCTACGCTTTGGGACTGAACGCTTTCATAATGGGCAAGCTCGCCTTCAAGCTCGAGCTGCTTTGAATAGCTTTGCGCCTGTTCGGATGAGCCGAAAACCATAGCGATGCTTCCGTTTACACCGACCTTGCTTCCGTCGCTGATGCAGGGAACCGTTACACCCGTAGCCGAGTTTGAAACAGCCTTCTCGTCGCGGATAAACAACGCCTTTGTTTCAATTTTGTTATAAACCGTTGTAATGTTAGCGGTTTGTGTTTTGAGCTCAATATGAGTAACGGAGTAGCACTCATATCCGATGATTGCGATAATCAAAAGTATTGCTATCATAATTGCAGTATTGCCCTTATCAAATATTTCCTTATGCTTTTTCATATTGAACTCCTTTCACTAAGAATTTAAAAATGCTTTTGCAAGCTTAACGGCGTCGGACACAAGCCCGTCCCTTGTCTGCAAATCACAGTACAGCCAATTTATGCGCTCGTTGCGCCTAAACCAAGTAAGCTGTCGTTTTGCATAATGCCTTGTTTCTTTTTTCAAATTATCGAGAGCCTCGTCCAAGGGTATCTCGCCGTCAAGATATGGCTTAAGCTCCTTATGTCCTATTGCCTGTCTTGCAGTAACGCCCGCCCTTTTCAGCTCTCGCTGAGCCTCTTGAATTAACCCATTTTCAACCATAAGGTCAACCCTTTGATTGATACGGTCATAAAGTCTTTGTCGGTCTTTAAAATTTATACCGATGTACAGAGCGTCATACGGGCTTTCCTCAAGCATGGAATTTTCATTTTGCTCGGTTTTGCTTGTACCACGAAGGCAAAGCTCGAGCGCCCTTATAACTCTTTTTCTGTTGTTGGGGTGGATATTTTTCGAAGCCTTTATATCGAGCTTACAAAGCATATCAAAAAGCTCGTCATTTGTTTTTTGCTCAAGCTCCCGTCTTATTGTGCTGTCGCCTGCTACATCGGAAAACTTTATATTTTTTACCAAGCTGTCAATGAACAACCCCGTTCCGCCGACAATAATCGGAACCCTGCCGCGTGCTGTAATATCATCAATACACTCCTTGGCAAGCGTAACAAAATCGGCAACGGAGAATTCCTTATTAGTGTCTAAAAATTCCACTAAATGATGCGGGATTCCGTCCTGCTCCTCCTGTGTTGCAGCTGCAGTAGCCACAGGCATATTTTTATATACCTGCATCGAATCGGCAGAAATGATTTCGCCGTTTACTGCCTTTGCAAGCTCTACACCCAACGCAGTTTTGCCGGAAGCCGTTGCGCCGACAACGCAAATGATTTTTGTTTTTTCCATCACTGTATCCTGCCAAACTGCTTTTCAATATCGTGCTTTGACATCTTTATCATAACAGGTCTGCCGTGAGGGCAGTATCTGATATTGGGCATCGACAAAAGCTTTTTTACAAAGAGCTCCTGCTCGTAGCTTGATGTGTTATCCCCTGCCTTTACGGCGGCACGGCAGGCTGTTGAATGGAATATCCAATCCATCTGCTCGGGGGTTATATCGGTTTTGCCCTGCATAAGCTTCTGGGCTGTTTCCAAAATTAAGTCCTCGACATCCTCGCCGTTTAGAATTGACGGACACTCTCTAATGATTACGGTTGAGTTGCCGAAATCCTCCACGGAAAATCCGCATTTGGTATATAAATCAAGATTATTGCACACAGCGTTATATTCGTCTGCGGAAAGTCTCACGGTAACAGGGACAAGCAGCACCTGCGAATTGATAACCGTTTCCGTCTTGATGCGTTCAAAAATCATACGCTCGTGTGCCGCATGCTTGTCTATAATATAAATCGCATTATCCATTTCGATAATGATATAGGTTTTGAATATTTCGCCTATAAGCTTAAACTCCGAAGCTTCGCAGGCAGGCTGTTTTTCAACCGTTTGCTTAATCTCCTGTGGCTGTACAACAGCCTTTTCTTCCTTCTGCTCGGTCTTGGCTTGGGCCTGAACAGGTCGAACAGGATTTTTTTCTTCATTTAAGCTTGGTGCCGACACCTGCCAAAAATCGTTTGGATTTGTCTGCTTAAACTGAATTTGAGTGGGTGGCTGTTCCTTAGGCTTAAAAAAGTCTATGCGTCCGTTAACAGTTGTTTGCTTTGGCTTTTCGTCAAATTTGGCCTCGGGCGGTGCATCAAGATTTTCTATTGCATTTTTTACACCGTAATATACCAAATTGAAAACAGGCTTTTCGTTTGCAAAGCGAACCTCTATTTTTGCAGGATGAACATTTACATCAACAAGAGCCGTATTCATTTCGATATTAAGAACACAGCCCGGGAATTTGCCCACCATAATAGAATTTCTGTATGCCTGCTCCAACGCCGCCATTGCAGTTTGTGATTTAACAAGACGGGAGTTAATAAAGAAGAACTGCATACCGCGGCTTTTGCGTGACTGTGACGGCTTTGTTACGAAGCCTGTTACGCGCATATTGCTGTCGGAATAATCCACCTCTAAAAGTGACGAGGTGAACTCCTTACCGAACACGGAATAAATTGCACTTTTTAAATCGCCGTTTCCCGAGGTAATAAGCACCTGCTTATTGTCACGGATAAACCTAAAGGAAATCTCGGGATGGCTTACTGCAATTCTTTCAACAACGCCTGCTACGGCATTGCCCTCGGTAACATCCTTTTTTAAAAACTTCATTCTTGCAGGGGTATTGAAAAACAAATCTGCAACAACTATGGTTGTGCCTACGGGACAGCCTGCATCGGCAAGCTCTGATTCCTGACCGCCTGCAATTTCATATCTTGTGCCTATATCCTCATTTGGAGTACGGGTTAAAAGCTGTACTCTTGCAACAGCACCGATGGAAGCCATAGCTTCACCTCTAAAGCCCAAGGTTGAGATACTGTCCAAATCCTCGCTTGCCTTAATTTTGGAGGTTGCGTGGGATATAAAAACCTTTTTAACCTGACTTCTCTCTATTCCGCAGCCGTCGTCGGTAATGCGGATATAGGTTGAACCGCCGTTTCTTATTTCTACGGTAATATTTTTTGCGCCGGCATCAACGCTGTTTTCTATCATTTCCTTAACCACGGAGGAAGGTCGTTCAACTACTTCGCCGGCGGCTATAAGCTGATAAACCTCTTTTGGCAGGATATTAATTTCCGGCATCGCAGTCACTTCCTTTCCTCAGTTTATTAATTATGCGTCTTCTGCCTTTTTCTTTAACTCGTACAGAGTTTGCATAGCCTCAATGGGCGTTAGGGTATTTATGTCGAGAGCCTTTAAAAGCTCTATCATTTCGTCTGTTGACTTTGCTTTGAAATTAAATTGAATATCGTCCTCTGCTTCTTCAATAACAGAATCCTGAGCCTTAAAATCAATTTCTATCTTATTTGCTTCAAGCTCCTTTAGTATAACCTTTGCTCGCTTGGTAACGCTTGATGGAACGCCTGCAAGCTTGGCAACCTCAATACCGAAGCTTTGGTCTGCGCCTCCGTGCACAATTCTGCGAAGGA
>JBJEPH010000105.1:0-1739 GCA_051881135.1 Eubacterium sp.
CTGCAATATTTATCATATCCGGCTGTCGGAAAGGAGAATTTATAGAATGAAAAGACAGTCAAATGATGATAAAATAACAGCCCTGTACTGTCGATTGTCGCAAGATGACGGACGTGAGGGCGAAAGTAACAGTATAACAAATCAAAAAGCAATTCTTGAAAAGTATGCGAAAGACCATAACCTAATCCCGTATAAGTTTTATGTTGATGACGGGGTAAGCGGAACAACCTTCGAGCGTAACGGATTTAAGGAAATGCTTGCGGATATTGAAAGAGGAAAAATCTCTGCAATCATTGTTAAGGATTTATCCCGTTTTGGACGAGATCATATTATGGTTGGTTATTACACCGAAATGTATCTGCCGTCAATGAATGTGAGATTTATCGCAATCAATGACAATGTTGATACAGATGACAGCGAAAGCAACGAGTTTGCACCCTTTACTAATATTTTTAATGAATGGTATGCAAAAAATGCAAGCAAGAAAATTCAGGCTGTGTTCAAAGCAAAAGGCGAATCGGGACAGCGTTTAGGCTCGGCTATCCCTTACGGCTACAAAGCAAATCCCGACAATCCGAAAGAGATTATCATTGACGAGGAAGCCGCAAAGGTTGTGAAATATATCTTTGAATTATGTATGTGCGGAAAAGGTCCGGGCAAAATAGCAAAACAGCTAACCGCAGAGGGCATTTCAACACCCATGGTATATTTCAGAGAACACGGAATGCCTTGCAGAGTAAAGGGCGATATGAGCAATGTGTGGTGCAACCGAAGTGTCGCAGGAATACTTGAAAATATGGCATATATAGGACACACCGTAAATTTTCGGACTGCTACGCAAAACTACAAAACCCACAAGAAAGTACGGCAACCCAAAGAAAATTGGCTGATATTCGAGAACACACACCCTGCCATTATTGAAATCCCTGTATGGGAAAAGGTGCAGGAATTACGCAAGAATAAACGCCGTTACACAAAGTCGGGAAAGAAAAGTATTTTTGCAGGACTGCTTGAATGTGCAGACTGCGGTGCAAAGCTATATTACTGTACTTCCAAATCACACAAAGAGGATCATGACTATTTCGTTTGTTCCAATTACAAAGGAAACACGGGAAGCTGCACGGTACACTATATCAGAGAAAGTGTTTTGTATGATATTGTTCTCACACAGGTTCAGACAATGCTTGCATATCTGCAATCCTTTGAAAGCGACTTTGTAAAAAGTCTTGTTGACAAATCGGCAAAGGACAAGAAAAAGGAAATCTCTTTACGCAGAAAAAAGCTTGAAACTAACAAAAAGCGTATTTCAGAGCTTGACGGAATATTCAAACGAATTTACGAGGACAACATCAGCGGAAAGCTAAGTGATGAACGGTTTGCAAAGCTGTCAGCCGATTATGAATGGGAGCAAAAACAGCTCACTTATGACACAGAGGTACTTGAAAATGAATTAAATCAAGAAGCCGAACAGGTTGACAATGTGGAGTCTTTTCTGAATATAGTCCGTCAGTATACCGAAATCAAAGAATTATCAGCAAGAGTGGTAAATGATTTAATTGACAAAATCAAAGTCCACGCAGTAGATAAGTCAAGCGGTCAGAGAGTACAGCAGATTGATATTTACTATACCGCAGTCGGTCTTATAGATGTATCACAGCATACAGAAGAATTAGCTATCTAAATATTTTAATTGATAAACAATGCGGCGATACAAAGAGCAAAAAGCCCATTGTATCGCC
>JBJEPH010000106.1:0-25153 GCA_051881135.1 Eubacterium sp.
CAAGCGTGGTTAAAAAATCGGACATTGAAGCCACTAAACTATTGATAAAGGAATTATTACCCAAGCTTTATGATTGAGAAGATTGAAAACGAAGAAGAATTTAAGCCTTGGAAAGCGCGTGATATTTTTTCCATACGCATTTTGTCGCTTTTAAAATCGTACGGAACTGGATACAGATTTGCAAGCTTTTATAAGCAGACCGACGATAACGGCGAAATGACTGCAATTATCTCAAAGCTTGATAATGATGTTACCCTGGCCTTGTCGGATGATTTTGATGAAGCAGAGCTTGTCAGGTTTTTCTGTGTAACAGGATATAGCACTATTCTTTCAAGCGATGCCTTTGAAAAGGGAAGCAAATACGAGGAGGGCATGGTAATGTCCTGCTCGGCAAAGAGCGAAGCGGTAATGCAGGGAGTCAGCATTGACGAATATCCAAAGCTTATGGATTTATATAATTTTGTAGATTATGAAAATCAGGATTTCAAGGCTTGGTATGTAGATATCAGCCACAGAATAAGACACAATACAGCAAAGGCATATACGCTCAATGCGGAGGATAGCATAATATCAAGCGGTATATTGTCGTCGATATACGAGAATAATGCCGTTTTAACGGCCGTGCGTACATCGGAGGAGCTTAGAGGTATGGGCTACGGCGGTTATCTTGTAAAATATATTTGCAATGATGTTAAGGGCTCTGTTTATCTTATGAGGGATATGAATCAAAACGAGAGCTTTTATTCAAATCTCGGCTTTAAAAATATAGGAAAATGGAGAATGTATAAATGAGTAATTTTTTTGATATAGATAAAAAAATTGAGAACGCTTCTGAAAAGGCTCTGCAATTATGCGCCGATAAGTTTAAGGAGATTGAAGAAATATCCGAGTATAATCAGTTAAAGGTTCAAAAGGCTTTTATTGATAACGGAATTTCCGAATCGCATTTTTGCACCTCAACAGGCTATGGCTACGGCGACAGGGGCAGAGATACGCTTGATAAGGTGTGGGCACAGGTATTCGGTGCAGAGGATGCGCTTGTCCGTCATAATTTCACTTGCGGAACACATACCTTGGCTACTGCTCTTTTCGGTGTTTTAAGACCAAATGATAAAATGCTGTGCGTAACAGGCACACCCTATGACACAATACATAGCGTTATCGGCATTTCGGGCGAGGGTATGGGCTCCCTTAAGGATTTCGGAGTTGAATACAGCGAGGTTCCGTTGAAAAACGATAAACCCGATTTAAAAGCAATAGCACAGGCAGTAAATGATGATACCTCTATGGTATATATTCAGCGTAGCCGAGGCTATGAGCTTCGTCCGTCCCTAACCGTTGAGGAAATAGGCGAAATAGTTAATGTTGTAAAGGCCGAAAATCCCAATGTTATCGTTATGGTAGATAATTGCTACGGCGAGTTTGTTCAAAGGCTCGAGCCCTGTGAGGTCGGCGCAGATTTGATTGCAGGCTCGCTTATTAAAAATGCAGGCGGCGGCATAGCAACCACGGGCGGTTATATTGCAGGCCGTCACGATTTGGTAGAAAAATGTGCTTACAGATTAACAACTCCCGGATTAGGCAAGGAGGTAGGTGCAACGCTCGGACACAACAGAGAGCTTTATATGGGTCTGTTCTTTGCTCCGCATACTGTCGGCGAGGCGCTTAAAAGCGCTGTGTATATTTCTGCCCTGTTCGGTAGCTTCGGATATGCAACCACTCCGAGCTATGACGCTGAAAGAGCCGACATTGTTCAGTCGCTCGGACTTGAAAATGAGGAAAGCCTTGTTGCTTTTTGTCAGGGAATTCAAAGCGGAAGTCCTATCGACAGCTTTGTTATGCCTGAACCGTGGGATATGCCCGGCTATGACAGTAAGGTTGTTATGGCTGCAGGTGCCTTTACATTAGGCTCATCGATAGAGCTTTCTGCCGACGCACCTATTCGTGAACCCTACTACGCTTGGATACAGGGCGGACTTAATTTCAATAGTGCCAAGATTTGTGCAAAGCTTGCCGCACAGTCAATGCTAAACAAAGGATTACTGAAAAATGGAATATAACTATAAGGGAATTAAAGAGGATAGCCTTCACCTCTTAAGTTTAAACCGATTTAATGATTCAAAGGCATTTTACGAGGAGCATAAGGAAGAGCTTAAGCAGGGTATTACTGTTCCGCTTAGACAAATGGTGCTTGATTTGTCCGAAATGCTTTATGAAATAGACGACAGGATGTTTTTAGACCCTGTACGCTGTGTTTCCCGAATTTATAGGGACACAAGGGGAAATCGCTCCAAAATAAAATACAGGGAAAATATGTGGGTATTTTTCAGAAGGCATAAAAAGGAATACCCGAGCGCGCCGTTTTACTATTTTGAATTTTATCCGGGTGCGTACGGCTACGGCTTGGTGTTTTGGACCTGGAGGGCAAGCAATTTCAGAATTGTGCATAATATGATTATGGAACAGCCCGACAGATTCAGAAAAGCCGTTAAGGCTTGCGAGGACGCCGGATTTGAGTTTTCGTGCAGGGATTACTATAAAAAAGAGGTGATTCCAAATGCACCTGAGGATTTAAAGCCGTTTCTGCAGGCAAAAAACTTCGGCTTTGAGTATGTTAATCCAAATATGTCAAAGCTCGGCGAAGGTGCAATAATTGACGAAATGAAGCTTGCATTTGATATCGCCGCACCTATGTATGAATTTATGATAGAGGCGTACGAAAGAATGATGCAGGAAGGCTTAATTCAACCTGAAATATAATGGAGATTTTATGTTACAGCTAATAATCGGCAGAGCAGGAAGCGGAAAAACAGAATACACTTATTCGCTGATAAAAGAACTTATCTCTCAGGGAGAAGACAATATTCTTTTAATTACTCCCGAGCAGTTTTCCTTTGCAACCGAAAGAAGACTGCTTACAGACTTAGGCGAAAGCAAGGTGAACTGTGTAGAAAACGGTTCTTTTTCGCGTTTGTCCGACGAGGTATCTAAGCTATACGGCTTTAACAGCCTGCCTGTGCTTTCCAAGGGTGCAAAGGCAGTAATGTTTAAAAAAGCCATTGAGGGCGTAAAGGACAGGCTTGTGCTTTTTAATAAGAACACCGATAACACTGCCTTTATAACCTCTATGGTTAAGATATATGACGAAATGAAATCCTGCAGGGTTAGCTGTGAGGATATTTTAAATGCGGCAGAAAATACCGATAAGGTGCTTTTGTCGCAAAAGCTTCGTGATATCGCAACTGTTATTGACGCATATGACAGCCTTATTGAAGATAAGTATTTCGATTCGGCAAACGAGCTGACAAGATTATATGAAAAATTGCTTACCGTAGATTATTTTAAGGACAGAACCGTAATTATTGATTCTTTTACGGGATTTGTTGCACAGGAATATAAAATAATCGAGGTTATATTAAAGCAGGCGAAAGCCGTTTACATAACCTTTTGTACCGACTCCGTGGATAATAACAGCAAATTCGATTTGTTTTCCTATGTTAACAGCAATATAAATATTCTTAAGGATGTTGCGCTGAGAGCAGGAGTTAAGGTTGAAAAGCCGATTTTTCTTTATGAAAACCGCAGATTCAATAATGACGAGCTGCTGTATATAGAAAGAAATGCTTTTTCTCCCGTAAAAAAGCAGTTAAACGGAGAAACCGAAAATGTAGAGATATACCGTGCCAAGAATATTGTTGACGAGTGTGACAATGCTTCTTTAAAAATATCAAGCCTTCTTCGCAAAGGCATTAAAGCATCGGATATTGCAGTTGTCTGCCGTGATACAGACAAATATAAAAAACAGCTTGAATTTTCTTTTGAAAAATTTAATATTCCGTATTTTAACGATGAAAGGCAGGATATTTCCTCACAGCCTTTGATTATGTTTGTCAATTTTCTTTTACGCGTTGCCATATATTTCTTTAGAAGCGACGACATATTTTCGCTCTTAAAAACAGGCTTAACTCCGCTTGACAGCGAGAGTATAAGCAATTTGGAAAACTATGTTTTTCTGTGGAATATTAACGGTTCAAAATGGAAAAAGGAATTTAAGGATTCCACAAAGGGCTTTGTTGATAAAATCAGCGACTCCGACAAGGAACAGCTTGAAGCAATAAATTTGTCAAGAGAATTTATTATACAGCGTTTGGAAAAATTTGTGATTTGTGCAAGAAAAAAATCCCCCGGGGATATATGCAAAGCCATATATTATACCTTGCTTGATTTTTCAGTTGACGAACAGCTCAAACAGCTTGCAATTTCTCTTGAGAAAAACGGCAAATCAGCCCTTTCCGCAGAGCAGGAAAGAGTATGGGATTTGCTGATGGAAATTCTCGACAGACTTGCGCTTGTAGGAGGAGAGGAGGAAATCTCCTTAAAAGAATTCTATAAGCTGTTTAATCTTATGATTTCCTGCGAGGATTTGGGCACATTGCCTTCGGGACTTGATAATGTTCAGCTCGGATGCGCGGACAGAATGAGATGCAGTAATCCGTATGCCGTTTTCATTGTCGGTGCTAACGAGGGCGAATTTCCGCAGAGTGTTATTTCCTCGGGCTTGCTTTCGGAAAGCGACAGAGTAACGCTAATCAACAATAAATTTAAGCTTTATTCATACGGTGAAACGCTTAATGCGCAGGAACGCTTTTTTGCATATAACGCTATGTGCTCTCCTACGGATTTGCTTTATGTATCATACAGATGCGGTAAGGAGGATGCAGGTCCGTCATCAATAGTAACGGGCATTATTTCAACTCTGCCTCAGGTAAAATGCACGGATTATTGCGATACTGTTGATATCAATTCCTTGGAAAGCAAGGCAAATGCATTTGAGCTTCTTGCTTCAAATTATAACGAAAACGACAGCTTTATTGCTTCTCTTAAGGCTTATTTTCAGCAGGAGCAGGATTATTCGGGTCGTTTGAAGGCTGTTGACAGATTAAGCAATAATCTGCCTTTAGAGATAGAGGACAAAAGCATAGCGAAGCGACTGTTTAAAAATGATATGTATTTGTCTGCCTCGAGGGTTGAGGATTACTATAAGTGTGCATTTAGATATTTCTGCAAATTCGGCTTGTATGCAAAGCCGAGAAAAAAAGCGGAAATGGACCCTATGCAGACAGGTATAGTAATTCACTATGTATTAGAGCAGATAATTAAAAATGTCTCAAGCAAGGGCTTATCAGCTCTTGATGATAACGAAATTAAAGGGCTTGTCAACAAGTATCTTGAAGAATTTTTACATAACGAAATGGGTAATGCAGAGGAATTTAATGCAAGGTTTAAATATCAGTTTATGCGTCTTTCAAGGATGATAGGCTGTGTTGTTCTGCGCCTTCGTGACGAGTTTGAGCAAAGCGATTTTGAAGCAAGAGCCTTCGAGCTTAAAATAGGCAACGGTGAAAATAATGAGCCTGTAAAATCGCAGGTTATTGAGCTTGAGGACGGCGGAACCATACAAATCACAGGCTCCATTGACAGAGTTGACACCTTTACGAAGGACGGCAGGCAGTATGTAAGGGTTGTTGATTATAAAAGCGGAACAAAAACCTTTAAGCTGTGTGATATATTAAACGGATTAAACCTGCAGATGTTCATTTATCTCTTTTCCCTGTGCAAGAGCGATAACGAGCTTTCAGGCATCGGCTCGGGCGTGCTTTATATGCATTCTGCAAGAAGCATATATAATTTGGACAGAGCCGCCGATGAAAACCAAATTAACGCAGAAAACAAAAAGTCCTTCAGGATGATGGGCGTTGTGTTGAATGATGAAGAAAATGAAATTGCACAGCATATGGAAAAGAATTTAAAGGGCAATTTCATTCCTGTTAAGGCAACCAAAAAGGACGGATTGTCGGGAGATATTGTGTCGCTTGCCGACCTCGGACGACTTTCCGTTAAAATTGACGATTTGCTAAAAGAAATGGGAGTTAATCTTCATAACGGAATAATAGACCAAAATCCTGCTCAAAGCGCTAATCATTCAAACACCTGCGATTTTTGCGATTATGCAGATGTTTGCAAAAACAGAAAAGAAGTGTATGTCAGAGAGCTTGAGGAAATGAAAAACAGCGAGGTTTTAGAACGGTTAAAGGAGGAGCAGGCTAATGGATGTTAAGTGGACAAATGCGCAGGCTGACGCCATAAATGCCGTAAACAGCAGCATTGTTGTCAGCGCCGCCGCCGGCTCGGGTAAAACTGCCGTTTTGGTTGAAAGGGTTTTAACGCTTATAACAAGAAAAGAAAACCCCGTAGATATTGATAAGCTGATTATTGTTACCTTCACAAATGCCGCCGCTGCGGAAATGAGAAGCAGAATTTCCAAAAGACTGAATGACGAATTAAGCGTCAATCCAAACGACAGTAATTTGCTTCGTCAGCTTTCGCTGTTGCCGAATGCAAAAATCAGCACCATTGACTCTTTCTGCATTAATTTAGTTAGAGAAAACTTTTTTAATTTGGATATCGAACAGGATTTTACCGTAATGGACGAATCCGAGCAGATCTTGATAGCTCAGGAAACCTGCGATGAGATAATCGGTGAGCTTTACGAGAGCGGGGACGAGGGCTTTAAAAGCCTTGTTGAAACGCTTTCAAGCACAAAATCCGATTCCAAGCTTGCCGAAACAATTATTTCGGTTCACAGATATATAATGTCGCAGGCTTTTCCTTTCGATTGGCTTGACAGAGCCTGCGGAATATATAATCCCGACATTTCAATAGATTCCTCCTTTGTTAAGGAATATGTGTTCAATGAGCTTAAGGATGTTTTTAATCTGTGCCTTGAATTAGTTGACGAATCAATGAAATCACTAATTGAAGACGATTTGATGTATGATAAATATTACGATATGCTTGCATCACATAAAGATATGTTTTCGCAGGCATTGGATGCCGTAGAGCACGGAGGCTGGGACGAGGTTAAAACGGTAACTGACGCTATACGCTTTGACAGAATACCCTTTAAGCCCGGCTATACTAGCCCGTCAAAGCTTATTGTGGCAGGAAACCGAGATAAGTATAAGGCTATGACGGAAAAGGCCTGCGAGCTTCTTTCAATGACAGGAAGCGAGTTTGAGGAGGACAACAGATATCTTTATCCCATCATAAAGCGTCTTGCCGATATTATAAAGGATTTTCATAACAGAATGTCCCTTCAAAAGCACGAGCTAAATTCCTATTCCTTTGCAGATATAGAAAGATTTGCACTCGAGCTTCTTTATGATAAGGATGAAAACGGGCAAATAATAAAAACCCCGTTAGCGCTTGATTACGAAAGCACCTATTACGAGGTCTTGGTTGATGAATATCAGGATACAAATGCCGCACAGGATGCCCTCTTTGATTTGCTTTCAGGCGACAGGGGATTATTTGTGGTAGGCGATGTCAAGCAGAGCATTTATAAGTTCCGACTTGCAATGCCTCAAATATTCAATTCAAGAAAAAACAATGCCGTCCCCTATGACGAAAAAAGCGAAAGCATAAACAAACGCATTATTCTTGACTCTAATTTTAGGTCGAGAAAGGGAATTTGCGATTATACAAATTTTGTTTTTTCTCATATTATGTCAAGCAAGGTCGGCGAAATGGAATATACGCCTGAAGAATACCTGAACTGCGGTGCAAAGTACGACGAAAACGGCTTGCCGTGTGTTCAAATAAATTTGGCTGAAACACCCGATGATGTTGATGCCGACGAATACGAAGCGCATCAGGTAGCGAAGCTTATTTTGAAAAAAATCGAAAGCAGGGAGCAAATTCAGGGTAAGGACGGACTCCGTGATGTAGGCTTCGGCGACTTTGCCGTTTTGTTCAGAGCACCGAAAAACAGAATGCCCGTGTTTTCAAGGGTGTTTGAAGAATATTCAATACCCACCGTTTCAAACAATAAGGTTAATCTGTTTGACAATAACGAGGTGTCAATTCTTTTGTCACTCATAAGAGTAATTGATAATCCCGTGCAGGATATACCACTGCTTGCAACCCTTATGTCCTCATTTTACGGCTATACCCCCGACGATATTGCACAGGCAAGGCTAAGCTTTAAGGCGTCTAATCTTTATTCATCAATAGCACAGGCACCGCAAACCTTTGGCACTTTTTTGAGCGACCTTGAAAGATATAGGGAATATGCTTCTTCTATGAGCGTTGAGGGACTGCTTATGCAAATTATAAGCGAAACATCGTATCTTTCGGTTATCTCTGCTATGGGCAATCACGAGCAGAGAAGACTCAATGTATTAAAGCTTGTAGAAATTGCAAAAAGGTTCGACAGCGGACAGAATGTGGGACTTACTGCCTTTGTCAGATATATTGATTCTATTATTGATTCAAGGCTCGGTGTTGAAAGCGCAAGCGTGTCAAATTCGGGCGATAACAGCGTTGCGCTTATGTCCGTGCATCAGTCAAAGGGCTTGGAATTTCCTATTTGTATATTAGCCGGAAGCGGTCACAGGTATAACAGCGAGGACAGAAAGCAGCTTGTACAGCTAAATGATGAAATGGGCATCGGCCTGAAAATGTATAACGGGGAATTGCTTTACAGATATAACACCCTACAATATAATGTAATTAATGATAAAAATATATATGCGTCAATGAGCGAAAACCTCCGAGTTTTGTATGTTGCAATTACGAGGGCAAGAGAACAGTTTATTTGCTTCTTCTCCGACAAAAATATTGAAAGGCATATAGATAATTTGTCAAAGAAGATTATTAACGGAAAAATATATCCCTCCGTTGCCAAAAGCATTATATGTGACGGTGATTTTCTGCTGCTTTGCGCATTGCTTCATAAGGATTCCGATATGCTCAGAAGCTATTGCGAAAATCCCGTTGAGGTCGATTTTACGGCAGATTTTGATATGACTGTTGCCCTGTGCGACGGCATGGAGGAGCAGGAACAGGCTCAGGCACAGAGCGCAGAGCCCTGTGAAAGCGATTTGAAAGAAATCAGCGAAAAGCTGAGCTTCAGCTATGATAGACTCGAGCTTGCCGGCTTTGCTTCAAAGCGAACAGCCTCATCTCTCGACGATAAGGAGCACAGCTTCGAGTTCTTTGCAAAATCAAAGCCTGCCTTTCTAAACAGCACGGGATTGACGCCTGCGCAAAGAGGAACGGCGATGCATGCCTTTATGCAGTTTTGCATATACGAAAACGCAAAGTCAGACCTCGAAAAAGAAATTTCAAGGCTTGAGGCAGACTCGTTTATCACGAAGGAACAGGCTGACTCGCTCGACAGAGAGCGTTTAAGCACGCTTTTCTCGTCCGATTTTGCAAACAGAATGTTTAACGCAGACAGGATTTACCGTGAAATCAAGGTATCAAGCTTCGTTGATGTAAGCGAGCTTGAGGATACAGAGCTTAACGATAAGGTTTTGGTTCAGGGTATTGCCGACTGCGTATTTGAAGAAAACGGCGAGCTTGTTCTTGTTGACTATAAAACCGATAGGGCCGACAGCGAGGAGGAGCTTATGGACAGATATAAAAATCAGCTTGCATTTTATAAAAAATCCATATCAAAAACTCTGAAAAAGCCGGTTAAGGAGGTTTTACTCTATTCTTTTCACTTAAATAAGATATGTATTTACAAATAAAATCAAAAAAAGACTTGCATTTTTAATTAAGCTTTGTTATAATACGAGCGTTATGATATTAAGTGAGGTGAAAGCTATGAAAGACGGAATTCATCCAAATTACGATACTTGCACTGTAAAGTGTGCATGTGGTGCTACATTTGAAACAAAGAGCACAAAGGGAGATATGAAGGTTGATATCTGTTCAAAGTGTCATCCTTTCTTTACAGGTAAGCAGAAACTTGTAGATACAGGCGGACGTGTTGAGAGATTCAACAAGAGATTTGCAAAGAAGGGCTAATCTGAAATAACGGCAACAGTTGGTAAAACTTCTGTTGCCTTGTTTTTTCTTTTGGAGTTTATATGGAAGAATACAAAACAGTCGAGCGTGAAGCGTCCGATTATTTTATCGAAAAAAAGTCCAAATTTATCGGCTATGTTAAGCCTGTAAAAACAAGCGAAGAAGCAACTCAGTTTATTAATTCGATAAAATCAAAGCATTGGGATGCAACGCATAATGTATACGCATATGTGCTAAAAGAGAATAATATTCAGCGATACAGCGACGACGGAGAGCCAAGCGGTACGGCAGGGGTCCCCGTTTTAGATGTTTTGCTTAAGGAAAATCTTGTCGATGTATGCGTCGTTGCAACAAGATATTTCGGCGGAACTCTGCTCGGTGCGGGCGGCTTGGTAAGGGCATACAGCCACACCTCCAAAATTGCCGTTGACGCGGGCGGTATTATTACAATGGCAGAATGCAGCGTTTTGTCAGTTAAGGTGGATTATTCGTTCTATGACAGAATGAATATTCTTCTTAAGGATTTCGGTGCAAATGTTACGGATACACAGTTTGCCGACAACATTGAAATTAAATTTTCAATTAAGGAGGACAGACAGAGGGCGCTTGAGGATAAGCTGACAGACATCAGTAACGGACGATACCTTCTGACCTATCTCGGCTCGGAGTTTGCAAAAATATAAAACAGCAGACGATTAAACTAAGCTTCTGCAATGCTGCTTGGTTAAAAATCGTTATCTGCTGTTTTTTATATCTAATGCTATTATTTCGGGGTGATTGAACAGCCTGAAAGGAAATTCGGCATTTCCAAGTCCCCTCGATACTATAAGCATAGGTCGTTTTCCATAGCTTCCCCTTGCATATTTTGGCTTAATTCCCTGACCGGGGGAGAATACCGGTCCGAAAAACGGGAGTATAAACTGACCGCCGTGAGCGTGTCCGGAAAGCTGTACATCAAAATCATATTTCGAATAGTTCATTTCCTTTATACCCATAAAGTTTTCGGGAAAATGCGACAAAACAATTTTAAAGCCGTCGCACTCGTCAAGCCTCTTGAAATAAGGCGACATATCCTTGTATTCAAATGTGCCGTTCTTTCTCGCCTTGTAATCGTCAAAATCTGCCTGATTTTCGTCAAGGCCGAGCAGAAATATTTCGTTATGGCTCGAAAGCTCGTTAAGCAAAACATTAAAACCTATGTTTTTAAGTTCGCTCATAATGCCGTCAAAATTTTCCAAGCGCCTCTCGTGATTTCCCGTTATATAAAATACAGGTGCTATGCTTACCAATTTCTTTCCGAGCAAAAGCATTTTATCCTTGTTTTTGCAATGGTCGTTAATATAGTCGCCCGTAATGCAAATTATGTCAGGCTTAAGCTCGCCGACCTTTTTAAGAACCTTTTTTGACGGCTTCGAATGCATATCGCTTAAATGCACAATTCTGTAATTTTTGTTTACTTTATTTGAATTAAGGGAATAATTTGTAACATCAATTATGTTATTTTGAAGATAAAGAAATACACACAGCAATGCTAAAAAGGCTATTGCTATGAGCACAATATATAAACCTTCCATCAAAACACCTCGAATTTATGATAACCTTTAATAAAAAAATAGTCAAGTAATAAAAAAATAAAGGATATTTTAAAATAAAAGAGTATAGGATAATGAAAGATAAAAAATAAGTGATTTTTTGACGAAAAGAGGACGGGTATTGAGCGAAAACATCAGATTAACCGTAGAGGAAAATGAAAAAAAGCTTTTGTCGCCTTATGCTATGCTGTCCTGCCAAAGCAGAGGCAGAAGAGTACCGGAGGAGCAGTGCGAAATAAGGACATGCTATCAAAGGGACAGGGACAGAATTATTCATTGTCAGTCTTTCAGAAGGCTTAAGCATAAAACACAGGTTTTTTTGGCACCCACGGGAGACCATTACAGAACAAGACTTACACATACGCTTGAGGTTTCGCAGATTGCAAGAACAATTTCAAGAGCACTGAGGCTTAATGAGGACTTAACCGAGGCCATAGCCTTGGCTCACGATCTTGGACATACCCCGTTCGGACATGCAGGCGAAAGAGCTCTCGACGAATTATCACCTAACGGCTTTAAGCATTATGAGCAAAGCGTTAGAGTTGTTGAGCATATTGAAAAGGACGGCAAGGGCTTAAACCTAACCGAAGAAGTGCTAAACGGCATATTGTGCCATACCAAAGGCGAGGACGCCTATACTCTCGAGGGGCAAATAATTCGCATTGCCGACAAAATTGCTTATATTAATCATGATATTGACGATGCCATTCGTGCCGGCGTTATGGCAGAGGAGGACATTCCGTTGGAGCTTCGTATGGCTCTGGGTATGTCGAAAACCGAAAGAATAAATAATATGGTGCTTAATGTTATAAAAAACAGCACAAACGAAAAAATTATTATGAGTGATGATTTTTGGGAGATGTTCGGCGAGCTTCACGACTTTATGTTTGTGGCAGTTTATAAAAATCCCGTCTGCAAGGGCGAGGAGGTTAAGGCTGTTGCAATGCTCGAGAAGATATACGAATATTATTTCCAAAATCCGCAGGAAATGCCTTATCAATATTATCAAACTGCGCAGAATGAGGGAATTGACAGGGGCGTATGCGATTATATTGCAGGAATGAGCGATAACTATTCGCTTAAAGTATTTAATCAAATATATGTTCCGAAATTTTGGATAGAATAACTATAAATAACAGAAATTCAGAAGGGAGATAGATTATGCCGTCGTTATCGGATAGCTTTTTGCAGGAACTGAAAATGAAAACAGATATCTATGATGTCGTTTCAACATATGTAACATTAAAAAAGCGTGGCGCTACCTATGTAGGTCTATGTCCTTTTCATAACGAAAAAACTCCGTCCTTCACGGTTTATCCAGATACACAAAGCTTTTATTGCTTTGGATGCGGTGCGGGCGGAGACGCAGTAGGCTTTACAAGAAAAATTGAAAATCTCGATTATATAGACGCCGTAAAGTCATTAGCTCAAAAAGCAGGCATGCAAATGCCGGACGACAACAGCTATGATGATTCGCTGTCGAAAAAACGAAGAACAATATTAGAAATAAACAGGGCGACGGCACGGTTTTACCACAGCTATATGATGAGCGAGCAGGGCAGGGCAGGTTTAAATTATTTTCTTAACCGAGGTCTTACAAAAAAGACTATTCAGCATTTCGGCTTGGGATATGCTCCTAACGAAAGGGACGCTCTGTTAAAGCATCTTAAGGGCTTGGGCTATTCCGTATCGGATATGATGGCGGCAGGCGTTGTCGCTAAAAGCCAAAAGGGAACCTATTACGATTTTTTCAAAAACAGAGTCATAACCCCCATTATTGATGTAAGAGGTAATGTTATTGCCTTCGGCGGCAGAGTTTTGGATGACTCAAAGCCAAAATACCGAAACACCTCCGAAACTCTTGTATATAAGAAAACCTACGAGCTTTTTGCTCTTAATTATGCAAAGGACAGCGGACAGGACTCCATCATTCTTTGCGAGGGATATATGGATGTTATTGCTATGCATCAGGCGGGCTTTACAAATGCCGTTGCCGGATGCGGCACTGCGTTGACAAACGAGCAGGTCAGACTGATTTCAAGATATGCCAAGGAGGTTGTTCTTGTTTACGATAACGACGAAGCAGGACAAAAGGCGCTGAGAAAGGCAATATCGCTGTTTAATCAAACTGATTTGAAGATACGAATTCCAAAGCTCGAGGGTGGCAAGGACCCCGATGAAATAATCAAAAATCTCGGTAGAGAACGCTTTGCAGGAATGCTTCAGCAGGCGTCAAACGAAATAGAATTTCAGCTTCTTGCCGTGCGTTCAAGGTATAATTTGAACACAACACAGGGCAAAATAGAATTTGGAAACGAGGCTGTAAAAACGCTTGCAGACGCTTCTCCTATTGAACAGGATATATATTTGTCAAGAATATCCGAGGAAATCGGCGTTGAGAAAAATGTTTTAAAAAGCCAGCTTGATGCGTATATTTCCAAAACCCGATACAGAAAGGAAAAGCAGGAATACACAAAAATAATTAACGAAAGCGTAAGAGATGCCCGTAAGGAAAGCTATGCAAATTCGGCTTCAACCATTTCTTTAAAGGCACAGGAGAAAATAATTCAGCTATTGCTTTTGTATCCCGATTGTCACAGGCTTGATACTCCGCTAACGCCCGAGCACTTTTCTGAGGGCTTTTACAGACGGGTGTATTGTGAAATAGTAAAGCGGCTCAAGGAAGATGCAAGCATAGATTTGATTGTTTTTAACGAAATACTTTCCGATGATGAAATGGGCAGGCTTTCAAAAATTATTGCAAGCGACCAAAACAGTAAGGATTCAAAAAAGGAATTTAAGGATTGCGAAAGCATCTTAATTCGTGAATACGAAAAGGCAAACAGGCAGAGCGTTAAGGATATGGACGACGATGCCTTTAGAAATCTGTTTAAGAAAGATAATACATAGAAGAGGAGATATAATTATGGAAAAGAACAAAGCTGTAATTGAAGAAGACAAGAAAACACAGGCGTTTAAAAAGATTATAGAGCGCGGAAAGGCAAGCGGTCATCTTTCAACGCAGGATATTGATAATCTTATCGTTGAGATGGACCTTGATGTTGACGAGCTTGAAAAGCTCAACGATATGATTGATGCTGCCAATATAAGCATTATTGACGATTTTTCTTCGGAAGCACTTGACGGTATTTCCTTGGAGGTAGATCTTCCGAAAGAAACAGATGCAGCCGACACCGTTGCCGTAAACGACAATGCGGCAATGGATGATCCCGTAAAGGTGTATCTTAAGGAAATCGGACGAATTCCGCTTCTTACTGCGGAGGAAGAAATTGAGCTTGCAATGAAAATCGCCGATGACGACGAAAAGGCTAAAAAAAGATTGGCAGAGGCAAATCTGCGTCTTGTTGTAAGCATTGCAAAAAGATATGTAGGCCGCGGAATGCAATTCCTTGACCTTATTCAAGAGGGCAACCTCGGTCTTATTAAGGCTGTTGATAAGTTTGATCACACTAAAGGCTTTAAGTTTTCAACCTATGCTACCTGGTGGATTAGACAAGCTATCACAAGAGCCATAGCAGACCAGGCAAGAACTATCAGAATTCCAGTTCATATGGTGGAAACCATAAACAAGGTTAAAAAAGCACAATCACTTCTTCTTCATCAAAACGGTCACGAGGCAACCCCGGAGGAAATTGCAGAATTTCTTGAAATGCCTGTTGATAAGGTTAGGGAAATAATCCGTGTTTCACAGGAGCCTGTTTCCCTTGAAACACCCATCGGCGAGGAGGAGGATTCACATCTCGGTGACTTTATCCCAGATGATGACGCATTGGCACCGCCGGATGCAGCGTCAAGAAGTCTTTTAAAGGAGCAGCTTGCAGATGTTCTTAAAACTCTTACTCCGAGAGAGGAAAAGGTTTTGCGACTTCGCTTTGGTTTAGAGGACGGAAATCCGAAAACGCTCGAAGAGGTCGGCAAGGAATTTAATGTTACCCGTGAGCGTATCCGTCAAATTGAATCAAAGGCTCTGCGCAAGCTTCGTCACCCAAGCAGAAGCAAAAAATTAAAGGACTTTTTAGACTGATGAATAAAGAAAAAATAGATAGAATAAACGAGCTTGCTCACAAATCGAAAACTCCCGAGGGACTTACTGCGCAGGAACGAGAGGAGCAGGCGAAATTAAGAAGAGAATATATTGATAGCTTTAAAGCAAGCCTGGTAGGTCAGCTTGACAACACATATATTGTCAGACCTGACGGAACCAAAGAAAAGCTGGAGAAAAAGAAAAAATGTCAAAACTGATTATTATGGAAGGGCTTGACGGTAGCGGAAAATCCACGCAGACCGAGCTTTTGGAAAACTATTTAAAAAACAAGAGCATTGCCTATAAAAAAATCAAGCTTCCCGATTATGACAGTCCTTCAAGTACACTTGTAAATATGTATCTCGGCGGCGAATTCGGAAAAAATGCCGATGATGTAAACGCTTATGCCGCAAGCGCATTTTACGCCGTTGACAGATTTGCTTCATTTAAGCTGAAATGGAAGCAGGATTACGAAAACGGCACCTTAATTCTTGCCGACAGATATGCCACATCAAATTCCATTTATCAAATGGAAAAAATCGACGAGAGCGAATGGGACAGATATCTTGACTGGTCAGAGGATTTTGAGTATAACAAAATCGGTATTCCAAAGCCCGATTTGGTTATATTCCTCGATATGCCTGTTGAGATTTCTCAAAAGCTGATGACAGGCAGATATAACGGCGATGAGGGCAAAAAGGATGTTCACGAGGCTAATGTCGCTTTCCTTAATGCCTGCAGAAAATCGGCCTTGTATGCCGCCGAAAAGCAGGGTTGGAGAGTTGTTTCCTGCTCCGACGGCGATAACCCTTTGCCGATTGAAGAAATACATAACCGTATTGTAGAAATTGTGAACGAGGAACTTGAAGATGCTTGATTTTCATAAACCGCAAATTGAAGATAAGGCGTGGGTTGACGAGTGCTTGTCGCATGTGGGCAGTATGAATTGCGAATATACCTTCGGTAACCTTTTCTGTTGGTCGTCGGCATATAAAACCGAAATATGCAAATACAGGGATTTTTTGATTACGAAGTGGTACGGCGAAAACGGATACTGCTATTCGCTCCCGCTTGGCACGGGTGACTTTACCGATGCCGTCAATGCGATAATCAACGATGCCCAAGCCCACGGTGAAAAGGCTAAGATTTACGGCATTACAGCCGCATATCTGCCGATGCTTCAGGAGGCGTTTACAGGTAAGTTCAGCTATGAATTTGACGATGGATATAACGATTATATTTATTCTGTCAAAAAAATGGCTGATTTAAGCGGTAAAAAGTATCACGGAAAAAGAAACCATATCTCCAATTTTAAAAAGAACAATCCTAATTGGTGCTTTGAAAAAATCACGCAGGATAATATACCCGAGTGCATCACCTTTCACAAGGAATGGATAGAAAACAGAGATGCCGACGATGAGGATTATTCCTTTGAGTTTGACTCCGTTTTAACGGCGTTTGATAATTTTAAGGAATTAGGACTTGTGGGCGGCTTGATAAGAGTTAATTCAAGGGTGGTCGCTTATACCTTGGGCGAGCCTCAAATGAACGGCAAATGCTTTGTAAGCCATTACGAAAAGGCTGATGCCGATATTCAGGGCGCATATCCCATTATAAATCAGGAATTCACAAAAAACTGTCTTACGGAATATGAGTATGTAAACAGGGAAGAGGATTTGGGATTAGAGGGACTAAGAAAATCAAAGCAGTCCTATTATCCCGAAATATTCCTTGAGAAATGCGTGGCAACATATAATGATTAAATACACCGATAATTTTGATGATATCTATAAGCTGTGGGGCGAAGCCTTCGGCGACAGCAGGGAAGATGTTGAATATTTTGTACAGAATGTCCAAGACGCAAAATGCCTTGCCTATTATGATGGCGAAAGTATTGCCTCGATGTTATATATAATTAAGTGCACCTTAAAGGGCGAAGATTTTAATTATGTTTATGCCGTATCAACCTTAAAAGAATACAGAAGCAAGGGCTATGCAACGGCTTTGCTCGGCTTTGCAAGGAACGAATTTCAAAGACTTTGCCTAATTCCTGCAAATGAACAGCTTATTGCATTTTATAAAAAATGCGGATACGACAAAATATACGATATAAACGATATAAAATTTAATCAGCCTCAGGCATTGATTAACGACTATCTGTTTGAGGGCTGCGAATTGGAAAACCCTATAATTATGGTAAGCGAGGTATAATTATGGTTTATGTATTTTTAGCAGATGGCTTTGAAATTATAGAAGCATTATCACCCGTTGATATGCTGACAAGAGCAAAGGCTGATGTGAAAACCGTAGGTGTAACAGGAAAGCTTGTAACCTCCTCCTGCGGTGTTCAGGTTGCCGCAGATATAACCATCGATGAGTTCGATTTTTATGATGTTGAGGCCATTGTTTTGCCCGGCGGTATGCCCGGTACATTAAATCTTGAAAAAAATCCGCAGGTACAACAGGCTATTGATAATGCCGTTAATACAAATGTTATCATCGGCGCAATTTGTGCCGCACCGTCCATACTCGGACATAAAGGACTTCTCAACGGCAGAGAAGCAACCTGCTTTCCGGGATATGAGGACGCATTGCAGGGTGCAATGCTTTCGGAAAAATATGTTGTTACCGACGGCAATTTTGTTACTGCAAGAGGAGCAGGCGTCAGCGTAGATTTCGGTCTGGAGCTTGTTAAACAGCTTAAAGGTGAAGATAAATCAGATGAAATCAGAAAAACAATTCAGTATAACCAAAGGTGAATTAAGACAAAAATGCCTATCATTGCGAAAAGAGCTTAAGAATAAAACAGAGCTCGATGAAAAAATTATTTCAAATTTGCTTAATTCCGATTTATATAAAAATGCACAAACCGTACTTTCGTATGCTTCCTTGAAAAACGAAATAGATACAGACTGTCTTATTTCAACAGCCTTGAAGGACGGCAAACGAGTGTGCGTTCCGCTTTGCGAAAGCAAAGAGGGAATTATGTCGTTTTATTACATAAATTCTCTTGACGAGCTTTCTGTCGGAATGTTTGGCATACGGGAGCCTAATGCGCAAAAATGTGTACGCGCAGAAAAATTTGAAAATGCATTAATCGTATTACCCGGCTTGGCATTTGACCTAAATGGAAACCGATTGGGCTACGGAAAGGGATACTACGATAGATTTTTACAAATTCACCCTTTAAATTCCGTGGGATTGTGCTATAATAGCCTTATTGTTGATTACATCCCGACAGACGAATATGACCAAAGGGTATCAAATATCATTACTGATTCACGCATAATTGCTTGCGGGAATGGAGGTAAAAATGGATAATTTCAGCTTAAACGAAACAAAAAAGGAAGAAACAGGCGACATCTATTTTTCAAATAATGTTGCACAGGAGGACGAAGCTCAAAGCCTTCCGCCGACATCTTCAAACACAAAAAAGCCAAAGAGCGCAACATCTACCTATATGTTCTTTTTGATAGTAATTGTTGTATCAATTTTTGTATCTGTTTATGCAATTTTCTGTATGAACGATATTTTGGCAATTACAAAAGGCAAATCAAATGTTACGGTTTCCTTTTCCGAGCAAATCACAAGCAATAACGAAGCCATAGATTTGCTTGCCGATAAGGGACTTATTAGGTGCAAGAATTTTTGTAAGCTGTTTCTCAGCGTAAGAAATGTGGCATTAAAGAATTCAAAGATTGAAGGTCCCTATGAGGCAGGGATGTATTATTTGAACGGTAAAATGGGACTTGAGGGTATGCTTATAACTCTTGAGGGTGATACGGCTTCCTCCGAAACGGTAACACTAACCTTCTCCGAGGGCTATACCGTTCCCGAAATTGTCAATAAGCTGGCAGAGAATGATGTTTGCGACAAGGCGGCTCTGCTTTCCGTTATTCAATCAACCGAATTTAACTATCCGCTTGTTAACGGTCTAAAGGCAGAGGACTCTGTTCCTTACAGATTAGAGGGCTATTTATTCCCCGATACCTACGAATTCTTTATTAACGAAAGTGCCGCAAGTACAATCAAAAAATTCCTCGATAACGGAAATAATAAGTATATCGAAAAATATTCAAAGCGCGCAAAGGAATTAGGCTACACAGACAGGGAAATTATTATTATCGCTTCCATTATTCAAAAGGAGGCGGCTAATGACGAGCAAATGGCTGAAATTTCTGCGGTTATTCATAATCGTTTAAAGGATACCGTAAATTTCCCAACCTTAGGCTGTCAGTCAACAAGCGACTATATCAAAAATAAGGTTGCTCCGTCGCTTGGTTCAACCTCATCTCACACCTCGGATTATTATTTAACCTATTATAATACAAATAATAATTCAACTGTTGTCGGCTTGCCGGCAGGCGCAATTTGCAATCCCGGACTGTCTGCCATTAAAGCGGCGCTTTATCCCGCAAAGTCAAATGCGAAGTTCTTCTTCCACGACAATAAGGGCAATATGTACACTGCTACAAGCTACAGCGAATTCAAATCAAAGGTACAAAGATACGCACCGTATCTGGAATCATAATTATGTCAGAACACAATATTGAATTACTTTCTCCCTGCGGAGATATGGAAAGACTTAAGCTGGCTGTTAAATTCGGCGCCGATGCCGTTTATCTTGCAGGCGAGATGTTCGGTATGAGAACAAATCCGTCAAATTTTAATGCCGACCAGCTTAAGCAGGCTGTTGAATTGGTTCACAGCCAAAATAAGAAAATCTATCTAACCTGCAATACTTTGCCTCGTAATAACGAGCTTGAAGCCTTGCCCGATTATCTTAAATATGTTGCGTCTATCGGAGTTGATGCACTGATTATTGCCGATATGGGTGTGCTTTCTATGGCAAAAAAATACGCTCCCGATGTTGATGTTCATATGTCAACACAGGTAGGTATAGTAAATTATGCCGCCGCCAACGCGTTATATGATATGGGAGCTTCCCGTATCGTTACGGCAAGGGAGCTTTCGCTCGACGAAATCAAAGAAATAAGGGATAGGACAAATCCAAATTTGGAGATTGAGGTCTTTGTACACGGTGCAATGTGTATGTCGTTCAGCGGAAGATGCATTCTTTCCGACTATATGGTAGGCAGGGACGCCAACCGAGGAGATTGCGCACAGCCGTGCAGATGGAAATATCATCTTGTTGAAGAAACAAGACCGGGCGAATATTTTCCAATCAATCAGGACGATAAGGGAACATACATTTTTAATTCAAGAGATTTATGTATGATAGACCATATTCCCGAGCTTGACAGAGCGGGCATTGATTCGTTCAAAATTGAAGGTAGGGCAAAGAGCGAGTATTACACGGCTATCGTAACATATGCATACAGAAATGCCATTGATGAATATCTTAAAGGCGGCAGAAGAGCAGACTTCGTTCCGTCTCAGTGGATTTTGGACGAAATGGAAAAAATGAGCCATAGGGAATATACAAGCGGCTTCAATTTCGGTCCTATCAAAAAAGGACAGGTGCTTGATACGGGCGGATATATCAGAAATTGGGATGTTTGCGCCTTGTATAAGGATTACAAAAACGGCAGACTAACTGTAGCGCAGAGAAACCGATTTTATCAAGGCGACATTTTAGAGGTTGTCGAACCAAATAAAAAGCCGTATCAAATTACCGTTGAAGAGCTTTATAACGAAAATGATGAGGAGTTTGTTGATGTTGCAAATAAAGCAACCGATATTTATTCCTTTAAATGCGATAGGGAAATTTCTCCCGACGCTATTTTCAGAGTTGAGCGCAAATTATAAAAACAACCCCTTTTGTACATACTACTTGTGCAAAGGGGTTATTTTTATGCGTAAAAGAATTACAGCGCTGACGCTGATAATTGTATTAATGCTTGCAGGCTTATCGGGGAGGATAGGTCAAATTATTTTCAGCAAAAAATATGTTGTATCCGATTCATACAATTCCGTAGCAATAACGGTTGACAAAAAATATACAAATATATATTACCGTGATATGTCGCTTGCAACAAACAATAAAAATCGATATATCGCTGTTATAAGACCAAATTCAAAATCTATTATGGAGGCAAAGCAGATTCTCTCCAAAGAACAGTATGAAAGCACACTTGAAGAATTATCAAAGGGCTATCCTGTTGCAGTTGAGCTCGACAGTAAGCCTGCAACAACCTTAAATAATATAATTGTTCATAGCAGATACAAAACACAAAACCGATGTTATCAGCTTTTAAGTCCTGCTTCAAACGGACTGCTGAAATATCTTTCCAAGGAAATAGGCGCAATGAAGGTTTCTTATACGGTTGATGCAAGGGGTAGGCTTCTTGACGGAGATTACGGCAGGCTTATTGATGAAAATTACAACAGCCTTGAAGGATATAGAATTTCCATAGACGAGCGCATACAAGGCATTGCACTTAAAGCCAGCGAAAATATGCCAAACGGTGTTGTGCTTGTTATGAATATCGCAGATGCCTCTATACTTGCCTGCGTAAACCGTCCGTTAGACAATTATAATATTAAAGCCTTCTCAAGATATTCCGTAGGCTCTGTGTTTAAAATCATTGTTTCTGCCTGTGCTTTGGAAAACAATTTGGATATAAGCTATAACTGCACAGGAAGCATAACGGTTGGCGACACAACCTTTTCCTGCCAGGGCAACCATATTCACTCTAAGGAAAATCTCAAAACAGCGCTTGCAAATTCCTGCAACTGCTATTTTGTTAATTTAGCATTGGAGCTCGGCGCAGACAGGCTTACTCAAACTGCAAAAAAGCTTGGCTTTTTATCCGAAACCGATTTATGTGAGGGATGGTCTGTAAAAAACTCTGTCTTTCCCTCAACTGAAACCCTAAGCTCAAAGGGACAGCTTGCCTTGCTTGGCTTCGGTCAAGGCACATTTTTGGCTTCTCCGCTTCAAATTGCGTCAGCCCTTTGTACAATAGGCAACAAAGGCAACTATATTCAGCCTCAGCTTGTTTTGTCGTCGGTTTCCGAAAACGGCGTTTTGAAAAACAATGCGTCCTATCAACAAAAAAGCGTTCTTAAGGAAAGCACCTGTCAGGCACTCATTTCATATATGCGCTATGTTGTAACAAACGGAACAGGCAAAAACGCCGAGGATGCAAAAAACAAATCCGCAGGCAAAACAGCCACAGCGCAAACAGGTCAGTATGTTTACGGCATTGAGCAGATGAACACTTGGTTTGCAGGAGTGTATCCCTACGACGAGCCAAGATATGCAATAGTTGTTATGAGAGAGCACGGAAAATCCGGTGCTGAGGATTGCTGTCCGATTTTTCGTACCATTGTTGAAAACATTTAATTTTTGTGATATAATTCCCATATAAAATTTTGGAGGAGTTATATGGCAAGTTCAAAAATAAAAACATTGTTAATATATCAACTGCTGAGCGAGCATTCGGATGAGGAGCATCCCTTGTCGGCAAATGACTTAATTGCTATGCTTGCGCAGGAGGGAATTAAGTGCGAAAGAAAGTCTGTCTATTCCGATATAAAAATGCTCAACGATATCGGTATGGATATTGTAACCACAACCTCACCGAAGCGTGGATATTTCATTGCGACAAGAAAATTTGAACTTCCCGAGGTGCGCCTTCTTATCGACGCTGTTTCCTCTGCCGGCTTCATCACTCCTAAAAAGACGGAAAGCCTTGTAAGCAAGCTTGAGTCACTTGTTTCAAAAAATCAGGCAAACGATTTGTTTTCACAGGTTTATGTAGATTCAATTGTTAAGTGCAGCAATGAAGAAATCTATTATATTATCGATGCGCTTCACGAGGCTATCAGTACAAAAAGAAAGGTTAAGTTTGTATATAAACGAAGAAATATCGATTTCAAAAACAACTGCTCATATACAGAAAAAAGCTTTAAGGTGTCGCCTTATGCTCTCATATGGAAGGACGACCATTATTATTTAATATGTAATAATGAAAAGTACGACAATCTTATGAATCTTCGTCTTGACAGAATGAAGAAAATAGAAACCCTGGACGAGCCCTGCCGACCTGTCAGCGAGGTTAGCGACTATAAATATACATTTGATGTTGCTGATTATTCTTCAAGAATGTTCAATATGTTCAGCGGCTCCAATGATGTAATTACCATACAATGCGATTTAAGCATCCGTGAGGAAATTTTGGACAGATTCGGTGAAAAGGTTCCGATGAAGGCTGTTGACTCAAGCCATTTTGAATCAACGGTTAATGTTGCCGTTTCGGACGGACTCGTTTCCTGGCTGATGACCTTTGGGGATAAGCTTAAGGTTATTGAACCAAATGACCTTGCAGACGCTGTAAAGAAAAAAGCACAGTCCATTGCCGAACTATACTGATTATAAAATTAATAAACCGTTGCAAAATGATGCAACGGTTTATTTTATAGATTATTCAAATCATACGGCGTCTTTTGGTAAACAAAATAGTTAAGCCAGTTGTTAAAGATTAGATTTGCAGAGCTTTTCCACGATATTTTCGGAACGGCATTTATGTCGTCATTAGGGAAATAGTTATACGGAATGTCTATATCAAGTCCCTTGTCCCTATCTCTGAAATATTCCTTAGCAAGCGTATCTCTGTCATATTCGCTGTGTCCTGTGATGAAAAACTTCCTGCAATCCATATCAGCCACAATATGAACGCCCGACAGCTCGCTGTAAGACAGAATTTGTAAATCCTTTATTTGTGCAATATCCTGTCGCCTGATTTCCGTATGTCTGCTGTGAGGCACATAGAAAACATCGTCAAGCCCTCTCATCAGCGGGTGAGTGTCGTCAAGCGATTTATGCGGAAATACTCCGAAAACCTTTTTGTCTAATACATATTTTTTAATACCGTAGTGATAATATAAACCTGCCTGGGCTCCCCAGCATATATATAATGTAGAGTATATGTTGGTCTTGCTCCATTCCATTATATCGCAAAGCTCGTCCCAGTAGTCAACATCCTCATAATCCATCAGCTCAACGGGTGCGCCTGTGATAATCATTCCGTCATACCTGTTGTTGCGAACCTCATCAATGGTATAATAAAACTTGTCCATATGGCTTTTGGAAACATTCTTTGCCTCATGCGTTGCTACCTGCAAAAAGTCGATGTCAACCTGCAACGGCGAATTGCTCAAAAGTCTTAAAAGCTGTGTTTCCGTTTCAAGCTTTGTAGGCATCAAATTAAGAATTATAATCTTGAGCGGTCTGATATCCTGCATATCAGCACGCGAGTTGCTCATAACAAATATATTCTCAATTTCAAGTCTTTGCTTTGCAGGCAATTCTTCGTCAATCCTGATTGGCATTTTATCAGCCCCTTTCATATTATAGGTTGCTAATAGATTATATCAAAGGTATTAATTAAAATCAAGTAATAATTATATACATTATATATATTTGCTGTTTGTGTATAATTGTTGATATTTTGCCTAAAATAAATTAATAATGTTACAACATTATGTGTATTCTGTCAGTTTTAAAAAAATTTGATTTTTTTTGAAAAAACTTGTTGACAAATGCTTTTAATGGTGGTATTATGTACAAGTCGTCAGTAAGAGACGACAGCCGAAAAAGCACCAAATACGGTGTAAATAAGGCAAAGGACCTTGAAAATTAAACAACGACGAAAAGGAACCCGATTGATAAGAA
>JBJEPH010000107.1:0-6340 GCA_051881135.1 Eubacterium sp.
GCGAAAGCGACAAATATCGCTTTAATACTGCATTTTTGACGGGTTCGGATTACTACCGTTACCCTATGCGGCTTTGCGTGATAAACCTTTTGAGCCGGAGCACTCGTGCCCGCAATAATTGCTCTTGCCTGTACCTTTGAGCTTTTAGCCTTTCCCTGAATTTCCGGTACAGCAGCTTGTTCGTTTCGCGGCTTTGTATGGGTGCGTTCAACACGCTTCATTCCCTTTTTTGCCATAAAATATCACCTCATAGATATTATTTGCAAAAGGCAATAAGTTATTAAGCAAAAGATATATGATTTTATTTAAGAAATCAAAAAAGGAAGCAATCAACTCGACTGCTTCCCTGTTAATATTCAATTTATCTGTACATTGGACCGAACCTCACATATTTTTTAGGTCTTATCTGTCCATTGGAGTTTACCTCTCATTCGAAAAATTCAAATTATTGAAAATAAACCGATTAGTACATTGGTCTATACCTCTTTGCTAAGTTTAGATGTTTTTTTAGAGTTTTCTACTCCGATTATCTGCAGGTAATAATCCAAAATATATATCCTTATTATTCACTTTTACGACACCTGTAAGTACCTTGACCCAATTCCTGCAATAACTATTTTGCTTTTACTAAAAAATGTAATCCGTCATTAATTCCGATTTAATGCTGTCGATCACCGATATCCGTTATTATTGGGATACTTTACAGGTGGCTGAACTATCAATCTGTAATTTCATTTGTACAGCCTCCTTTTTAAATTTAAACTTATCCTTAAGTTCAACTAAATAATAGCATACTTTTTGTTGTTTGTCAATAGGTTTTTTCCACATTTTTAAAATTTTTTATATATTTTGCACAAGCAGTTCTTTCCTATTGACTAATTATAGTAAAAATATTATAATTAAAATATAAACGAGAAAGGAAAATGAGTATGGAAAACGAAGAATACTACGAGCCGGACCTGCTTTCCGTTTCCGACGAGGACGGAAATGAGATTGTGTTTGAGCTTCTTGAAAGATACGAAACAGACGAAGATGTTTATGTAGCAATAACAGAATATCACGATACAGCCCAGGAAATCGTTGACGCCGATTATGAGGTTATTATTCTAAAGGTAGTTAATGACGAAAACGGCGACGAATATCTTGAAGAAATTCAGGACGAGATTGAATACGAACAGGTTTCGGACATTCTTATGGCGATGGTAGAGAAAAAATACGATGTAGAATATTTTGAGCCTGAGCAATAATCAATACAATTTTGAATATAATAATAACTGTCTGCGCATCTCGACAACCATGGGCCTAAATAACCCGAACAATTTTCTATTTGGGAACCAGACTCCGTTTTATGGGAATGCAGGCCTCCCTGCTTGCAGGATGTTGGAAGCACAAAGTATTACGGGTGGTGCCCACCTGCTTTTAACCGCAGGTTATATTCGGCCTATGGCGGATGTGTGGATATACGTAAAGAACTCAAGAATTATTTTTCTTGAGTTCTTTTACTGTATTGTGTCGGAGTCACGCCAAATTCTTTTTTAAAAGCCTTTAAAAATACGGAATAGTCACTATATCCGCTATCATAGCAAGCCATTGAGGCGGACGAGCCGTGTTCAATCTCATACGCTGCATTAAGAAGTCTTTTTGTTTGAATATATGAAAATATTGATTTACCCGTTAATGCTTTGAATTTTCGCATTAGATGATATCTGCTTATATAGAATTCTTTTGAAATTTTATCGACGCTTAAGTCATCAAACAGATTTTTATTTATAAAATCAATTATATCATCAATCTGCCTGTCGCTCTTATACTCTGCATTAACGCCGCTTTTGTTTTCAATTAACCTTCTGTTTATTGAAATCAAGATTTGCAGAAAAAGTGTCTCGCTTAACAGCTCATCCGCAAATCTTTTGTTTCCGCAATCAACGAGACTATATACCAAATCAAAGATAATGCTTCTATCGTTTACATTAAGCCTTATTAGATTTTTATGTTCATCTTTTGCAATATAAAAGCATTTAGAAAGATTATATTTATGATTTATGTAATTACTATCAATCCAAATTATAATCCTTTCATATTCAATATTTGGATTAATAATCGGTCTGTGTATCTCATTGTGAGGAACAAGCAGAATATCATATGGCTCTAACTTATATTCCCTACCCTCAATACAATAATTAACATCACCGGACAGAAAGAAAACTATTTTGTCAAATTCATGATAGTGAAAGTCAAACAGAGTGTCGCATTTGTCTCTAATATTAAATACTCTGTATTTTTCTTTTAAGTAACCTCTTTTGCCGTACTCACCGTCGGCATTATACAAATATTCCATATATAAATCATACAGCACTATTTGCATATTGTAAAGCATTATTTGAGATTTATTTGCATTTTTTATGGAGTATAATAGTAATATAACAACTACGAGGTATTAATTTATGAAAATTATTGTACTTGCGGGCGGTCTTAGTCCTGAAAGAGATGTTTCTCTATGCTCTGCATCCAAAATTGCAAAAGGTTTAATAAATCAGGGACATAAAATATGTATTCTTGATTTATGTAAAGGAATCAGCTTTATTGATGACATTTTGACATTTATTTCGTCTATCGAAGACATCCCTGATTTTAATGTATCGGAAAAGCCTATGAGCATTAAGCAAACAAATGAGCAATGCCAAATAGGTCAGAATGTTATTGAAAGCTGTAAAAAAGCAGATATTGTTTTTATCGCATTACATGGAGATATAGGAGAAAACGGAAAGGTTCAATCTTTGCTTGATATGTATTCAATAAAATATACCGGTTCAGGCTATGAGGGATGTATGCTTTCTATGGATAAAGCTTTATCTAAAACAATTGTACAGTCTCAAAACATTAATACGCCAAAATGGAGTATAAACAATAAATCGGATGATTTGGCATTCCCGTGTGTTGTTAAACCGTCAAACGGTGGCTCGAGCATAGGAATATCAATCGTAAATAATGATAAAGAATTAGAATTAGCAATTAATTCAGCTAAAGAATTTGATAAGAAAATTATTGTTGAGGAAAAGATTGATGGCAGAGAGTTTTCGGTAGGAATATTAAATGACAAACCGCTTCCGATAATTGAAATAATACCTAAAAGCGGTTTTTATGATTACAAAAACAAATATCAGCCCGATATGACTAAAGAGATATGTCCTGCCGAGTTATCCGACAACATAGCAGAATTTATACAACAGACAGCTTTAAAAATACATAATGCGTTAAATTTAAAGTTTTATTCAAGGATTGATTTTATTCTCGATTGTAAAAATAATCTATATTTTCTCGAAGCAAATTCATTACCGGGTATGACGCCAACAAGCTTGCTTCCGCAGGAAGCCGCAGCAGTAGGAATAAGCTACAATGAACTATGCAACATAATCGCTTTAAACGCATTAGATAAATAAACATAAACCGACTTGATAATTCAAGTCGGTTTACTGATTAATATGTAATTATTCGCCCTTCATTTCAAGAAGCTTTTGCTTGCCTTCAAATGAGTCCTTTGAAAGCTTGATAGAATCAAAGATAGCAGCCTCGATATCATCAGGAGTACAACCAAGCTCCTTTGTGTCATCAGTAGGAATAAACAGGTTCATACCCATAATATCTGCAAGTCCTACCGGGTCGATACCTGACTCAACATTTCTCTTAGCATAGTCCTTTCTCATAACAAGACCGAATGCCTGGAAGGTCCACTTTGGAACATCGACAATCTTTCTGTCCTCGATGCCGTCCATAGCTCTGTAAACAATCTTTAAGAACTCTCTCCAAGTAAGGTTGTAGCAGGAAATACCGTAAGCTCTTGCGCCTTCAACCTGCTCAGCGGCACCAACGATAGCCTCACCAACCTGGCGAACCGTAAGCATTGCCGTACCGCCTTTCGGATACATAGTAAACGGCATTTTTTCAAATCTTTGAAGCTGTTCGATAAGGATAACCCATACAGGTCTTCTGCCCGGCTGTGTGCCGAAGATATAAGGAAGCTCAAGAACTGCAACGCCCATATTTTCATCTGCATACTTGAAAGCAACCTCCTCCTGATCAACTCTTGATCTTATGTAGGGGTGCTTCTCACAAAGCTTCATTTCCGGCTTTTGCTTAGCAAGCCAAGCAAAATATGAGCCGAGTACAACGCATCTCTTAACGCCGCACTTCTTAGCCATAGCAAGACATCTGTCAACAGGATCAATATTATACTTCTTATACGCGTCATATACAGGATGTGGGAATTCAACTCTTTCGTCAACACCTGCAGCATAAACAAAAGCATCTACGCCTGTCATAGCAGCCTCTAACTCATCATCTGTAAGCTCAAGGAAATTACCAAAGCTGATTTCCATTTCTTCAGGAATCGGTGCTCCTTCAGGAAGCGGAGGAAGAGCAATGGTCTTAACCTTGTGACCGCGGTCAATAAAGATTTGTGCTGCGGCTGAACCGAGAAGTCCTGTACCGCCGAAAATAAGTACGTTCATAATAAACCTCCAAAAATTATATAAAATTTACCACAACTATAATACAACAAAAGTTGTATTTCGTCAAGTTAGTATTACTAAATTTTTACTTATTATATCCATTCCGGTAATTCTGTCGCAAAAAACTAACGGTATTCACATATGAATACCGTCAGATATATTATACCGGATGAATTTTATTCTTAATATCGTCGTGCTTACCGTCAAGCCCGTATTTCTTATCTCTTCTGCCCTCGAAGAACTTTACGGCAACATTTCCGAATTGAGCATAGGAGAGAACATCCTCCTCCTGCTCATAAAATTCCGTAATCTCATTTTTGAACTGTTCAACAGTATCGGTAAGAAGGTCGGCAGGACGGCAATCAATAATATCGTCGTCACCGACAATCATCTTTCTGAACTCAGGATCAATTTCGCAGGGAGTTGCACCGTATTTACCGGCAACCATATCCTTGAATTCCTTTGTTACCATCTTGTATCTTTCGCCCATAATGATATTGAATACAGCCTGTGTGCCTACGATTTGAGAAGTAGGAGTAACAAGAGGCGGATATCCCGAATCCTTACGAACGCGAGGTACCTCTGCAAGAACCTCCTCAAGCTTATCCTCCTTGCCTGCCTGCTTTAGCTGGCTGTTAAGGTTGGAGAGCATACCGCCGGGAACCTGATACAAAAGCGTATTGGCGTCAACGCCAAGCATTTTGGGGTCAAGAAGACCGCTGTCAAGATATTGCTGACGCAGAGGGGCAAAGAAATCTCTGATTTCGGAAAGAGCCATTAAATCAAGACCTGTGTCGTATTCAGTTCCCTGAAGGGCGGCAACCATTGATTCGGTTGCAGGGTGTGATGTGCCCATGGCAAGCGGTGACATAGCAGTATCAATTACATCAACGCCTGCCTCAATTCCCTTAAGCTGTACCATAGAAGCAAGTCCCGAGGTATAGTGAGAGTGAAGCTGAATAGGAATTTTAACTGTTTCCTTTAACGCCTTTACCAAATCATATGTGCCGTACGGTGTAAGAAGTCCTGCCATATCCTTAATACAAATTGAAGACGCACCTGCATTTTCGAGCTGCTTTGCATAATTGCAATAATACTCTGTATCAAATACGGGGCCCGTTGTATAGGAAATAGCCGCCTGAACGTGTCCGCCGTATTTATTTGCGGCGTTAATGGCAGTTTCAAGGTTTCTAACATCGTTTAAGGCATCAAAAATTCTTAAAATATCAATACCGTTATCAATGCTTTTCTTAACAAAATAGTCAACCACCTCGTCGCTGTAATGACGGTAGCCAAGCATATTCTGACCTCTGAAAAGCATTTGAAGCTTTGTGTTTGGACATTTTTCTCTGATTAAGCGAAGTCTGTCCCACGGGTCCTCGTTAAGAAAGCGAAGACAGCTGTCAAAGGTTGCGCCTCCCCAGCACTCAAGTGAGTGGAAGCCGATTTTATCCATTTTTTCAAGGATATCAACAAATTCATCAGTTTTCATACGAGTTGCAATCAAGGATTGGTGTGCATCACGCAGAACTGTTTCAGTAATTCCGATTTTTGCCATAAATAACTCCTTAGCTTAGAGATACCAAGGTTTGTCCAGCCTCTACTGTATCGCCCTTGTTTACATTAATTGAAGCAACTGTGCCGTCCTGAGGAGCAACAATTTCGTTTTCCATCTTCATAGCCTCAAGAATAACCAATACCTGTCCCTTTGTTACGCTTGCGCCGTTTGCTACCTTAATGTCGATAATATTGCCCGGCATAGGAGCATCAACGGATACGCTGCCGGAAGCGGCAGGAGCAGGTGCTGCCGGTGCTGCTGACGGAGCAGGTGC
>JBJEPH010000107.1:6440-67777 GCA_051881135.1 Eubacterium sp.
GGAGCAGGTGCTGCCGGTGCTGCTGACGGAGCAGGTGCAGAAGCTGCAACAGGCGTTGCCTGTACAGGAGCGGCAGGAGCAGATGATCCGCCCTCCTCAACAGTTACATTATATTGTGTACCGTTTACAGTGATAGTGTAATTTTTCATAATAAATATCCTCCAAGTTATTTAACAGAATGTTTTCTTGCAATTGTGCTTTCCCTTTTGCTGTTAAGCATATCAAGATAAGCAACAACCTTTGCTCTTGTTTCGGCGGCGGCAAAAACATCATCAACAGCGCCGCAAGCCGCAGCAGTAAATGCAGAGCCGATGGTTTCTTTATATTCAGCCTTCAAAGCCTCTCTGTCCTCGCCATTTGCAAGTCTGTCGTTAAACAGGAATGCAACTGCGGCGTCAACATCAAGCGGAGAAGCAACTGCGCTGTCCCAGGCAAGTGTTGCATCGGCATTAGCGCCCTTACCTGCAAGAATGATGTAGGCAGTACCTATTGCCTGCTTTGTAATAACACTGATTTTGGGGCAGGTTGCCGTAGCATATGCAGATGTTAATTTTGTAGAAGCAATAATCATCTGTGCGTTATTGTCCTTAATAAGTCCGCTTGAATTTGCTATTGTAATAACAGGAAGATTATAGGCATCGCAAAGCTTAACAAATGCCTCAGCCTTATAACAGCATCCCGGGCAGAGAGCCTCTTCGCCAAAGGCAACGATACCGACAGGATTTCCCGCAACGCTTGCAAGTGCAGTAATTACATTTCCTGCATTATCCTTTTTAAGCTCAACTACCGAATTGCCGTCGGCAATTGAGTTAATAATATCCATTGTGCTTGAAGCTTCGTTTGGAGCAACAGCAGGCTGAGAAAACTCAAGCATAGGAGCAACAGAAAGGTTGTTTGCAGGAAGCAGTGTTACAAGCTTTTTTACCTCGTTGATTGCACCTTCAAAATCATCAGCAAGTATATCAACACAGCCCTTTTCGGAGCTTTCATCAACCGTTGCTTCGCTCGGTGCAGAAATATAAAAATCGCTGTCCTTAACTGCAATAACCACATCGGCAGTATTTGCCATAAGAGCAGAGGTACCAAGACAAGCACCTGCAATAACCGATATCTGCGGAATTACACCGGATACAGAGGTTGCGACCTTTACGATTTCTCCGTATGCATTAAGAACCTCAAAGCCCTCTGTAAGCTTAACGCCGTTTGAATCATAGATGGCTATAACGGGATAGCCTGTTTTAACGGCTAAATCATAAACCTTCTTAATTTTTGAGCATTGAGCCGTAGTGATGGCTCCGCTGTTAACAGAAGAATCCTGCGCAAAAGCATAGCACGGAGCGCCGTTAACGCTACCGAAGCCTGCAACCACCTCTGCATCATTATCGGCAGATTTGGCAAGCGGATCAATTTCCGTAAAAACAGCTTCATCAAAGAGAGCGGCAAGTCTTTTTATAGCACCGTTCTCCTTATTTGATTTATCCATTTATTTTCCTCCTTTGGAACGAGTATCCATTAGATTAATAAACCCAAATTAACCTATTATAGATATTAACACTTATCGGAAATAATATCAATACTTTTTTGCTTTAAATATATAAAAAATATAACCGAGCAAAATGCTCGGTTAGCTCTGTTATTCCTTATGACCGGCTGAACGCAACAGCTTTTTTACCTCCTGCTCGCTTAATTCTCTGTATTGCCCCTGCTTTAGCATACCGAGCTTTAACGAACCGATGGATATACGCTTTAGTCTTGCAACCTCCAAGCCCTGCGACTCACACATTTTTCTTATTTCTCTGTTTCTGCCCTCGTGCAGAATAAATTCCAAAACAACTCTGTTTTCCTCAGTTGTTAAAACAGTGACCTCGGCAGGTGCGGTCATTCTGCCGTCAATTTCAATACCGTTTCTTAAATTCATAAGCTGAGTATCGTTAACACTTGGTCTGACAGTCACGCGATAAACCTTGGCATAATTGTGTGACGGATGCGTCATACAATTTGTAAAGCTTCCGTCATTAGTTAAAATGAGCAAACCCTCACTGTCCTTATCGAGCCTGCCGACAGGATAAAGCCTTTCGCCGAAATCAGGAAGCAAATCCATAACCGTTTTTCTGCCAAGCTCGTCGGAAACGGTTGTAACATATCCTCTCGGCTTATTTAGCATAATGTAAATCATTTTTCTGTTTTTGGTATAAACAAGCTTTTGCTTACCGACAGTTACAAGGTCCTTTCTCGGATTAATTTTCATTCCGATTTGTGCTACATGACCGTTAACCTTAACCTTGCCCGCCATAATCAGCTCTTCGCTTTTTCTGCGTGAGGCAATGCCCATATCCGCCATATATTTTTGTAATCTTACTTCTTTGTTGTCCATATTTCTACACTTTCCGAGGCTGTAATCTCTACACTCTCAATTTTATTATTTCCACAGTAAAAATCTATTCTTCCAACCGTACTTCCCTTATAGACGGGAGCATATAAAAAAGGGTAATAATATACCTTTTTTCTAAGCTTTTTGCAGGCGGTTATTTTATATTTTGCGTCACAGGTAATCTTTTCCCTTTTGCCGCCTACAACATCAATTATTATTTGCTCTTTACTGCTGTAATCATTGTATTTTTTTACTGCATAGTTTTTTATTTGACGATGGTCCTCCCAATCGTCGGGTGCATTTAATGTTACAATAATTATCAAGCTGTCATTATGCTTATATGCGCTTACAAGGCATCTTCCCGACTTACTTGTAAAGCCAGTTTTTATACCGCAATAGTTGTTGTCAACGGACAAAAGCCTGTTATGATTATAAATCGTAGTTGGCTTATTGCTGATAGTTATTTCTGCGCTTTGAAGCCTGCATATATCCGAAAATATTTTGTTATTCATAGCATAGCAAGCAAGAAGCGCCATATCATAGGCTGTGGAATAATGCTCATCCTCATCAAGACCTGACGGCGTTACAAAATGTGTGTTATACATTTTTAACTCCTTAGCCTTACTGTTCATCATATCTCTAAAGCCGGAAATACTGTTTCCTAAATGAACAGCAATTGCATTTGCCGCATCATTGCCCGAGGCAAGCATCGCACCCTTAATCAAATCCTCAAGAGAAATCTTATCTCCTACCTTAAGATAGATTAACGAGCCCTCGGTCTTGTCAAGCATCTCTGCCGTTACGGTAACCATATCTTCTATATTTCCGCTTTCACATGCAATAAGACAAGTCATTATTTTAGTTGTTGAAGCAATGGGCAATCTTATATTTGACGATCTGTTATATAAAACACAGCCTGTTTTTGAATCCATTGCAACGGCACTTTGCGCACTGATGTTGCCTATTGAGGCATAGGCATTAAAAGGAAATAAAAATAAAAAGCATAATAATACTGTAATAATTCTCTTGTACAAAATAATCACCTACATAAATATATGCAGGTGATTAAATTATAATTAAAATTATTCTGCTGTCGGCTCTTCTTTTTTTGCACTGATAAGCTCAGTAACCTTATCAACCAATTCGGGAATCATTGCGATTGCTCTGTCGGCAGATGAGGTGTAATTGTTGATTTGCATCATTCTGCACTTGCCGTCCTGAATAACGATAAAAGCAACAGGGGTGATGGAGATGCCGCCTCCGCCTGCACCGCCGAACAATTCCTTATTTTGCTTTGAAGGAAGGTCTGTACCGCCTGATGTGAAGCCGTATGAAACCTTTGATACAGGAATAAGAGTTGTATCGCCTGTTACCATAGGCTCGCCGATAATAGTAGATACATCTACCATTTCACGCATTTTTTCCAATGTAGATTCCATTATTTTGTTTACTGGAGTTTCTTTCATAGCATTATCTCCTTATGATAATTATTTATTTATTTTTAATTAAATTTACTAAAAATACCTTGCCTGCCTTTAAGGCAATTTTCAATACCAATGCAACATTCATGGATGCAATCAGCTGAAATTCATATTCGGATTTAGGTGCAATAAAATCAGCCTGAACATAGTCGTCATATTGATCAACCTTCATACCGTTTAGTATTACACCCTTTATCGGATAATAAATACCGCAAATTTTTCCGTATTTCTCACCGATATCGGCTGCATCACCGCCGCCTATAATCATTTTAACATATAATGAGTAAATATGCAAACCCTTAAATAAAGTAATTATTGCAGAATTTAAGGTTTCCACCAAATTTGATGCCAAAAGCAATATACCTACAATGCCGTCCTCATCAATAATCTTTGTGATAAAGTTTCCTTTTTTCTCCTTGGCAGGCTTGGAATTCTGCTCATTAACAGGCTCGTCACCTTTCTTTGAAGCATCGGATGCAGGTGTAGGCTTTGGCGTTTCTTTCTCAACCTTCTTAGTCTGTTCTTCCTTAATTACATCCTCCTGCTTTTCTTTTTTCAGCTCCTCTGCCTTTTCCTTGCCGGCCTTTTCGGGAAACAAAACAAAATTTAAAATTTTTGACAATTCCACTTCTTTTTCGAAAAAGAGTATTTGAACAAAGGTATGCCAGCCGTTATCGTAAATAACAGTTGCATGTACTGATAAAGAAAGAAGCATTGCAAAAAGTAAAACCAAAACTGCAAGTACAATTAAAAATACCTTCATTATTCCTCCTGTGCTGATGCAACATCGGCTATCTCCTGATTTTTCAGAATTTCTGCCTTATCCTCGTTATCAAACAGAGATGTTTGCGAGTCGTCATTTGTGAGCTTTTCAATTTCTTCGGTATTGGGAAGCTCGGGCAGGTCATCAAGAGAATTTAAAGAAAAGCATCTTAAAAACCTATCCGTAGTGCCATATACCAATGGTCTTCCGGGCAAATCAAGTCTGCCCTTTTCTTCTATAAGCCCTTTTTGTACAAGCGATGAAATAGGACCTGAGCAATCAACTCCCCTAACCTGTTCAATAAAGGACCTTGTAACTGTTTTGTTGTATGCAATAATTGCGAGCACCTCAAATGCGGCGTTACTTAACGGAGTATTTTTCTTAATCTCCATAAGCTTTCTTACCTCTTCGCTGTATTGCTCTCTTGTGCAAAGCTGATACTTATTATCAATTCTTATAAGCATTAAGCCCGAATTTCTTTCGTCATACTGCGCACTTAAATATCCAAGCATACGCTCTATTGTTTCTATATCAATATCAAGCACCTCGCTTAGCTTATTAACCTCAACAGGATCACCTGCGGCAAAAAGCATCGCTTCAAGTGTTGATACAAGATTTTCAGATTTATTCAATGGTTTCTACCTCTTTAACTTCATTAACTATTTGTACCGAAGGATTATTCATATCACCGTCAATGGTAATCTTTTTTGTTTTTGCAAGCTCCAAAACCGCCAAAAAGGTTGCCACGATATCCGACTTTGACCTCGCGCCGTCAAATAGGGACAAAAATTCAACTTTTTTTCCGCTCCAAAGCTTTCTCATAACAGTTCTTACCTTTGAAGCTACATTAACAAACTTCTTGGCAACGATAACCTTAAACGAATCGAGCGGAGGAGGTAATCTTCTTTGAGCCTTTCCTGCAACATTTATATAGGCGTCTAAAAGCTCCTGCCCCTCGTGAAAGCGCTCGTAATCATAATTAACCCAACCGCCCTGGGCTTCTCTGACATATCTGCCGAAGCCGTCGGTTTGATTTGAAAGCTTTTGTGCCATCATCTTGCATGCCTGATACTCTATAAGCTCGCCTGTCAGCTCTTTTTTAAGCGTTTCCGCTTCCTCGTGCTTTGGCAACAGAGAAACGGTTTTAATATAAATTAATCTTGCCGCCATTTCCAAAAAGTCGCCTGCGATATCAAAATCCGCTTCCTCCATTTGACGAACATAATCCAAATATTGATTAACAAGCTCAACAATAGGGATATCATTAATATTAAGTTTATGCTTACTTATAAGGTGCAAAAGCAAGTCCATCGGACCCTCAAACACCTCAATTTTATATGTTAAACTATCCATAATATTCCTTATCCGAAAATTAATGCAGGTACAATAGAAATAAAGTTTAAAAGCACGGAGGTTAATACTGCAATCGGTTTGTCAAGAACCCCTAAAAACAGCAAAGCCAAAACTGCAATCATTACATATCTTTCATACTGCATATATTTATAATAAATTTTATCGGGTAAAACTGCCGCTACAATCTTTGAACCGTCAAGCGGCGGTATAGGGAACAAATTGAATACGGCAAGCATAACATTTACCTCTGCGGCAAACAGAAAAAAATACGTTACTGCATCCGACAAGGTTCCGTACGGCAAAATTGTACGGAATATAAAATAAAACCAAACCGAAACCCAGCCCATCAGCAAATTGGATAACGGGCCAGCCAAAGCCGTTAATGCCATACCGCTTTTCTGATTTTTGAAATTTCTCGGATTTACGGGAACGGGATTTGCATATCCTATACCGAAAAGGAAAATCATTATTGTACCTATCGGATTAAGATGTGAAAGCGGATTCAAGGACAATCTGCCCTGATTTTTTGCAGTATTGTCGCCCAAAGCATTTGCCATCAGCCCGTGTGCTAATTCGTGAATGGGCAAACAGCAAAACACAACAAAGCATCTTGACAAAATCGTAATGATTGCAAGAAAATATTCGCCCTGTCTTAATAATGAAAGTATTGATGCCATATTATCACCTGTTTGTTTTTATTGCAACAACCATACGGTCATTTCCGTATAGGTCTTTTTTTACATTTATATCGTTAAAATTTGTTAGGATATCCGAAACAGACTTGCCCTGCTCGTTACCGATTTCAAGAAACAAATATCCGCCGTTCTTAACCTTATTATGCCACTTTTCATTAATGCATCTGTAAAAATCGAGTCCGTCCTCACCGCCGTCAAGGGCAATGTGCGGCTCCATTTTAACCTCATTCTGAAGCGTTTTTATATCATTTGTTTTGATATAAGGCGGATTTGATACAATAATGTCAGCCGTCGGCAATTCGATATCATTAAATATATCGCCGCAAACCACCTTAACATTATCGTCACCTTTTGAATTTTCTATCAAATATTTTAATGCATCCTCGCTTTTTTCAACACAATAAACCGTGCTGTTTTCTACTGCTCTTGCAATGCTTATTCCTATACAGCCACTGCCCGAGCATAAATCAATTATGACGGGATTTACGGTTTTTTTCGCACATTTAATAACTAATTCTACAAGCTCCTCCGTTTCGGGTCTCGGAATCAAAACTCCCTCACCGACCTTAAATTCGCTTTCATAAAAATCCCACTTGCCCAAAACATATTGCAAGGGCATACCTGTTTTTAATTTCCACAGGCAATCGGCAAGCTGTCTTGTAATGATAAAGTCATCCTTATGCAGAGCATACTCGCTGTTTTTAATTCCTGCAATATGGCAAACCGTATTTAAAGCCTTAAAATCTGCCTCATCAATATTGTTAGCTTCCAAAAATTTGACGCTGTAACTATATGCTTGCTGTAAATTCATTACTTTATTTCGTCGTCCTCGGGATTATCCGTTATAACCGCTTTTAGAGAAGCTATGCCGACTTCAATAATATCGTCGTCAGGCTCCTTAGTTGTAATTCTCTGCATCCACAATCCCGGTGCCGAAAGAATTTTCACAAAAGCGTTATCGTGTCGTCCTGCATATTTGATAAATTCATAGCCTAAGCCCATAATTACGGGAACCATAGGCAATTTGATAATAACCCACAAAAGCGTATTTTTCTTTAGCTCCTCGGGAACCACCAGGCTCAACAGAGTTATTATTAAAATGCTTAAAATGAGCATTACAAACATAAATGATGTGCCGCATCTCGGATGAAAACGGGAGCATTTTTTAACATTTTCTACCGTTAAATCCATTCCGGATTCATAGCAGGTGATGCTTTTATGCTCTGCACCGTGATACTTAAAAAGACGCTTGATTTCTTTCATTTGCGAAACAATAAGCATATATGCAACAAAAATTATAATCTTTATTACACCCTCAATGGTTCCCTGCCAAACCGTCAACGCATCGTTACACAGAGCGTTTAAACGGTTAAACAAAAATACGGGCAACCAAAAGAAAATCAGAAAAGCAAGCGCAAAGCCCAATACGGTAGCAATACCCATAATAATGTTCATAAGCTTATCACCGAGCTTATCCGTGAGCCACTTTTCAAATTTCGTCATTTCGGTGTCTTCAAGGTCCTCCATACCGGATACCTCTGCGGAATACATCAAAACCTTATAGCCGAGTATCATAGATTCAATAAATCCAACAATACCTCTGATTATCGGCAAGCCGAATATTTTGTTTTTATCCCTTAAATGCTTGACCTCGTGATATTCAACAAGAATTTCACTGTCGGGCTTTCTTACTGCCGTAGCCATACCCTTAGGTCCCTGCATCATTACACCCTCGATCAGCGCCTGACCGCCTACTGAGGTTTTGTGATTTTTCTTACTCATATCTATACCTTTACTGATTAATGCTTGGTTCTTCAATTAACGGTAATTGAATGGTAACAAGTGTACCCTTTCCCTCAACGCTGTCGATGTCGAGAAAGCCGTTATGAAGATTAATAATTTCGCTTGTAACCGCCAAGCCGATGCCTGAGCCCTTAACGCTGACATTTGCCTTATAAAACTTTTCTTTAACATGCGGCAAATCGTCCTTGGATATTCCACAGCCCTGGTCGGCAACTGCAATCTGCACGAAATCCTTATTATCCTTTTTAATAAATTCTGCCTTAATGAATATCTTACTGCCTGCTCTCGAATATTTTAACGCATTATCGAGAATATTCATAAATACCTGCTTTAACCTGTTTGCATCTGCATTGGCTACGCTCGGTACCTCGGGTATGCTGTATCTTACCTCGTATCCCTCGCGATATGCTCTTTCCCTGAAGGTAAAAACGGTTTCCTCAAGCTCTGCAAGAATATCTGTTTTTGCAAGATGCAAAATCATTCTTCCGCTTTGCAGTCTTGAGAAATCGAGCAATTCCTCAACAAATCCCTCAAGCCGTCCTGCTTCCTTAACAATAATCTGCAAACCCTTTTGAGTTATATCATCAAGATTATCCTGATTTCCATAGGTTAGAGTTTCTCCCCAACCCTTAATTGATGTAAGAGGTGTGCGCAGCTCGTGAGAAATGGTGGAAATGAAATCGTTTTTCATCTTATCGGCAGTTGAAATATCGGTAGCCATAGTATTAATGCTGTCGGCAAGGTCGCCTATTTCGTCATTATACTTCTTTTCAATTCTTACATCAAGATTTCCCTGAGCAATAAGCGTTGTTGCCTTATTGATTTCCTGTACCGGTATGATGATGGAACGGATGAAATAAAGGTTTGAAAAAATAATAATTCCGAGAACCAAGACCAATACGAAAAATATCAGCAAGCACAGCTTTACTATTTGGCTGTCCACTCTGTCAAGGGTTGTCATAACCCTTATTGCACCTACCTCAATGCCATCGGAATTTTTTATAAGCCGAGTGACTGCCATAATCTTTTCGCCGTTGTCAATTTTACCGATAAATTTAGCACCATCATTACCTGCCAACGCCTCTTTATAATCAGGCATATCCTGCTTTGGAATTGCAAAACCGCTTGATGATTTTATTACATTTCCGTCATTGTCTATAACCCACAGCGTTGTCATATTTTTAAACGAATATGAGTTAATAAATAGCAATGCCGAGGATTCAAGCGACTTGCCGTTATTTACATTAGTTTCAAAATATCTTACCGCAGTATCGGAGGCGGCAGAATTAACAATACTTTCAACGGAATTATAATAATATCCTTTAATTACAAACGAGCAAGCAATAAATGCAACAATGAAAAGAATGATAATTACGCCGATAATATTAATTAACCAACGGCGTGTAATACCTTCGATTTTTTTGCCTTTTAAATTTTGAATTAACACAGCATTAAAATCTTTTTTCATTGAAAGCTTTTCTCCGATAATTATTGAACATTAGTAATCCACTTGTAGCCAAGTCCCCAAATTGTAACAAGTCTTGTGGGGCTTGACGGATTATCCTCAATTTTCATTCTTAAGCGTCTGATATTTACATCAACTATTTTCTCATCACCGAAATAGTTTTCGCCCCATACCTGCTTTAATATGTCATTTCGTGACAAGGCAGCATTGGGATTTTTAAAGAAATACTCAACTATTTGGAACTCAACCTGAGTCAACTCAATCATAGTGCCCGACTTAAGCAAAGTTCTGTTGCGCAAATTAAGCTCGAACTCATCAAGCACAATGCTGTCGGCGGCTACGTCCTTTTTTCTGAAGCCGCGAGTCATCTCAACCCTTCTGTAAACAGCATCCACTCTTGCCATAAGCTCCGTAGGTGAAAACGGCTTTGTAACATAGTCATCTGCGCCGAAGAGAAGGCCGGTAACCTTATCCATCTCCTGCGTTTTAGCGCTCAGCATAATGATACCGAGATCGGATGACGCTTTTCTCAGCTCCTTACAAACCGATAAGCCGTCAAGCTCGGGCATCATAATGTCGAGAATTGCTACATCAAAGCCTTCTGCATCAGCCTTAAATTTTTGAAGGGCGTCAAGTCCGTTTTCTGCTTGTTCAACAGTATAGCCGGATCTGGTAAGATTAATTACTATAAACTCACGGATTGACTCCTCGTCCTCTGCAACAAGTATCTTTTTCATAGTACAAGAACCTTTCTTTTCTCTCATTAATCATTAATACATTTAATATATTTTTTTAAATCGTCAACAGAAATTTTAATTTTCTCGTTAGCGACTGATTTACCCAAATAATAATAACCCGAATCTTCAAGAATGATTTCGTAATCCTTATAGTCATTTTCGTTATAGACAGCCTTTAAAATGGGCATAACCGAAAATACAACAGCCTTTGTATCCTTTTCCTTTACAATAAGCTGATTTGCTTTGTCGTCAAATTCCACTGATATTAACGAAAGATATTTATCCGGAATTACCACACAATATTTATCCTGTTCAACATAAAGAGAATAGCAGGAATGAATAAGTGTGGATTTTTTATAATTCTTCCAGTCGATGACCTTAACCTGCTTAGATACATTCTTCATCTTTTTATCAAGAGGTATCTCAATCAGTCCGTCATTATTTACATCGTATGAGGGGATCAAGGTGTTTCTTGTTGTGCCCTTTGTAACTCCGGTTGAATAGCTGTAAAACGGCGATACAATGGACTTATACATTTTTGAAGAATAAATAATTTCCGTGAGCATAGACTCGCCGTTACTGCCGAGTGCATCGGCATAAACTCTTATTTCATCCTCAGCCGACTCTATTTTAAGATTTGAATATGTAGAGATATGAGAGTCGAGCTTTGTTTCGCTGAGAAGTTTAAAATCGGAGCCGTTTAGCATATAGTGCTGAGCCTTTGCGCTTGATGAGCTGCCCGAATTGATTTCAAAAAGCAGAAGCTCGTTTTTGCCGTCACGGTCAAAATCCACAACCATATACTCGTTTATGGATTTTTCCGTCTTAATTTTTTTCAGCTTAATTCCGTCCTTGTTTTTTTCAGGCAGATAAACGGCTAAAATATGGTTTGTGGAATTTGATATTGTATCCCACGAAACAAGTATTTCCGTAACGCCGTCATTATTGATATCGCAAAAGTCAACCTTGTAGATATCTTCGCCTATTCCCTGCTGACTCTGAACAACATTCCATTCCTCATTTATCTTTTTCATAATAGCCATATAAATTGTTCCGAGATTATCGGAGGGCTCGTAAAAGGTAATGGCTTCCTGTACATCATCATTATCAATATCAAAGAAAATATATGAGGTTGTATATTCGCCTTTGGAGGGTGTCTTTAGAGAATAGCCGTTTTTTACATAGACATCCATAGCCTTTTGTATGTTTGCATTATCTCCGAAGGGAGAAAGCGACGAAACCAAATCGTTTACAGAGGATGCCAATTTGAAGGAACAGCCTGATAACAAAACGGCAACTAAAAAAATACAAATTATTGATTTAATATGCTTCATTTTGACACCTCCTTAAAACAGTTAAATTAATTATAACAGATTATTAATATAAAATAAATAGAAAAATTACAAAATTTATTAATTTTATTACAAAAAAATACACTCACATAGGTGAGTGTAACAAAAAAACGATATAAATTTACATAAAATGATGGTGGATTGGAGCATTTTTAAAGACAATCGGCTAGAGGAGAAACAATGAAAAGAGAAATTTTGCCGACTCCGACAGATGTTACTCTGAAGGTAGGAGAACCTTATATCGTCTTCCACCATACTTTATTATAAGAATAATTAAAAAATGTTACAAATTCTACAAATCGTAATGAACAGTTTATGAATTTAGAATAAAATGTATAAAAACGACTAAATTATAGTGCCGCCGCCTAAAACATATTCCCCGTTGTATAATACAACAGCCTGTCCGGGAGTAACGGCTCTTACAGGTTCATCAAATTCCACAACAACCCTGTCACCTGTACAATAAGCCGTGCAGGGAACCTCCTTCATATTGTATCTTGTTTTAGCGAAGCATTTTATTTTATCACTTGGCTTTTCAATAATCCAGTTAAAGCTTTCGGCAATAAGCCTTGTTGTGTTAAGGTCGTCATTACTGCCAAGCACAACGGTATTTTTTTCAATATCCTTAGATATTACATAAACAGGATGACCGAGAGCAATATTAAGTCCCTTTCTCTGTCCTATTGTATATCTTATTATGCCGTTATGCTCGCCGAGAACATTTCCGTCCTTATCGACAAAATTGCCTTTAGGATATTTAACACCCTCGTGTTCCTCGATAAATTTTGCATAATTGCCGTCGGGTACAAAGCAAATATCCTGACTGTCACGCTTTTGGGCATTAACAAAGCCGTTTTCGAGGGCAACCCTGCGTATTTCCTCCTTTGAGTATTTACCGAGCGGAAATACGGTGTGCTTTAGCTGCTCCTGTGTCAGCGAATACAGAACATAGCTTTGGTCTTTAGATAAATCCTTGCCCTTTTTAAGAAAATATCTGCCGTTTTCAAAAACTATATCGGCATAGTGACCTGTTACAACGCAGTCGAATTTTATTTCCCTCATACGCTGCATCAGCTTTTCAAATTTGAGATATCTGTTACAGTCAATACACGGATTTGGAGTACCGCCTGCTTCGTAGGTGCGAATAAATTTATTTATTACCTTTTCCTGAAAATCGTCCTTAAAATTGAAAACATAGTATTTCATTCCAAGGCGATTTGCAACAGCTCTTGCATCGGCAATATCGTCTAAGGAACAGCAGGTTTTTTCCTTTTCAATTCCTATATCCTCGTTGTCATAGAGCTTCATCGTAACACCGATGCACTCATAGCCCTGCTGCTTCATAAAAAATGCGGCAACGCTTGAGTCAACACCGCCACTCATTGCGATTAATGCTTTTTTCATAAATATTAACCTAACTCAATCATTCTGTCGATACAACGCTTTGCGCCGAGTCTTACATCCTCATCAAGCTCAATAACCTCTCCGCCTGTTCCCTTACAGCAATTAAGAACATCAACAATTGTTGTAGCCTTCATATTGTTGCAAACGAAATCCTTTGAAAGCGGATAGAACATCTTATCGGGACAGGCAAGCTGTAAATGCTGAACAATGCTGTTTTCCGTGCCTATGATGAATTCCTTTGCGTCACTGCTTTTTGCATAGTCCATAATTCCTGTGGTTGAGCCAACATAATCAGCAAGCTCCACAACCTCATCTCTGCATTCGGGATGAACAAGAAACAGTGCGTCGGGATGTGCTTTCTTAGCATTTAGAACATCGTCCTTAGACATCTTTGCGTGAGTAGGACAGCAACCGTGAAGAAGCTTAAATTCCTTATTGGGCATCTGCTTAGAAATATATGTACCCAAATTTCTGTCAGGTATAAACAGTATTTTATCGTTGTCAATATTATTGCATATTTTAAGCGCAGATGATGATGTAACACATACATCGCAAACCGTTTTAAGCTCGCTTGTAGTGTTAATATACGCAACAACGGTATAATCGGGATGCTGCTCCTTAATTTGTGAGATTAACTCTTTGTCCATCTGCTCTGCCATCGGACAGCCCGCTGACGGATTTGATAAAATAACAGTTTTATCGGGAGAAAGAATTTTTACGGTTTCTGCCATAAATCTAACTCCGCACATAATAACTGTTTTATTTTCAACCTTTGAAGCAGATACGGACAGAGCAAAGCTGTCGCCTACAAAATCCGCAACCTCTAAAATATCAGGCGTTTGATAGCAATGTGCAAGGATACAAATATCCTTTTCCTTTTTCAGTTTTAAAATTTCCTGTTGAATATCTTTTAAAGCCATAATCGAAAATCCTTAAATTATTCTTCAATATCTCTTTCCTTGAAGGTTTCAGGGTCGTACGAAATGCCGTTTCTGTCATAATAATCCTTAACGGCAGCCTTGATTGCTTCTTCTGCAAGCACAGAACAGTGTACCTTAACTGCCGGCAGACCGTCAAGAGCCTCTACAACAGCCTTGTTGGTTAGCTCGATAGCCTGGCTGATAGGCTTACCCTTAATTAAACATGTTGCCATAGAGCTTGATGCAATAGCGGAAGCACAGCCAAAGGTATTAAACTTAACATCGGTTATTATCTGATTTTCATCAACCTTTAGATATATCTTCATTATATCGCCGCATTTTGCGTTGCCAACCTCGCCAACCCCGTCTGCATCGTCCATTTTGCCGACATTTCTCGGATTCGTAAAATGATCTATTACCTTATCTGAATATAAAGCCATTACTCTACTACCTCGCCTTTTTGAATTTTCTCCCAAACAGGAGATATTGATCTTAAATAACTAACTACCTTATGGATTGACTCAATAATTGTGTCAACCTCCTCCTCGGTATTATATTCGCTGAATGAAATTCTTAATGAGCCGTGCGCACTTTCAACCGGCACGCCCATTGCAAGTAAAACATGGGATGGATCGAGCGAACCGCTTGTGCAGGCAGAGCCCGACGACGAGCAAATTCCGTCCTGATCTAAAAGAAGAATTAAACCCTCACCCTCAATGCCCTCAAAGCACATATTTACGGTTCCCGGTAATCTTTTTTCCAAATCGCCGTTTACGGTGCAAAGCTCTATATCCCTAACTCCTGCAATAAGCTTATCACGCAATGTGGAAATATGCTTGCTGTTTTTCTCAAGATTTTCAACGGCAATTTCCAAAGCTCTTGCCATACCTGCAATAGCAGCCATATTTTCCGTTCCGGCTCTCTTATTGCGTTCCTGTGCTCCGCCGTTGATAACATTGTGCAAAAGGATGCCCTTTCGTGAATATAAAACACCGACGCCCTTGGGTCCGTGAAATTTGTGAGCGGAAATTGACAGCATATCAATATTCATATCTGCAACATCTACGGGAATATGTCCGACAGCCTGTACAGCATCGGTATGGAAGATTACACCCTTTTCTCTGCACAGAGCGCCGATTTCCTTGATAGGCTGAATAGTGCCTACTTCATTGTTGGCGGTCATTATTGTAACAAGCGCCGTGTCCTCACGGATAGCATTTTTTACATCCTCTAATCTAACAATGCCTTCCTTATAAACATCAAGCAGTTCAATTTCAAAGCCCTCTTTTTTTAATTTATCAAGAGTATGAAGAACAGCGTGATGCTCAAATTTTGAAGAAATAATATGCTTTTTTCCTTTTTTAGCACCGTTATATGCGGCGGAAATAATTGCTTGGTTATCAGCCTCGCTTCCGCCAGATGTGAAATATATTTCATTTGGATTTGCATTTATACACTTTGCCACTCTTGCTCTTGCGTCTTCAAGATATTCCTTAGCAATCTGTCCGATATGATGAAGTGACGAAGGATTGCCGTAAACATCCTTCAAGAACGGCAGCATTGCCTCAAGCGCCTCTTCCGATACCTGAGTTGTAGCGGCATTATCTACATAAATTGTATTCATTATACTACCTGCCTATTTTATTCCTATTAATATAATAGGTATTTTTTAAGTAATATATACTTTATTTCCTACTTTGTCAATAGGAAATTGAAATATTGTTTAAAAATAACAGTAATAATATTACCCACTCTGAATTTTTTATTATAAAAAACAAACGCACGGCATAGGACAATGTGCATTGTAGCGCCGTTATCTGCCGTGCAATATTTATTTTGAATACAGGATATGCTCAAAATGTGTACCGTCCACATCATAAGCAGCTATAACCCTTCTGCTGTAATCCGCTTTGTTAAACGAAGGAAAATAGGTATCCGCGTCCTTACATTCTGCATCAATTTCAGTTAAATACAGATTATCCGCTAACGGCAGAAGCTGCTCGTAAATTCTGCCACCTCCGATAATGAATATATTATCCTCGCCTGCAAGCTTCAGCGCATCTTCAACAGAGCTTACAACCTCACAGCCGGGTGCGTCGTAGCTATCATTTGACGAGATAACAATATTTCTTCTGTTCGGAAGAGCCTTAGGAAGCGATTCAAAGGTTTTTCTGCCCATAATAACGGTATTTGAGGTTGTCATTTCCTTAAAGAATTTCATATCCTCTCTGAAATGCCAAATAAGGTCGTTACCCTTTCCAAGCTCAAGATTTTTGCCCACTGCGGCAATGATAGAAATAGCCATAGTACCTCCCTACTGCGCAATAGGAAAGCTAATCTTTCCGAGATGCTTATAATCAATCAGCTTAACATCCTTGCAATCTCTTGAGGAATCGAACTTAAAGAAATCGTCAACCTCAGGGTTGAGCCATAATTTAGGTGCAGGCAAATCGCCCTGCTCGTCCATTCTTTTAAGTTGCTCCTTAATTCCGTCAACCTGATTAACATAGATATGCGCATCCTTAATTGACCAGTCGATAGTTCCTGGCTTTAACCCCGAAACCTGTGCAAGCATGCAAAGCAAAACGGCATACTGTGTTACATTAAACGGTAAACCAAGCGGAACATCACAGCTTCTTTGATGAACCCAGCAATTAAGCTTTCCGTCTGTAACATCCCATTCACTCGACCAAACACAGCTTGGCAAAACTGCTGTATCAAGGTAATCATTCTGCCACAGCGTCATAACCATTCTTCTGTCCTCGGGATGATTTTTAAGCTTATCAATAAGATTTTGTGTCATTTTAAACTTATTAACAATATAACCGTAGGCAGTGCCAATTGTGTGGGCATATTCCTTGCCGAAATTCTTTTCTACCTTTTGGCGTACAAGCCCTCCGTTTTCGTCGGGGAGCATTTGTTCTGCATGCCAAATTCCGTTCTCATCAATTTCCCATTCGTTCCAGATTTTTACATCTCTTTCCTGCAACCAGCGAACATCGTTTGACTGCGCCTGATATATCCAAAGCATCTCCAAAACTGCCTGTCGGATGAAAAGCTGTTTTGTTGTTAAGATAGGAAATTCCTTTTCCAAATCAAAATGAAAATGATGTGAAGGGACCTTAATTGTGTTTATACCTGTACGATTTTCTACCTCGATGCCTTCGTTTAAAATTCTTCTGCAAAGGTCAAGATAATCTTTATCCCATTGAGCCATAACAATTCCCCTTAAAAAATTTAAGTATATAATACCACAAAATGTTTTTTTAGTAAAGTTATAATATCAAAGTAACAAGTCTTACTGCGAAAGCACAAATCCACGCTATTGCACACTGACCGACAACTACAAAAATCGCATACCTTGCGCCAAGTTCTCTTTTTACAGAGGCAATGGCGGCAACGCACGGGGTATATAGCAGACAGAAAATCAAAAGCGGAACAGCCGTAACGGCGTTTAACGCAGTATGCAGACTTTCTGCTGAACCAAACAAAACAAGAAGACTTGAAACCACGCTTTCCTTGGCAATAAATCCCGAAATTAAGGCAGTTGATATTCTCCAGTCTGCAAAGCCGAGAGGCTTGAAAACAGGAGTAATTGTTCCTGCCAATGCGGCAAGAATGCTGTCCTTTGAATTTTCTACCATCTCAAAGCGCAGGTTAAAGGTTTGCAGAAACCAAATAACAATAGAAGCCAAGAAAATAATTGTAAATGCCCTTTGTAAAAAATCCTTTGCCTTATCCCACAAAAGCTGTAATACATTTTTAGCTCCGGGCACTCTGTAATTAGGTAATTCCATAACGAACGGCACGGGCTCACCCTTGAAGAAGGTGTTTTTAGAAATCAGCGCCACTAATATACCGACAGCGATTCCCGTAAAATACAGACCCGTCATAACCAAAGCGCCGTGCTTTGGGAAAAAGGTTGAAACAAAAAAGCTGTATATGGGAAGCTTTGCAGAACAGCTCATAAACGGTGTGAGCATAATTGTCATTTTTCTGTCACGCTCGGACGGAAGCGTTCTGCTTGCCATAACACCCGGAACAGTACAGCCAAAGCCGATAAGCATAGGAACAATGCTTCGTCCCGAAACACCTATTTTACGCAACAGCTTATCCATAACAAAGGCAATTCTTGCCATATATCCCGTATCCTCAAGCAAGGATAGGAAAAAGAACAGCGTAACAATTATAGGTAAAAAGCTTAAAACACTTCCGACGCCTGTAAATATTCCGTCAATAATGAGAGAATGTACAACATCATTAACACCGAGTCCAGTCAGCAGGGCGTCCGTGCCCGCCGTAACATAGCTGATAAGCTGTTCAATAAGTCCCTGAAAGAATGCTCCGATAACATTAAAGGTTAACAGAAATACCAAGGATATAATAACAATAAACGAAGGAATGGCAGTATGCTTACCCGTGAGCAGCTTGTCAATTTTTCTGCTTCGCTCGCGCTCCTTACTCTCCTGCGGCTTAACAACCGTAGCATTTACAAGCCTTTGGATAAAGGTAAATCTCATATCTGCTATTGCGGCATTACGGTCAAGTCCTCTTTCCTCCTCCATCTGACAGATAATAAATTCGAGCATCTCCTTTTCATTATCAGTTAAATGAAGTGCATCCATAACCTGCTCGTCACCCTCTACAAGCTTTGTTGCGGCAAATCTCACGGGGATACCGTATTTTTTTGCATGGTCCTCAATAAGATGCATAATGCCGTGCAGACATCTATGTACAGCGCCGTTGCAATCGTTACCGTCGCAAAAGTCCATTCTGCCCGGTCTGCCCTGAATTGATGCAACCTGAACCGCATGTTCGGCAAGCTCGTGTACACCCTCATTTTTTGAAGCGGCAATAGGAACAACGGGAATACCCAAATATGATTCCATTTCGTTTATTCTGACCGAACCGCCGTTTCCTCGCATCTCGTCCATCATATTGAGTGCAAGCACCATAGGAACATCAAGCTCCATCAGCTGCATTGTAAGATATAAATTTCTTTCGATGTTAGTTGCGTCAACAATATTTATAATACAGCTAGGCTTTTCTTCAAGAATGAACTGACGGGTAACAACCTCCTCGCTTGTGTAAGGCGACAAGGAATAAATGCCCGGCAAATCGGTTATCTCAGTATTGGGAAAGCCTTTTATTATACCTGTTTTTCTGTCAACTGTTACACCCGGAAAATTTCCGACATGCTGATTTGAGCCTGTAAGCTGATTAAACAGGGTTGTCTTTCCGCAGTTTTGGTTACCTGCAAGAGCGAATGTAATGGTTTTGTCCTTATTGAGCATTCTCCCATTTGGTCTTATTTTATATTTTTTCGTTTCTCCAAAGCCCGGATGCTCAACCCTGCCCTTTAAATCATTACTCCTGCATTTGCTAATCGGTTCAGCTTCATCAAAGGCTTCAACCTCAATCTTTTCAGCATCCTCCAAACGCAGAGTAAGCTCATATCCGTGAAGACGAAGCTCCATAGGGTCACCCATGGGAGCAAATTTTACAAGATTGATTTTTGCACCGGGAATCAAGCCCATATTAAGAAAATGCTGTCTTAATGAGCCCTCGCCGCCTACTGATATAATTTTGGCTGTTGCGCCGATTTCCAATTCGCTTAATTTCATAACAATCCTTTATACTTAATTAACACACAAATATCTCACCATAAATAATATGGTGAGATAAATAAAATTATTCCTCGCCGTTCCAGCAATAAGTGCAAAGCTTGTCTGCACCTATGCCGACAGCGTCTATCATATCGTCAAGTCTGTGATAGCGCAAGGAAGTAAAATGAAGCTTTTCGCAAATAACATCAAGCATTTTTTGATACTTTTCTCCATCGGGATTTGTATATTCCTTAACAGTTTCCAAATCTGCGTCACAGCCCTCAAGCTCGTTTATAACGCATCTTGTAATAAGCTCCATTTCCGAATTTGAGCGTGAGAAGTTAAGATATTTGCATCCAAAGAAAAGCGGTGGGCATGCAGGACGGATATGTACCTCCTTAGCGCCGCTGTTATACAAAAATTCTGTTGTTTCGCGAAGCTGTGTTCCTCTTACGATAGAGTCGTCAATAAGCAAAAGCGACTTGCCTGCAATTAAATCGTGAATAGGGATAAGCTTCATTTTTGCAATAAGGTTACGCTTATTCTGTGTTGTAGGCATAAATGATCTCGGCCATGTAGGTGTGTATTTTACAAACGGTCTTGAAAACGGAATGCCCGATTCATTTGAATAGCCTATTGCATGCGCAATACCCGAATCCGGAACGCCTGCAACAATATCGGGTTTAACATTATCTCGTCTTGCAAGCGCTTTTCCGCATTCGTATCGCATTTTTTCAACGCTGATGCCCTCATAGGAGGATGACGGATAACCGTAATAAATCCAAAGGAATGTACAGATTTTCATCTTGTCACCGGGTGTTACAAGAGTTTTAACGCTGTCAGGCGTAATAACTGCAATTTCTCCCGGTCCAAGCTCCTTATAATCCGTATATCCGAGATTTAGATATGCAAAGCTCTCAAAGCAGGCACAGTAGGAGCCCTCCTTATGACCGATAACAATAGGCGTCCTGCCATATTTGTCACGAGCAGCATAAATTCCTTTTTTTGTAAGAATAAGCAAGCTTAATGAGCCTTCAATCAAATCCATAGCATACTTAATGCCGTCGATGAAATTTTCCTTTTGGTTAATAATTGCCGCAACCAATTCCGTCGGATTAATTTCACCGTTGCTCATTTCAAAGAAATGAGTTGTGCCTTTAATAATGTCGTCAACAATTTTGTCGGCATTATTAATTTTTCCTACCGTAGTAATGGCAAAGGTGCCGTGATGCGAACGAACCAAAATAGGTTGTGCCTCAAAATCGGAAATACAGCCTATGCCGAGATTACCGTGCATTGTGTTTGCCTCGGTGTGAAATTTGGTTCTGAACGGTGCATTTTCGATATTATGTATTGCCTTATCAAAGCCGATTTCGCTGTCGTAAACAGCCAAGCCTGCTCTTCTTGTGCCGAGGTGTGAGTGGTAGTCAACACCGTAAAACAGGTCAAATACGCAATCCTCGTTAGAGGCTACTCCGAAAAATCCTCCCATTATTTTCCCTCCTGTTTGTTGATAATATTATTATAACAAATTGATATTAAATATCAATATTTTTATTAATATAAAAATGTAAAAATAAAGTCGAAAAATAATAATTTTTTTACTAAAATAAAGCATTAATTTTTGTCGCAAAAAGCTCGGGAATATCAAGTCCCTGCGGACAATGCTGTTTACACTTATTACACCTAATGCATTCGGTATAGGTTGCATCAACTGCCGCAATTTGCTCGCTTGCCTTTTCCTTGGAAATGACATCGTTTTTAAATTGATTATAATAATCAAAAACAGTGCTGATTTTAATTTGCTTAGGACATTCGACGCAATAATCACAGCCTGTACACGCTATAATTTCCTTTTCGTTTATAATTGAAGCAACATTTTTGCATATATTTAGCTCCGTGTCTGTCATAGGCACAAAATCGGTAAGACTCGAAAGGTTATCCTCCATCTGCTCAAGGCTGTTCATACCGCTTAAAATGGTTATAACATTAGGAAAGCTTGCAACAAATCTTATCGCCCAAGACGCAATGCTTTTGTCGGGTGCATTTTTTTTGAATATTTCTTTTGCACTGTCGGGAACATCGGCAAGCTTTCCGCCCCTTACCGGCTCCATAACAATAACAGGAATGTCTGCATCGGTCAAAATTTGATACTGCGTTTTTGCGTCCTGATTTTCCCAGTCGAGATAATTCATCTGTATTTGCGCAAAATCCCAATGATGTGCCGCAACAATTCTTTTCAGGTCGTCAATTGTACCGTGGAATGAGAAGCCTATATTATTAATAAGTCCCTCTTCTCTTTTTTCCAATAAAAAATCATAAGCGCCGTATTTTTCACACTTATCAAAATTCTTGCCGTCCAATGAATGCAGAAGATAAAAATCAAACCTATCAATGCCTGTTCTTTCTAACTGCTTATTGAATATTTTCTGCATATCCTTTGGAGAATTGCACATCCAAATAGGCAGCTTATCTGCCAAAAAGTAGCTTTCTCTCGGATATTTTTTCAGAGCAGTGCCTATAAATTTTTCACTTTTTCCTGCGTGATACATATAAGCAGTATCAAAATAGTTTACGCCGTTTTCAAAAGCCATATCAACAATTTTCTGTGACTTCTCATAATCTATCAACGGATTTGCTTCCCTTTTGATAATGGTTTTGCAGGGTAATCTCATATTGCCGAGTCCGAGTCTTGAAACCTCGGTATCCTTAAATTTAACTCTATCTACCATAATTACTCCTTAACCCAAGTAACTCCCTGTGGTGTGTCCTTTAAAATAATACCTCTTGCCTTTAAATCATCACGGATTTTGTCGGCAGTTGCCCAATCCTTATTTGCTCTCGCTTCCTGTCTTTTTGCTATCAAATCCTCAATGTCGGAATCAACATCATTGGATTTTCTGTTGTAAAGAATTCCGAGTACATCGGTAAGCTCGTCAAATATTGTTGCGGCAGTCTTACATACATTTTCGGAAACCGCTTTATTAAGAATTTTAGTATTAATATCGCTTACCAAATCAAATATAGCGGCAAGGCCGTCGGCGGTATTAAGGTCGTCGTCCATTGCAGCTATAAACTGCTCTTTTCTGCTGTTTATGCTCTCTAAAATGCTTTCGTCGTCTGCAATATCATTTGATGCATTCTTCAATGCAAAATCGAGAGAGTCACGGCAGGTATAAAGTCTTTCAAGGGCAGATTTACATTGCTCAATGATTTCGAGGCTGTAATTAATGGGTGAACGGTAGTGAGATGAAATTAAGAAATATCTTATTACCTCATATCCGTAAACATTCGCTATCTCTCGTACGGTTTTGAAATTGCCGAGAGATTTGCTCATTTTTACATTATCAACATTGATATAGCCGTTATGCATCCAATATTTTGCAAACATAGCGCCGTTTGCCGCTTCTGACTGTGCAATTTCGTTTTCGTGGTGAGGGAAAATCAAATCCTGACCGCCGCAGTGAATATCAATGGTGTTGCCGAGATATTTTCTGTTCATTGCAGAGCATTCAATATGCCAGCCCGGTCTGCCCTTTCCCCACGGGGAGTCCCAATAAGGCTCGCCCTCCTTTGCGGCCTTCCAGAGCGCAAAATCGAGCGGGTCCTCCTTCTTTTCTCCTACGGCAATTCTTGCGCCTGACTGCAAATCGTCAATAGGCTGATGCGAAAGCTTTCCGTAGCCGTCAAATTTGAGCGTTCTGAAATATACATCTCCGTCAACTGCATAAGCATAGCCCTTTTCTTCAAGCGCTTTAATTATATCAATTATTTCATCAATATTTTCCGTAGCCTTTGGGTGAACACTTGCATCCTTAAAATTCAAGCCGTGAGCATCGGTCCAAAATTCTTCAATATATTTCTTGCTTATCTCCTCAAAGGTGCTGTTTTCCTCATTTGCTCTTTTAATAATTTTATCGTCAACATCTGTAAAATTTTGTACAAACTTTACATTGTATCCTCTGTATTCGAGATACTTTCTAAGCACATCAAATACACATAGCGGTCTTGCGTTTCCGATATGGATATAGTTATAAACCGTCGGCCCGCAAGCGTAAATCCTTACTTCATTTTCATCTACCGGAACAAATTCTTCCTTTGTTCTTGAAAGCGTATTAAATACCTTCATTTTGCATCTCCTTAAGCTTTTTTATTTCTTCTTCAATTTCAATTATTCTCTGTTCATTTGACCTAATGGCATTCATTAAGGGGTCGGGGATATTGATTTGGTCAAGATCGTCAACCCTTTCGCCGTCTATTCGTACAACCTCACCCGGCACGCCTACAACGGTACAGTTAGGCTCAACATCCTTTACAACAACAGCGCCTGCGGCAACTTTTGCATTTCTGCCAACGGTTATAGGTCCTAAAACCTTTGCGCCTGCACCGATCATAACTCCGCTTTCGATGGTTGGATGGCGCTTGCCTATATCCTTACCTGTTCCGCCGAGCGTTACGCCCTGATAAATCATAACATCGTCACCGATTTCAGCCGTTTCGCCTATAACAATTCCGTGTCCGTGGTCAATAACCACTCTTTTGCCAATGGTGGCACCGGGATGAATTTCGATACCTGTTTTATGAGCAGACCTCTGACTGATATATCTTGCAATAAACGGAAAATTATGCCTATAAAACCAGTTTGCCCTTTTATGAGCTCTTAAAGCCTTAAAGCCGGGATACAAGAGGATAATCTCCAACGGTCTTGATGCCGCCGGATCGTGCTCAATAAAGCTTCTGATATCTTCTTTATATTGCTTAAACATAGATTATCTACCTACCTAAAAAATAAAATGCCCCCGTCCTTAGACAGAGGCAATAATAATACTGCGGTTCCACTCTGATTTATACTTGACTACCTTCATAGCCCTGCAAATAACGGTGCATACCGTCTTGAAATACTCAGCTTCTTCCAAGCGACTCATGGGTGCATTTCGCAAAATGGCTTATACAGACCTTTCAGCTACCGTCTGCTCTCTTGATAAGCCTTAGATTGTTACTTCTCCCAATCAATGTCTTTATATACATTATATACATTTCTGTAAGAATTGCAACAATTATTTTGTTTTAATCAAATACCAACCGTCCTTGGTATATTTTATTCCGCTTAACAAAGTAACAACGGCAACAATCCAAAATGCTATTGTACAGTAAATATTAAGCCAATCAGGTGCATTGAAGCCGTTTGTGGCAATTATTATTTCGCAGTCCTTCTCCATAATAGCCAACAATAAGAAGGTCATACCCGTTGTTGACATCTGCAAAAAGGTCTTTGCCTTTCCAAATGCATTTGCGGCAATTACCTCTCCCTCAACGGCAGCAGCCATACGCATACCTGCAACCAAAAATTCACGAGCCATCATAATCATAATTACCAAATCGGTTCTTACGCCCAAATTGATTTGAATAATAAAAGCCGCCAAAACCAATGATTTATCCGAAAGAGGGTCCATAAGCTTGCCGAAATCGGTAACCAAGCCTTTTTTTCTTGCGATAATACCGTCAACCTTGTCACTCATACAGGCGATAAAATAAATAAGCAATGTTACAACCCAGTGATATCTAAACTGTATTAATGCCGCCGCAAACAAAAAAGGAATGCATAAAAATCTAAAAACAGTTATTTTATTCGGTAAATTCATTATACTCTTTCTCCTATTAAATCGTATCCGTCAATATCGGTAATCAGCACATTAACAAAATCTCCGATACTGATTTTTTCATTAGAAGTGAAAATAATTCCACTGTCAATTTCGGGTGAGTCCATATAAGAACGACCTATGTATTTTCCGTCCTCGTATGAATCAACAATAACCTTAAAGGTTTTTCCTATTCTTCCTGAATTGCTTTGCTCGGTAATGCCGTACTGAATATCCATCAATACCTCCTGCCGTCTGCTTTTTATGTCATTATCTATCTGACACGGCATATCAAAGGCAGGCGTATCCTCCTCGGGAGAAAAGGCAAAGCAACCCATTTTATCAAATTTTATTTCCTTAACAAAATTGCACAAATCGGAAAACTGCTCCTCTGTTTCGCCCGGGAAGCCAACCATAAAGGTTGTTCTGAAAGCGATATCTGGAATTTCCGACCTCATTTTTTGCAAAAGCCTTTTGTAATCCTCACCGCATCCCGATCTGTTCATATTTTTAAGAACATCTCTATCGGAATGCTGTAACGGAATGTCAATATAATTACACACCTTATCTTCGGTTTTTATAACCTCGATAAGCTCATCGGTTATTCTGTGGGGATAGCAATAAAAAAGTCTAATCCATTCGATGCCATCGATTTTGCATAAACGCCTTAACAGCTCTGCAAGCTTATATTCGCCGTAAATATCCTGTCCGTATTTGGTGGTATCCTGTGCAACGAGAATAAGCTCTTTAACACCCTTTTCGGCAAGCTCCTTCGCCTCAACAATAACGGACTCCATTTTTCTTGAACGAAAGCCGCCTCGAATACCCGGGATAGCACAATAGGCACATTTATTGTCACAGCCCTCTGCAATCTTTAAATATGCCCAATGAGGCGGTGTTGAAAGAAGCCTTTTATCATCAAGCGGCAAGAAGCACTTGTTTGGAAAATTAGTTGTAGTAATGCCACACAGCGCCTTATCACAAGCCTTAACGATATCGCCGTTTGCACCTATGCCCAAAACAGCGTCAACCTCGGGCATTTCTTTAATAATTTCATCCTGATACCTTTCGGCAAGACAGCCTGTAACCACTATTGCGCTGATAAGACCTGCATTTTTGTATTCTGCAACCTCTAATATCGTTTCAATAGCCTCTCTCTTTGCGTCTTCGATAAAGCCGCAGGTATTGACTATCATAACATCGGAATCTTCAATTTTATTTACAATGATATAGCCTGCCTGCTGAAGCCTTGCTAAAAGTGCTTCACCGTCCACCTGATTTTTAGGACAGCCGAGCGATATCATTCCAACCTTAAAATTGTTCATCAATTTCATCATTTTCTATCCGATAAAACGCTTCCTTTATATCGGAATAGGAAAATCCTTTCCTCATTAATGCTGCAACAACCTTTTCCCTGCCGTTTTCAGCTGATAATTTATTATTGTACTTGCCTTGAATAAGCTCAATTACAGAGGGTACGTTGTCTATATGTGCTTCCTGCATAGCCGAAGAAATTATGTCGGCATCTATTCCTCGCTTATAAAGCTCCTGCTTAATAAAGGAGGAAGACATATTCCTTTTGTTTAAAAGATAATCAACAACCCTTCGGGCATATTTTTCATCATCAAGATAGCCTAACTCGAGCATTCTGTCTAACGCAAGCTCTGCATTTTTTTCATCAACCGTACGAAGAAGCTTTGTTTTAAGCTCATATACGGAATGGTCGCGTCGGGACAAAAGATTATAGCACTTATCAATAGCCTTTTTATAGTTGACGGAATCAACAAGCTCCTGCCATTGCTCCTCCGTAATTTCCGAGCCGTCCTTGTAAAAATGCGAAGCCCAAAAATCTATATCGGTAGTGAGCATATATTCATCATCAATAAACAGATGAATTTTTTTACCCCTACCCTTTGAATGTGATATTTTCATTAGATATCATCGTCATCGTCGATTGCAATATCAAGCTTTGCCCTTGCGGCAGCCCTTGTTTGAGTAACAGGCTTGCTTGCTGTAGCTTCATCTGCCTTGGAAGCCTCATCAGCCTTTTCATCCTCGTCACGACGCTTAAGGATATCCTTGATTTGCCTTTCAAGCGTATCTGCTAACTGAGGGTCATCTTTAATCATACTCTTAAGCTTATCTCTGCCTTGGAACCTTTCCTCACCGTACGAGAACCAAGAACCGCTTTTCTTAACGATATCAAGCTGAACTGCAAGGTCTGCAATTTCGCCGATTTTATCAATACCGGTGCCGTACATAATGTCAAACTCTGCCTGCTTAAACGGAGGCGCAACCTTGTTTTTAACAATCTTGGCTCGTGTTCTTGATCCGATAAACTCATTGCCTGTTGCCTTAAGCTGTTCAATTTTTCTTACATCAATACGCATTGAAGCATAGAACTTAAGCGCTCTGCCGCCTGTGGTAACCTCGGGATTTCCGTAAATTACACCAACCTTTTCACGAAGCTGGTTGATGAAAATAATAACACAGTTAGACTTGTTGATAGCGCCTGTCAGCTTTCTTAAAGCCTGTGACATAAGTCTTGCGTGAAGTCCTACGTGGGAGTCGCCCATATCGCCTTCAATTTCTGACTTAGGAACAAGTGCTGCAACGGAGTCAACAACGATAATATCTATCGCTCCGCTTCTAACAAGCTGCTCTGTAATCTCAAGAGCCTGCTCACCGTCATCCGGCTGTGAAACAAGGAGTGATTCAACATCAACGCCTAAATTTTCTGCATATTCGGGGTCGAGAGCATGCTCGGCATCGATAAACGCAGCCTCTCCTCCTGCCTTTTGCGCCTCTGCAACGCAGTGGAGCGCCAAGGTTGTTTTACCTGAAGATTCGGGACCGTAAATTTCTACAATTCTTCCCTTAGGTACACCGCCGATGCCTGTTGCAAGGTCAAGGGTAAGCGAGCCTGTGGAAATTGCATCCACCTTAAGATGCTTGTTTTCGCCGAGTCGCATTACTGCGCCCTGACCGTACTGCTTTTCAATCTGCTTTAATGCAGATTCAAGCGCAGCTTTCTTATCATTTGATTTCTTTTCAACTGCCATATGTATAAATCTCCTTAAATAATATATAAATTAAACTGCATATTCATTATACTAAATTAATTATTTAAAATCAAGAAATTATAATAAAATGCACGATATTTTACGCTATTTGCAAATAAATAAAAAAAATGCTTGCAATTTAGATAACTTTCTGTTAATATATACACGTTGTAAATTTTTAAGGAGGTGTCGGTAATGGCAAAATGTGAATACTGTGGAAAAGAAATGTCCTTCGGCATTAAGGTATCACACTCACACAGAAGATCAAACAGAACCTGGAAACCTAATATTAAGAGAGTAAAGGCTGTAGTAAATGGCTCACCTAAGAGAGTATATGTTTGCACAAGATGCCTTCGTTCCGGTAAGGTTGAAAGAGCGTAAGCTATAAAATAAAAACCGTTCGTACGAACGGTTTTATTTTTTTCTCTTTTTATCCGATATTTTTGATTCTGTACCATTTAAAAGCTTACTTATATTACCTCTGTGAGCTGTAATTACAATAGCGGCAAAAAGTATTGCAATTAATACAAGAATAACATCTTTGTAAAAAATTCCGATAAATACGGGGTAAAAAATTGCCATCAGGATTGAGCCTAAGCTCACATACTTTGTAAGGGCTACTGCTACAATGAAAACAGCTAATAAAATCAGCGCTATTCTCCAATCAATCATAAACACCATACCGCCGCTTGTCGCAACGCCCTTGCCGCCTTTGAAATTAAAGAAGCAGGGAAAGATATGCCCTAACACGCAGAAAAAGCCTGCAAAGGATTTTATAAGCATATCGGCATTATCGCTCATTTTGCCGATATGCTCATACTGATGTGTACATTTCAGTATAGCAAAGGCAATTAAAATGGCAACGGCAACCTTTGCCATATCGCCGAGAATGGTTGCTACACCCCAAGCCTTGCCGTAATTTCTCAGCATATTTGTTGAGCCGGCATTTCCGCTTCCGTGGGTTCTGATATCTTCCTTTTTAAATTTTCTTGAAATAATGATGCCGAAATTCAGGCTTCCTAAAAGATACGACAAAAGTGCAATCAATATTAAAATAACTATTGAAATCATTTGCCGCCCTCTCCCCTTTCTCTGATGATAAATCTGACAGGTGTTCCGTCAAGGCCGAAAATTTCTCTTATTTGATTTTCAAGATATCTTTGATAAGAAAAATGGAACAGCTCTGCATTGTTTACAAAAAATACAAATGTGGGCGGACGGGTGGATGCCTGCGTCATATAATAAATTTTTAATCTCTTGCCCTTGTCGGTAGGAGGCTGAACTCTTGCAGTTGCAATGCCGAGAACCTCGTTTAGCTTACCTGTTGAAATACGCATAGAGTTTTGAGAATGAACAAAAACTATCATTTCGTACAGCTTATCAATACGAAGTCCTGTTTTTGCGGAAATAAAGATAACGGGAGCATAGCTCATAAAGGAAAAATCAACAGCTAATTTTTCTCTGAACTCCTTCATAGTATTGCCGTCTTTTTCGATGGCATCCCATTTATTTACCGCAATAATACAAGCCTTACCCTGTTCAATGGCAATGCCTGCAACCTTGCTGTCCTGCTCGGTAAAGCCCTCCTGTGCGTCAATCATAATAACGCATACATTTGCTCTTTCAACAGCCATTCTTGCACGAATTATGCTGTATTTTTCTATATCATCATTAATTCTGCTTTTTCTTCTCATTCCGGCAGTATCAATAAAATTGAATTTGCCGTAATCATTTTCAATATAGGTATCCGTGGTATCTCTTGTGGTACCTGCAATATTTGATACGATAGCCCTGTCGGTACCGCTTATTTTATTAATCAATGATGATTTACCTACATTTGGCTTGCCTATAACAGCAACACCGATAATCTCCTCGTCGTCCTCATCGTCCTCGCAATTCTCGGGAAAATACTTAATAACCTCGTCAAGCAAATCTCCCGTTCCGTGACCGTGAGTTGATGATACGGCTATCGGGTCTCCAATGCCTAAATTATAAAACTCATAAAACTCCGGCTCCGGCTCGCCTATTCTGTCGCATTTATTAACGCACAAAACAATAGGCTTTCCGCTTTTAAGAAGCATAGCGGCAACATCCTGGTCGGAGGCAACAACGCCGCATCTCAGGTCTGTTACAAGGATAATTACATCAGCAGTATCAATAGCCATTTGTGCCTGCGAGCGCATCTGCGATAAAATAATATCGTCGCTGTGTGGCTCAATACCGCCCGTATCTACAAGTAAAAAATGACGGTTCAGCCATTCGCAATCACCGTAAATTCTGTCTCTTGTAACACCCGGCTTATCATCAACAATAGAAAGTCTTGTACCGATTAGCTTATTAAAAAGAGTTGATTTACCAACATTTGGTCGTCCTACGATAGCAACAACCGGCTTTGACATAAAAATCACCTCACAAAAAATAATAACAAGAAAGGCGGCTTAAATAAAGCCGCCAAATGCTCAAATCATATTAGTCCTTGCTAATAACTTCTCTGCCGTTGTAGTAGCCACAGTTTGCGCAAACCTTGTGCGGTACTGTGTATTCAGAACACTTTGGGCACTTTACAAGTGTCGGAGCTGTTGCCTTCCAAACGCTTGAGCGTCTCTTATTCTTTCTTGCTTTACCTGTTCTTCTTGCTGGTACTGCCATTTTAATTTCCTCCTTATTATAAAAACAAGTTAGTTTAATTTACTCGCTGATAAGCAAATCCGAAAGCGCCGCTAATCTCGGGTCAATTTCTCTTTCGCATTTGCATTGTTCGTAATTCAGATTTTTTCCGCAACGCTGACAAAGCCCCTTGCAATCTTCCTTGCAAAGCATTTTTGCCGGCAGGAACAACTGAATTTCCTCATCGATAAGGTCGTCAAGATTAAGGATATTGTTTTCAACAACTATGTAATTTTCGTAGTCGTCGTTTTCATTTTCCATCTTTTGAACAACAATCTTTTCGATATTGAATGAATAACGCTTTTCAACCGTGTCGGCACATCTGTCGCAAACACCGCGAAAATCAAAGTCAACTGTAAGGCTTAAATAAACAACTCCAACCCTTTGAAAAGCCTTACCTTTTACATCAACACCGTTTATGAGTGGGTTATAGGTGCTGTAAATAAAATTCTCCATAGGCATATGATAATCTATATCAATTACCTCGTTAGACGAATTCAATAGGTTTGTAAAATCGAGTTGCATACATTCCACCTCAAGTTTGTCTTTAAGTATTATATATATAAGTCAACATTTTGTCAATAGTAAAATTAAAATTCTGCAATATGTAAAAAATAAGGCCGCTGTTTTTTCAGCGACCTTAAATATACAATTTATTATTGAATTTCGTCACAGTAATCGAAGATTTCAACAGGAAGCTCTTCCTTATCACAGCTAATGGTGAAATAGAAGTTAACATCCGAAGCCTCGCTTAAGCCTGAGAGCATATCAAAGAATTGAGGTAATCTGCTGTAATCACGGCCTACAATCTTGAAAGTAGCGTCAACAAGAATGTCTGTTACATCGTAATTACCTGCACAGATACCGGCAAGAAATCCGTAAAAAGCCTTGTGACCGTTAATTGCGTATGTTTCGGTTTCGAGGAGTCTTGCCTTTGATGAAACATCATATGTAAGCTTTGGCTCCTTTTCGATGCAAACAACATTGCCGTCCGAATTTTCTACGCAGGAATTCACTAAATCAATAAGCTTTTTAGTTTTTCCGGCACCTTTGTTACCAATAATAAGTTTAATCATATTTATTCCTCCTGATTAGGTATATGCTTTGTTCAACTCTATATTAGCATAAACCTAATTGTTTTTCAAGTTTTTCTTTTTCGCTTTCATAGCCCGGCTTACCGAGGAGTGCAAACATATTCTTTTTATAGCTCTCAACACCCGGCTGATTGAAAGGATTTACGCCTAAAATATAGCCTGAAACAGCGCAAGCCTTCTCGAAGAAATAAATCAGATATCCGATTTCTTCTGCACCTAATTTGTCTGCTTCAATTATTAAATTGCCAACGCCGCCCTCTGTGTGTGCAAGCAAGGTTCCCTGCCTTGCCTTGTCGTTAACAACGCTCATTTTTTCGCCTGCAAGAAAATTAAGTCCGTCAATATTGCCTTCCTGCTCGTCAATAACAAAATCATTAAGACATTTGTTAAACTTAATAACGGTTTCAAACATCAGCGAACCGCCTGATTCCTGAATATACTGACCGAGTGAGTGAAGGTCGGTTGAAAAGACACAGGACACAGGGAACAAGCCCTTGCCGTCCTTGCCCTCACTTTCGCCGAAAAGCTGCTTGAGCCATTCGTTAAACATAGTCATATTAGGCTCAAAGGAAACAAAGCATTCCAGCCTTTTGCCTGCGTTATAAAAGCAGTTTCTGACAGTGGCATATTTTAAGCAAATGTTTTCATCAATATCGCTTGAGCAAAGCTCGTTTTGGGCATTTCTTGCACCGAGCATAAGCTCGTCGATATCAATACCTGCAACGGCAATCGGAAGCAATCCGACAGCAGTTAATACAGAAAATCTTCCGCCTACATCATCAGGTACGACAAATGTTTCGTATCCCTCTGCATCAGCTAAGCCCTTAAGAGTGCCCTTTGCCTTGTCTGTTGTACAGAAAATTCGCTTTGCAGCCTCTTCCCTGCTGTATTTGGAATTTACAAGGTCCCTGAATACTCTAAAAGCAATAGCAGGCTCTGTTGTTGTGCCGCTCTTTGAGATAACATTTACGCAGATATCCTTTCCTTCACAAAGCTCAACAATTTCGTTTAGGCTTGAAGGACTGATTGAGTTACCGATGAAATAAATCTGCGGAGTGTCCTTTTTGATTAGGTTATAATTGCAGGATTTAACAGCTTCTATAACGGCTCTTGCGCCGAGATAAGAGCCGCCGATACCGATAACAATAAGAACATCGGCATTTGATTTAATATATTCAGCTGCTTTTTTAATTCTGCCAAATTCTTCTTTATCGTAATTTGTAGGAAGGTCAATCCAACCCAAAAAGTCGTTGCCCTCTCCTGTTTTGTTCATAAGTGTATTCATAGCCTCAACAGCCTTAGGAGCCATTGCTTCTATATCCGACCTTGAAACTATATTTTCACTATATCTTGTAGTTAGCTTTAGTGACATTTTCTACCTCTTCTTTATAATATATAATATTAATAATTTACAATATACTACACTTTGGTAAAAAAATCAATATGTAATCATATATTTGTGAGCAGTTGCTTAAAAATTGTGGCAAAATCAATTCTGCCGATATTCTTTCCTGCCGTTAAATTTATTTTTGAAATTGTTTTATTATTTGATTTAATGCATATTTCACCGAGCTTCTGCCCCTTTTTGACAGGAGCCTGAATTGATTTTGAAAGCTTATACTCGTATTCCAATTCTTCGTTGCCCTTTTTCATAACAATGGGCGTTACGCTGTCATATCTTGGCATAATGCTTTTTTCTTTGCCGTATTTTACCTGCACGCTGTTAATTTGTGATTTGTCAATTTTTGGCGTTACGCAGCAATAATCGGCAAATCCCATATCCAAAAGATATGAAGCAGTATCAAATCTGTTTTCGCTTGTATCGGAGCCAAGCACAACTGCAACCAAATTAAGACCGTCCCTGCTTGCAGTAGCCGAAATGCAAAATCCGGCATTGGATGTTGTACCGGTTTTCAGTCCTGTTATACCGTTATATGTATTAACAAGCTTGTTGGTATTATTCAGTTCGGTTTTGCCGTCACGCAGACTGTCGAGCCAAATGTTAGTATAATTTTTAACAATATCGTGCTTCATAACCTCGCTTGAAATAACTGCCAGGTCGTACGCGCAGGAATAATGGTTTTTAACGCTGTCGTCGAGACCGGTGCAGTTTTCAAAATTAGTATCCTTTAATCCAAGCTCCTTTGCACGTTCATTCATAGCCCTTACAAATGATACAGATGAGCCCGACACATATTCACCGAGCGCAGTGCAGGCGTCATTTGCACTTGCAACAATTACAGCCTTTAACAGCTCATCAACCGTCATAACCTCGCCTAATTCGAGCCATATCTGTGACCCGCCCATAGCAACTGCATTTTTGCTTGCCGTCACCTTATCGGTAAGCTTTATTTTACCGCTTTCAAGCGCTTCAACAACAAGCAGTATTGACATAATTTTTGTTACGGAGGCAGGAGATAAATGCTCTTTTGAATTCTCTTCATACAGCACCTGCTTATTATCGGTTGACATCAAAACAACAGATTTAGCTTTTATATTTTCGTCCTTGTTCTCTGTTGCATAAACGGTTGTCGGAGTTAATATGCACATAGTTAATGCAATTAGCAAAGATATAATTTTTTTCATAATGATCACCAAATTATTTATATTCATTTTTTGTTGTAATAATGAGTTATATTTGATATAATACAGATAATTTTGTAGAGAGCGAGGTAAGAAATGAGAGCATCATTTTACACACTTGGCTGTAAGGTTAATCAATACGAAAGTGAATATATGGCGGAAATGCTCAAAAATGCCGGATTTGAGATTGTTTCGCCAAATGAAGACGCTGATTATTACATAATTAATTCCTGCACGGTAACTGCGACTGCCGACCAAAAAACAAGGCAAAGCGTCAGGAAATTCAAAAGACAGCATCCAAATTCCGTAGTAATCTTGACAGGATGTATGCCTCAGGCATTTCCCGAGCAGGCCAATAATTTGCAGGAAGCGGATATTGTTTTATCAAATAAAAGCAATAACGACATACTTGATTTAATTAATCGGCATTCTGTAACTAAAAACAGAATAATAAACATAGACCGTCACAAATCAGGTGACGGCTTTACGGATTGCCAAATAAACAATTTCGGTGAAAGGATAAGGGCGTTTGTAAAAATAGAGGACGGATGCGACAGATTTTGCTCATATTGTATTATTCCTACAAGCCGAGGCAGAGTAAGAAGCAAGGCACCCGAAAGGCTGAAAGAGGAAATAACACAATTAGGTAAAAACGGCATAAAGGAAATTGTTTTGGTAGGAATTAATCTATCATCCTACGGCAAGGGCGAGGATTTCAACATTATTGACGCTGTTCGCATTTGCAACGAGGATAAAAACATTAAGCGTATCCGTTTGGGTTCTCTCGAGCCCGACCATATCACAGATGAAATAATCGAGGAGCTTTCAAAATTTGACAAATTTTGCCCTCAATTTCATATTTCGCTTCAAAGCGGATGCGATAAAACGCTCAAGGAAATGAACCGACATTATAACAGCGAGGAATACAGGCATCTTTGCGAAAAGCTTCGTGACACCTTTGAAAACGCTTCGCTTACCACAGATGTTATGGTGGGCTTTAATAACGAAACAGAGGAAGATTTTAACGACTCATTGGACTTTGTGAAATCAATTGGCTTTGAAAAGGTTCATGTTTTCCCCTATTCGCAAAGAGAAGGAACAGCCGCCTCCCGTCGAGGTGATAATGTACCCAAAAAAGAAAAGGAGCGCAGGGCTTCAATTATGATTGAAGAAACCGAAAGGCTTCGACATAATTATTTTAAATCGCTTATAGGCACAAAAGCTGTTGTTCTGTTTGAAAGCAATGTCGGCGGCAATATTTATCAGGGCTATACAAAGGGATATGTGCCTGTAAAAACACAGAGCAACGAAAACATTATCGGCAGGGAAATTGAAGTAGAAATTAAAGACTTTGATATTAAAGAGGATTGCTGCTTTGCATAACAGCTCTTATGCCTTTTACCTCTTTATTTGAATCGTCGGCAAAGGACGAATAGGAATATATGTAAAAACCGCTGACATCATCAATTTTGGACAAATAGGTTATTTGTCTTGAGATGATGTCGGTATTTTCTTTAAATTCGTTTTTTGCACTTTCGTTTTCTGAGGAAGCATATTCGTCAATTTTACCTGCCTTATAAAGAGGCAGTCCCACATACAAATCCACTATGCTTGTATCAACAAGACTTACCCACTTTTTGACAGTTAGCATAAAAGGCATTTTTTCATTTTTAAAGCCGAAATATATCTGCGGACAAATGTAATCAATATATCCCTTTTCACTGCACCACAGCTCGACATCGGCATAGAGCTTTGAATAGTTTTCGTCAATGCTTCCGGCAGGACTTATGCCGAAGCGAATTTCGGGATTAACATTTTTTATGGTTTTATAAACATTTTTTATAAGCGCGGAAACATTGCTTCTGCGCCAGTCGGAGAGTGACATTTCGCCGTCTTTTTTTCTGTATGCGTCATATTCCTCCTTATCGAAGCCCTTGTCGGTAGTGGGATAAAAATAATCGTCAAAATGTATGGCTGATACAGGATAATTTTCTGCAATTTCCCGTACTCCGTTGATTATCAAATTTTGCACCTCGTCGCTTGCAGGATTGAAATATATTTTCTTATTTACTATTTTAACATTGTTGCTGTCAAGCCAGTCTTTAGCAATATTGCTTTCGGAAAGCTTTTTTACATTGTCATTTTGGCTGACTCTGTATGGATTCACCCAAGCCTCGACGGACAAATTACAGCTCTGTGCAATTTCGCAGATTATCGCAAGCGGATCATAAATAAGCTCACTTCCCTGTTCGCCCTGAAAATATTGTGAAACAGGAAAATAATCGGACTTATATAACGCATCGGCGCACGGTCGTACCTGAACGGTAACGGTATTAAAGCCTGCGACACTGAGATTTTTTAATGCGTTCCCAATCAGCGACCTGAACTCTGCTTCGCTCTTTCCCTTTGTTAAGCTCTCAAGCTCGTAATATGCAAGCCAAACGGACTTTACCGGAGTATTATCCGACAGCGGCTGATTTAATGGCTGTTGAGCATCATTATCATAATCATTCTGATTAGTGCAACCTGCAAAGCAAAGAATAATTGCAATTATTAAAACAAATATTTTTTTCACTCTTGAACACTTCCGATTAATATAGTATTATAATATTAATGAAGTGAGTAATGTGAAAAATCACATTACTCACGATTGTATTGCCCTCAAAATTTGCCAATGGCATAATTTTGAGATGGCTAAATTCCCATTATACGCCTTATCCGGCTACAATAATGGCGTCAGGGATTTTTAATAATGCGATTTGTAGCCGGAAAGGCTATGGGAATTAATATGGAATACAGATTAGGTAATTCTCTTAAAATAAAAGAAATCGGACAGACCACCCTGCTAACCTGCCCCAAATGCAACAGCAAGGTAAATTTATCCGTTTTCTCTAACTTTAATGCAAGACTTGTTGCGCAATTTCCGCTTTTAAAAACCGAAAATGTGTATTTTTTGGTTTGTCCGAGCTGTTCCTCTGTTTTCGGCATAAATGAGGAAAAAGGCATAAATTTCAAAAACGGAGAGCCGTTGGCAATCGGCAATTACGATTTGAAGGAATTAAAGGAATTCAATGTTAAATAATGACTTGCTTTCGGCAGTTATTGCCGTTTATATCATTGTCGTAAACCTCATAGGCGCAATAATTAATATTGCCGACAAAAGCAGAGCTAAAAAGCAAAAACAAAGAATAAGAGAGAATACGCTTTGGCTGATAGCATTGCTCGGCGGCTCAGCAGGAAGCTATATCACTATGAAAGCAATACGACACAAAACCAAGCACAAATCATTTATGATTGGCTTTCCTCTAATTATAATTCTACAAGCTTTACTGATAATAATTTATATACTAAACAGATAGTTCGGCAGAATACACTGCCGAACCTTTTTTATAGTATTATGCAAATTAAACCGCTGCAGCCCTCGTTGATTACTCTTTCGATGGTTTCTCTAAACTTGTTTCTTGCATCCTCAGGCATACGATAAAGCTTATTGTTTAATCCTTCGTTAACTAAAGAATTAAGCGATTTTCCGAAAATATTTGTTTCCCATATTTCCGACGGGTTGTTTTCAAATTCCTTAAGCAGGTACATAACAAGCTCCTCGCTTTGACTCTCGCTTCCCACAATAGGCGCAACCTCGGTATATGTGTTGCATTTTATCATATGAATTGACGGTGCGTGTGCCTTAAGCCTTACTCCGTACTTACCGCCGCGCTTCATAATTTCGGGTTCCTCAAGGGATAGCTCATCTATTGTAGGCATAACTATTCCGTAGCCCGTTTCTTCAACCTGATTTAATGCAACCGATATTCTTTCGTATTTTCTCCTAATATGTGCAAGCTCGCTCATTTCTCTCATTAAATCCTGCTCATTGTTTAAAACAACTCCGCATTTTTCGGAGAGAATTTTATAGAAATACGAATTGTCAATATCTCCCTTTATCATAACACTGCCGACGGATAAATCTACATCCTTTATGTAAGCGCCTGTTATGCTTTCACATTCCTTAAATTTTTCCATAAACTTCTTTACGGACCTTATGCTTGTAACACAGCCGCAATCGGTTCTTATTTTATCTATTACATTGCAACGAAGCTTATCGTCGGAATCAAGGCTTCTAAACCAGTCGGGAAGCTCAATGCCCACCCTCGCAACAGGAAATTCGTACAAAACATTAGAAATGATTTCCTTAATTTTGGCTTCATCAATTTCAAGACAGTTTACGGCAATAACGGGAACACAATATTTCTCGGTCAACTCGTCGGCAAGGCTTTTACATTCCGTACTGTTTGGATTTGCACTGTTGAGCAAAACTACAAAGGGCTTGTTGATTTGCTTGAGTTCATTTATAACTCTTTCCTCTGCCTCGGCATATTCCTCTCTCGGTATCTGGCTGATAGTTGCATCGGTAGTAACAACCAAGCCTATGGTTGAATGCTCTTCAATTACCTTTTTTGTGCCGATTTCAGCCGCAAGGTTAAACGGAATTGCCTCCTCACTCCAAGGGGTTGTTACCATTCTCGGCTGGTCCTCTTCGATATATCCTTCACTGCTCGGGACGATATATCCAACACAGTCAATCATTCTAACCTTCAGCCTTATGTTATTTTCCATTGTCAGCTCAACGGCGTCCTCGGGAATAAACTTTGGCTCGGTGGTCATAATTGTTCTGCCTGCCGAGGATTGAGGAAGCTCATCTCTTGCTCGCTCCTTTTGGAAATTGTCAGGAATATTAGGAATAACCAAGGTGTCCATAAACTTCTTAATAAAGGTAGATTTGCCCGTTCTTACAGGTCCTACTACACCTATATAGATATCTCCGCCGGTTCGCTGAGAGATATCTCTGTAAATATCTGTATTCATCTATTTTCCTCCTAAAGACCCGGTATAATTAGTACCTTATTTGATTCCAAAACATCGGTTTTCAAATCATTTTCCCTTTGAATTAAGCCGATGTCCGAAGAAAATGATTTTGCAATATCCCAAAGGCTTTCATCTGCCTTTCCGAAATAGAGGGACAATGCAGGAAAATTAAACTTTGCGTCATCACAGTTAATTTCCGATAATACGCGCATTTTCTTTGTTGAATAGGTGTATGCCTGAACGGTGAAATTAACCCTTACGCTAACGCAACGCTCGCTCTTAATGTTATAATCACAGCCTGTAATATTAACCGAAAGGGCAACATCATTTTCACAGTCAATCTTATAATCGCAGGTAACAGACGCGGTTAGGCATTCTGCTTCATCGTCCTTCATATTCAAAACCGATGCGTTAAATTTTAAAATAAGCTTGCCGTTTTTTATTGCCGCTTCTGCAACAGATAGGTCAAATTCCGCAATTCTTGTGATATTTGATGAAAATTCAAAATCGAGCTTTTTATCATAGCTTTTATTAAGATTATTGCCGTTACAGCAAATCTCGAAATTTGAATAATCAATTTTTGTATTTCTTCCCACAACATATCCGTCTGTTACAATAGGCTGTTCAACGGTTTTCAAAACAATTGTAGTTGCATAAATATCTCCGAATATTTCTATACTGCCGTTTGTTTCGTTATCGCTCTTGGCTTTAGCATATGTATTGCCGACGGACAGTTTAACAAGTATATCATTTGTTTCGTCAATACCCGACATTTCGATAATCTTTGAAAAGTCAAATGAATGCTCTGCCTTACAGATTTCATTATTTTCATCGCTGTACAAAATATTTGAATTCATAACGCCTTTGATCAAATATTTATCCTTGATTATCTTAACATCAACAAGAACCGCACTTGACGAAATGCTTACTACCCTGTTTATTCCCTTGGAGGTTGAAGCAACGGATAGCTCTTCATCAAATTCTATTTTGCTGATACCCGAATTCATTACATTAATAATGCTTTCCTTCTGTATCTTCAGCTTTGATTTGTCACAGGATTTAATACAGGGACAGCTGCTTTTATCATAGAGCTTTACATCAATAGAAAATGAAGAAACAACATCAATTCTTCTTTGATTTATTACTCTGAACGAGGTGTATTTGTTGCAAACAAAGGCCGTTGCAAACGCGTCGGTGCTAACCTCGTCAACGGAAATAGTTTTTGAAAATTCCTCTTCAAAATCGGTATAGATAAGCTCCTTGTTTTCATTACAATATGTAAGATTAATAATGGTTTTTCCGTTGATAATAATTTCGTTAAGGCTGACATCGCAGGAGGTAACTACATTTCTTGATGTACATTTTACAACCTTTAAAATATCATCAAGATAGCTTTCAAGCGTTTCCTGATAGTTTTCGTCATTGCTAATCAGCTTATGATAAACCAAGCTGTTTTTCTCAAGACAAGAATACTCTTTTTCCATTTCCATATTTTTGCTCCTTTCTACTTTCATATAACACTATGCAAAAGGAGAAATAAATATAACAAAAATCCGTTACAGATAATTCTGTAACGGATTAATTACTGTTTATGCATTTTTTAAATCTGCCGAATGTAAGTCCTTCGGCTTTCTTTTGCCGTTAGACCTTAAGAGAGGCTGAGTGTGATTTTTTACGCAATCCTCTGTAACAATTATCTTCTCGATGGAATAATCGGAAGGAATTGTAAACATAAGCTCGTTCAATATGCTTTCAAATACCGAACGAAGACCGCGTGCACCCGTCTTCCTTTCAAGTGTGATATCGGCAATAGCCGTCAAAGCCTCAGGCTGAAATTCTATTTCAACATTATCCATTTCAAAAAGCTTTGTGTACTGCTTTACAATGGAATTCTTAGGCTCTGTCATAATTTTTACCAAGGCGTCCTTGTCAAGCTCCTGCAAAACGGTAACAACGGGAATTCTGCCGATAAGCTCGGGAATTAAACCGTATTTTACCAAATCGTGCTGTGTTACGCTTTTTAGAATTTCGTCCTTATTGTCAATATTTTTAGCAAGCTGAGAGCCGAAGCCCAACGAGCCCTTGCCTAATCTTTTTTCAATAATGCTTTCAATTCCGTCAAATGCGCCGCCGCAGATAAACAGGATATTTGTGGTATCAATTTGAATAAATTCCTGCTGAGGATGCTTTCTTCCGCCTCCGGGAGGAACATTAGATACTGTTCCCTCAAGAATTTTTAAGAGCGCCTGCTGAACACCCTCGCCGCTTACATCTCTTGTAATTGAGCGATTTTCGCTTTTTCTTGAAATTTTATCAATTTCATCAACATAGATAATTCCGCGCTGTGCTTTTTCGATATCAAAATCTGCAGCCTGAATCAGACGAAGCAAAATATTTTCAACATCCTCGCCTACATAGCCTGCCTCGGTTAAGGTTGTTGCATCGGCAATGGCAAACGGAACATCCAAAATTTTTGCAAGCGTCTGTGCAAGCATTGTTTTGCCGACACCCGTAGGTCCAAGCAAAAGAATGTTGCTTTTTTGAAGCTCAACATCGCCATCGTTCGCATAAAATATTCTTTTATAATGGTTATAAACTGCAACAGCCAAATTTTTCTTGGCATCATCCTGACCTATAACATACTCGTCAAGCTTAGCCTTGATTTCCATAGGCTTCGGGATAACCATATCCGAATTATCCGCTTTGATGTTCGGCGTTGAATCGTCATAGATTAGGTCGTTACAAAGTGATACGCATTCGTCACAAATGAAAACTCCCGGTCCCTCAATGAGCTTATTAACCATTGATTCGCTTTTGCCGCAGAAAGAACATCTTGCAACATTAATACCTGAATTGTCCTTTGACACGTAAATTCCCCTATCTCTTTTCGATTACCTTATCAACAAGACCGTATTCCATAGCCTCGTTTGCAGACATCCAATTATCTCTATCGGTGTCCTTAACAAGCGTTTCGTAATCCTTACCGCAGTTTTCGGCAAGAATTCTGTTAAGCTTTTCCTTTGTCTTTAAAAGATTCCTTGCGGCAATTTCAACATCGGTTGCCTGACCGGTGATACCGTTGCCTCCTACAAGCGGCTGATGGATAAGAATTTCGCTGTTAGGAAGTGCAATTCTCTTACCCTTTGCTCCACTGCTTAACAGGAATGCGCCCATGCTTGCAGCCATACCGACGCAAATTGTAGATACATCGCATTTAATGTAGTTCATTGTGTCGTAAATTGCAAGACCTGCCGTAACCGAGCCGCCGGGTGAATTGATATAAAGTGAAATATCCTTTTCGCTGTCCTGACTCTCAAGAAACAGTAATTGGGCAACAACTAATGAAGCTGTTGTATCATTTACCTCGTCGGAAAGCACGATAATTCTGTCCGACAAAAGTCTTGAAAAAATATCAACACTGCGTTCGCCTGAGCTTGATTGCTCAATAACATAAGGCATTGAAGCCATAAAATCACTATCCTTTTTAAATTAATTATGCCTTTTTAGCATTTTCAACAACAAAATCTACTGCCTTCCTTGTTACAATATCCGCAGAGAGCTGGTCAGCAGGAACAGCAGTCTTAATTTGCTCTGCTTCCATTTGATACTGCTCTGCAAGCTTTGCAACCTCAGCCTCGATTTCTTCCTCAGTTGCTTCGATGCCTTCAGCCTTAACAATTGCATCAAGAGCAAGCTTAACCTTAACCTGCTGCTTTGCACCGTCCATAAACTGCGCCTTAAACTGATCCATTGTTTGACCGAGATACTGAAGATATGTGTTGAGGTCGATGCCCTGCATCTGAAGTCTGTATCCGTAATCCTGCATCATTTCGTCACACTTTTGTGTAAACATACATTCAGGAATTTCAACCTCCATATTCTCAACAACCTGCTCGATAAGCTGATTTTCAAAATCTGTCTTAGCGTTTGCTTCTTTTCTTTCGCTGATTTGCTTTTTAAGGTCGTCCTTAAGCTTGTCGAGTGTATCAAAATCGGAAACATCCTTTGCAAACTCGTCGTCAAGCTCAGGAAGCTCCTTTGCTTTAATTTCATTAATGCTGCACTTGAAAACAGCGTCCTTACCTGCGAGTGAAGGCTCATATTCCTCCGGGAAGGTTACATTAACATCAAACTCCTCGCCTGTCTTATGACCTGCAATTTGCTCCTCAAAGCCGGGGATAAAGCTATTTGAGCCAAGCTCTAACGGATAGTTTTCACCCTTACCGCCTTCAAAGGCAACTCCGTCAACAAAGCCCTCAAAATTGATATCTGTTGTATCACCCATCTCTGCAGCTCTGTCCTCAACGGTGATAAGTCTTGAGTTTCTGTCCTGCATATTCTTAAGCTCTTCGTTTACATCCTCATCGGTAGCCTCGGCATCCATCATTGAACCCTTGAGTCCCTTATATTTGCCGAGTTTAACCTCAGGATATGTAGTAACCTTCATTGTGATTACAACGCCCTCTTCCTTGCTCATAACAGGAAAATCAACATCCTTTGGCTGATCGATAACATTAAGACCTGCTTCATCAAAAGCATCTCCTACTGCCTTAGGATACACAATCTCGAGAGCTTCTTCATAGAAAGCGCCTTCGCCGTAAACCTTTTCAATCATACCCTGTGTAGCCTTGCCCTTACGGAAGCCGGGAATTTGAATTGACTTTCTTTGCTTCATATAGGCCTGCTTACAAGCGTCGGTAAATGTTTGAGCATCTACCGTGATTTCCAATTCATAAACATTTGTCTCTACTTTATTAGATGACTTAAGTGCCATAATAATGACCCTCCTTAAATTATTTCTAAATGTTACCGAAGAATTATACCATAACAAAGAATAAATTACAACACTTTTATTTATAATAATTATATATAATCAGCATTTTTCGATTAATTTCGGTACAAAGCCAAGCTTATCGCAGGATATAAGCTTAAAGCTGATGCCGTCTATAACATCATCAACGGCATATTTGGCAGCCATACCATGAAGATGCCCATAATAGCATCTTTTTATTCCGTATTCTTTCAAAACATCCAAAATTTCCCTGCAAATGCTGTCCGTGGTTACGGGCGGATAATGCAAAAAGACAATAGGCTCACCCTTTGCGCAGTCAAGCGACATTCTGATTCTGCCGACCTCTCTATTAAGCACCTTTTCGGTATGCTCATCATCTATGCCGAACATCCATCCCCTGCTTCCGCATATGGAAAAGCCTTCAATTTCGTAAGAATTGTTATTTAAGATTTTGATTGTATCAAAGCCTTGTTCTTCTATAAATCTATTCATTTTTGCCGCTGTGTTCCACCAATAGTCGTGATTTCCCTTCAAAATAATTTTTTCACCGTTTAGCCTATTTATAAATTCAAAATCGGCTTTTAATTCTTCAAAATTCATTGCCCAGCTGATATCCCCCGCTAATACTACGGTATCATTTTGGGAAACAACATTATTCCAATTTTTCTCAATTCTATGGGCATAATCGTTCCAGCCCGGGAAGGAATCCATAGGCTTATCTGTTCCAAATGATAAATGAGTATCGGCAATCGCAAAAATTGACATAAAATCTCCTTGTATAATAAATAGAAATCGGGTAAACAATAATATCGAAGGGAGTGAAATCTAATGGAAAACGAAATTAAAGGAATTTCCTGCGAAGTTAAGAATTGTGTATATCACGATATGTCAAACGCTTGTACTGCAGGTCATATTAAGGTAGGCAGTCAGCAGGCTAAAACAACAAACGAAACAAATTGCGAAACATTCAAATGTTCTTCCGATTGTTGCTCAAAGTAATAATACAGTTTGAAAAAGTGGCTCAAACGAGCCACTTTCTTGTTTATAGATTTAATAGCTTGAAAACCATTTCGCTCATATTTTCCTTATCGCATACATTGGTAAATCTAACCGTCTTGTCCTTAAGCGCCTTTAACGGCTTAGGTACATCGGCTGATGTAACTCTGTTAAGCTCATCCACCATTTCGAATTCGTCAAGCTCCTTTGCTTCTCCGCCTAAAACAGCAGTAAGCACGCTCTTGGAAAATTTATACGGTGATGCAGTTGAGTCGATAACAGTTGGAATATTGTCGCCCGTTTCCTTTACATAATTTTGATATACCTTAACGGCAACAGCAGTATGCGTATCGCAGAGATAGCCGAAATCGTCAAAATGCTCCTTGATTGTTTCATCAACCTCTGCTTCGGAACAACAGCCAGCGTCAAACACGGTTTGAATATTGTTAATAAGCTCCTCGGGAACCTCATATTTTCCGTTCTTTGAAAGGCTTGCCATAAGCTCGTTAACAAGCTTAGCGTCGTCACCGCTCATATGGTACAAAAGTCTTTCAAGATTTGAAGAAATCAAAATATCCATAGACGGAGATGTGGTTGTAAAGAACTGTCTGTTTTTATTATATTCACCGGATTTTAAGAAATCGGTTAAAACATTATTTGAATTTGACGCGCAAACCAATGTTTTAATCGGAAGTCCCATCCTTTTTGCATAATAAGCTGCAAGAATATTGCCGAAATTACCTGTTGGAACAACAACATTTATTTGGTTACCGAGATTAATTCTGTTTTGCTCAACCAAATCGCAGTAGGTTGAGAAATAATATACTATCTGCGGAACGAGACGTCCCCAGTTGATTGAATTTGCAGAGGAAAACATCATATTTTTCTTTGCAAGCTCTGCCTTTATTCCGTCATCGGTAAATATCGCCTTAACAGCGCTTTGGGCATCGTCAAAGTTGCCTTTTATAGCACATACTGAAACATTGTCGCCCTCCTGTGTTGTCATTTGAAGCTTTTGCATAGGAGAAACGCCGTCAACGGGATAAAACACCAAAATTTTTGTATTATCTACGTTTTTAAAGCCCTCCAAAGCGGCTTTGCCCGTGTCACCCGATGTAGCAACGAGAATAACAATGGTTTTTCCGTCCGCCGTTTTCTTTGCAGAAACAGTCATAAGATAAGGCAAAAGCTGAAGTGCCATATCCTTAAATGCGCAGGTTGGACCGTGCCACAGCTCGAGTATATTTTCATTATGATTAATGTTTACTGTCGGTGCAATTTTTTCCGAAGAAAACTTTTCCTTTGCATAAGCGCCGTTTACGCAGTAATCCAGCTCTTCCTCGGTGAAATCCGTTAAAAATTCCTTCAAAACGGTTTTTGCACGGAGCGTATAAGGCATATCCACCATAGACTTAATTGTGTCGAGTGAAAACTGAGGAAGCTCACACGGAACGAACAGGCCGCCCTCCTCGCTTATACCCTGTGCAATTGCCTGAGCGGCAGTTACCTTTATATCTTTATTTCTCGTTGAAGTATAAAACATAATATGTCCTCCAAATTTTTGTCTTTCCTATTTTATTACAAAGTGAATGCATTTTCAAGATGTTTAACGGATTTTATTTGATTATCCTGCATATACACCTCAACAACATCATATCTCGGCTGTAATTTGGTTTTGTATCGGGAGAGATAAAGACTCGAAGTTGCTATAATTTTCTTCTGCTTGCTTTCATCTACAAACTCTCTCGGTGCGGCTATTGAATTTTCGTTTCTCGCCTTAACCTCAACAAAAACTATAAAGCCCTTATATTCAGCTATTAAATCTATTTCACCGAAGCGTGATTTATAGCTGTGCGCAACGATATTATAGCCTTTTTCTCTTAAATATAACGCAGCCTTCATTTCGGCTCTTCTGCCACTGTAATTCATATTATTTATTATTATACCATTTCTTTAAAAAGCTGTTTCTGTGTATGGGTGAAGCACCGTATTTATCAAGCATCTCATAATGAAGCTTTGTTCCGTAGCCCTTATGCTTTTCAAATTGATATTCGGGATAAAGCTCTGCCATTTCGAGCATATATCTGTCCCTTGATACCTTTGCTAAAATTGAAGCGGCGGCTATTGATGCACTGCGAGCGTCGCCCTTAACGACAGCCTGCATAGGAACATCGCAATTAGGCGTTTTATTTCCGTCAATAAGTGCAAAATCGGGTTTAATTTCCAAGCCCTCTATTGCTTTTTTCATAGTTAGAAATGTGGCCTGTAAAATATTGATTTCGTCAATTATTTTTTCATCCGTGCTTGCAATACAGTAGGCAAGCGCCTCATGCCTGATTATATCAAACAATGCTTCCCTTTTCTTTTCATTAAGCTTTTTGGAATCGTTTACGCCCTCAATAATATGTCCTTTGGGCAAAATAACTGCCGCGGCAAAAACAGGACCGGCAAGAGGTCCTCTGCCCGCTTCGTCAACGCCGCAAACTATATCGTAGCCGTTTTCCCACGCTTCCTTTTCAAATTTAAGCCAGTCGATGTTTTCTTCAATAGCTTTCATTACGGTAACTCAAGAGTAATTCTCCCGAGCATTCCTCCTCTAAATTCATCGGCGACAATAACTGACGCCCTTTCATAATCGATTTCTCCGCCTTTTATGAGAAATCCCCTTTTTCTGCCTATCATTTCAAGAATTTCCCATCCCTGAAGACCCTCGACGCCGTTTATTTTGTATCTTTCTTCAATGGCGTTAGGATTAGTTGCGGCAAGGCTTTCAAGCAATCTGCATGCAATGGTTTCCTTATCGGTTACCTCATCCTTTACGGAGCCTATAAACGCAAGCTTATCTCCAACCTCGGGGTCATCAAATTTTGGCCAAAGAACGCCGGGTGTATCAAGAAGCTCTATGCCGTTGCCAACTGCAAACCATTGGTTGTGACGGGTAACACCTGCCTTATCGGCTACCTTTGCCTTGGCATTTTTTCCCATACGGTTAATAAAAGAGGACTTTCCTGTATTAGGAATACCCACAACCATCAAGCGAAGCGGTTTACCCGACATTCCCTTCGCCTCATTTCTGTTGATGGTATCATTTAAAGCCTTTTTTACAACCTCATCAAATTTGTTTAAGCCCTTGCCTGTTTTACAATCAACAGCCATAGCGTAACAGCCCTTATCTTCAAAATGCTTTATCCATATCGAATTAGCGTTTGGATTTGCCACATCACATTTATTGAGCAAAATAATTCTCGGCTTCTTTTGAATTATCTCATCAAGCTCGGGATTGCGCGAGCTATAAGGTACTCTTGCATCAACAATTTCCACAACGCCGTCAACAAGATTAAGCGACTCTTTAATAAGCCTTCTTGTTTTTGCCATATGACCGGGAAACCACTGCACATTTTGCTTTACAAAATCCGGCATATATTCACCACCCTGTCTTAATATAAAACAAAGCCGTACCATAGGCAAAACCTACGATACGACCTTTAGGACATTATTACTTAAGGTTTTCCTTAACCTTTGCAGCCTTACCAACTCTATCACGGAGATAGTACAGCTTAGCTCTTCTTACTTTACCGGAACGGATTACCTTAACGTCAACAACGTTTGGTGAGTGAACCGGGAATACTCTTTCGATACCTACACCGTAGGATACTCTTCTTACTGTGAATGTTTCAGAAATGCCTGAACCCTTTTTAGCAATTACAGTACCTTCAAAGTTTTGAATTCTTTCTCTCTGGCCTTCACGAATGTTAACCGATACCTTAACTGTATCACCGATGTTGAACTTCGGAACCTCAGCCTTGATGTTGTCCTGTGCGATAATTTTAAGTGCGTCCATTTTATTTCCTCCTTATAATTTATGAGATGTTCATATCATATAACAACGAAAGCGGACCATCTTCTAAAATGCGAAACGCTGACATTTTACGCGTTGCAGGGATACGCAACGGATAAATGCTGATATATAATATCATAAAGTTTTACAAAATGCAAGCATTTTATTTATATTCCTTAAAATCTTTTGTTAAAAGATTAATTCGTGCAATGCTTTTCCATTCAAAATCCATATCAATAAGCCTTATTATTGTGTCAAAAAGCAAGGACGGATTTAAGTTTTTATCGGGACCTGCAAGCAATCGTACATTCATAACTATTTTGTTTTCTCTTATGGAAATATTATTCTTAACGATGAATTGCTTTATGTCGGTTTCCTTTAAAACGCGCCTTTTTCCCTGTTTGCCTTTTTTCAAAGCCATAATTGTAGGACTGTTTAGCACCTCGTTGATTTTTTTCAAAGCTCTTTCGTTGTCGGAAAATTCAAACTTATAAACATAATCACTGTAACAAATATCGTGACTGTCCATAAAATTCTCATAAACATCAACAACTCTGATGCCCGTCGGCAGTGCGTCATTGAGGCGGGCTTTTATTTCCTCGTTTGAAATATCGTCTAAAATTCGCAAATCCACATTTTCGCATAGGCTTTCAACTCCGAGCGAAAGCGGAAGAGAAAAGCTCATATACGGGTGCGGATTAAAGCCCTCCGTAAACCAAAGATTTATCTTAGCACGGGCAAGTGCTCTTGAAAAAACCCTGTTTGTGTCGAGATGACTAATATATTTCGCTTGTCCTGTTTTTGAAAATCTAACCCTAACCTCTCGCATCACAGCTTCCTCCGTTGAGCTTATTGGCGCCGCAGCCTGCACATTTTATCCTGCAATGCGGAGTTGTCTTATTCTCGTGCGCCTTTTTGTTTTCGTTTTCAAGGAATTTTCTGCTTACGCCGTAATCAAGGTGATCCCAAGGCAGAAGCTCGGAGAAATCACGCCTTCTCTGCGTGTAGAAATACGGGTCCAAATTATTTTCCTCAAATGCCTTCAGCCATCCGTCAAAATTAAACTGATCGTCCCAGGAATCAAATTTACAGCCGTTTTTAAATGCAGAATATAAAACCTTGTTTAATCGTCTGTCGCCTCTTGCAAGCACGCCCTCTATAAGCGAGGTTGGCGTTTCGTGGTAGGACACCTTAATTTTTCTTGTAGGAATACACTCGAGCAAATGTGCCTGCTTTGCTTTAAGCGACTCCATATTATCCTCAGGCTCCCACTGGAACGGCGTAAACGGTTTAGGTATAAACGACGAACAGGATATGGACACCTGAACGCCTGTACCCTTTTGACGGTTTGGTTTTTTACCGAACGCGTGAATTACCTCCATACCGAGATTTGCAATTCCTTCGATATCCTCCATTGTTTCCGTAGGCAAGCCCATCATAAAATACAGCTTAACCGATGTCCAGCCGTTATCGAACGCCTTGGTACAGGTTCTCAGCACCTCTTCTTCGGTAATATTCTTGTTGATAACATCTCTCAGCCTTTGTGTTCCTGCCTCGGGTGCAAAGGTAAGACCGCTTTTTCTGACCTTATTAAGCTTGTCCACAAGCTCATCCGAGAAATTATCAACACGCAGGCTCGGAAGCGACAGGTTAATTTTATCCTTAACCGTCCAGTCGATAAGCGATGTGAGCATATTGTTTACATCTGAATGGTCGGAGGTCGAAAGCGAGCAAAGAGAAAGCTCGTCATATCCCGTAGAATCAATTAAGGCCTTGCTCTGTCTGTTTATCGTTTCAACGCTCTTTTCCCTTATGGGTCTGTATATAAATCCTGCCTGACAAAATCTGCATCCGCGTATGCAGCCTCTAAAAATTTCCTCAACTGCTCTGTCGTGAACAATATCAATAAACGGAACGACAAATTCCTTTGGATAATAGCATTTATTCATATCTGCAACTACTGCTTTTTTTACCCTTGCAGGAGCGTCATTTAACGGTTTGAGTTCCTTAAGTGTACCGTCCTCATTGTAGCTGTCCTCATAGAAGGACGGAACATAGACTCCTGTGATATCCTTTGCTTTAAGCAAAAATTCCTGCTTAGTTGCGCCCTTTCTTTTGCACTCCTTTAGCAAATCGAGAACCTCATTTGTTGACTCCTCGCCGTCGCCTAAAAAAACTATATCGAAAAAATCCGCAATCGGCTCGGGATTACAGGCACACGGGCCTCCGCAGCATACAATGGGAGTTAACTCGGTTCTGTCCTTTGAAAGAAGTTCAACACCTGCCAAATCGAGCATATTAAGAACATTGGTATAGCAAAGCTCGTATTGCAGGGTAAAGCCTATCATATCGAAATCCTTTATATAATCACCGGACTCAAGGGCAAACAGAGGAACATTATTTTTTCGCATCTGCTCCTCCATATCGTTTGCAGGAGCAAACACTCTTTCGCACCAGGAGTCTTTCCTTTCGTTAACAAGACCGTATAGGATTTTCATTCCCAGATGGCTCATACCTATTTCATATGTGTCGGGAAAGCAAAATGCGTAGCGCAAATCAATTTTATCCAAATCCTTTACAACGCTGTTAAGCTCTCCGCCCACATACCTTGCGGGCTTTTGAACATACTGTAAAATTTTTTCAACCTCTTTTTTTATCATAAATAACTCCTATTAAGCCAATATGCAAAAATATAAATAAAAATCAAAATAAGATTTATGCTTTTCAGATAGATACTAATGATGCCAAATACAATAATAAGCACTAAGCTGAAAGCGTTAAAAACCCTGTCGGATACATCAAGCGATAAAGCATTATTTAAAACTATCTTAACACATCTTCCCATATCAAGCGGATAAATGGGCAAGGCATTTAAAACAAACAAAGCAAGATTTATGTCCCTGTGTATATCTAAAGCAACAAACAAAAGATTTACGGCTATACCGCTAATCAAAAACAAAAATTCTTTAAAATAGCTTAATTTTGCATTATACTTTAAGCCGATGCCGTAATAGGAAAATGTAATCTCCTGTGCGCTTGCGCCTAAAGCATACAGCATAGTTAAATGTCCAAGCTCGTGCAGAAATGAAAACAAAAGCACATAAAGAACATTTTGGTTATCCAACACTATCGCAACGGCGATAATCAGCAGAAAAGAAAATTGTATTTTGATTTTGGTATTTTTGATATTCAGCTCCACAGTCATCACCATAGAATTACTACGATGATTAGAGCAGAATAATTACTTATTTCTGTCTAAATACCCCTGCAAAATCATAACGGCGGATACAGCATCAACAGTATCCTTTCGTTTTTTGCCTCTGACATTATTGCTTGACAAAACATCTTGTGCCATAACGGTAGTAAGCCGTTCGTCCTCAAATATGATTTCCAAATCCGTTTCCTTGGAAATTGCTTCGCCCAACGCTTTGCACTCGTCGCATCTGTAACCGTATGTACCGTCCATATTTCGAGGAAGTCCGATAATAATTTTTTCGGCATTTTCCTTTTCGATTATCTCAATAATTTTTTTAACAAGCTTTGGCTGATAGCTTTCCTTAATAACGCAATAGGGCGACGCTAAAATTTCCCGCACATCGGAAACTGCAATACCCGTTCTTGCATCACCGTAATCAATAGATAATATCTTCATTTTTCTCCCATTAAAAGAACAGGAAAACCAATAATATGATTTTCCTGACCTTTAAATTATTCTCAGTCTGTATCGTCCGTGTTATCATTTCCGTCGGCTCCGCCGGCAGTAGTCTCCTCGGGCTTTGCCGATGGCTCCTGCGTTTGAGCCTCGGTAGGCTCTGTTGTGTCGTCGTTAGATGAAGTTGTTTGCGAATTATTTTTCGTTGTACTGTTATCCTCCGACTTTTCCGTTGATGAGGTAAAGCCTGACTCGGTTGTGGTGCCCGGCAGATTGTTTACATCAAACCATCCCCATCTGCCCGAGCCCTTGCAAAGCTTACCGTTTGCGGCATACTCTCTGTGAACAAGTCCTTCGCACTCGGGGAATTTAGTTACATTCTTACCCTTTGCCTCATAAATGCGCTTCATAACCTCGTTCCAAAGCGTACCGGCAGGGTTATATGAAAGCCTGTAAACGACCTCCTTGTTTTTGTCGTAGCCGTACCAAACACCGCCAACATATTCGGGTGTTCCTCCGATAAACCATCTGTCGTAGCTTCCTGTGGTTGTACCTGTTTTACCAAAGCATTGTACACCGCTGATTTTATAGGAGGTACCCGTACCCTCTGTCATAACTGTTTGAAGAAGCTTATTCATCAGCCATGCAGTATTTGTTGAAAGAGCTGTTTCCTTTGTAGTATCGGGAGTTTTCTCGATAATAACATTACCCTTTGAGTCTTCAATTTTATAATAGCTGTATCCTTCATAATAGTATCCGCCGTTACCGAACGCCTGATAAGCAGTTGTCATTTCGAGAACAGAAACGCCGTGCGTCATCGAACCGGTAGCCATTGGTGCATAATCGCAGTCAAGAGTTTCAAGGGTGGAAATATGAAATCTGTTTATAAGAAAATCATAAGAGTAGTTTACTCCGATTTTATCCAGCGTTTGTGCGGATATTGTATTCTTTGAGTTTGCAAGACCCTTTTGAACCGTTAGGTTTCCGCCCGAATATCCGCCGCCCTCGTTTGTAGGCCACGGCTTGCCGTCTATTTTGGTTAAAGGCTTATCGGGAGTAGGTGTGGACCAATAGATGTTAACATCGTCATCGTTTAGGCTCTTTTCCAGGGCAGGTCCGTAAACGGATAGAGGCTTAATGGTTGAACCGGGTTGTCTTTTAGACTGCCAAGCTCTGTTGAGAACTCTGTCCTGCTTTTTCTTTCCCGTACCGCCTATCATACCTAAAATTCTGCCCTTGTAGTCCATAACCACGCAAGCGCCCTGAACGGTTTCGTCGGGCATTTTTCTGTAATTCTCGTAAACATCCTCCATTGCATTTTGAACATCCAAATCCACTGCGGAATAAATCTTCAAGCCGCCGCCGAAAATGAGCTTACGAGCCTTTTTAGCACTGTATCCGTTCTTTTGCAAATCTGCAATAACCTGGTCAATAAGGTAGTCTGTATGATACGAATTAACGGTTTTGTTCTGTGATTGTGCGGTTTTTGACTTTGTAACCTTGCTTCCCTTGTATTCCTTTGAATTTGTATAAATCATCTTATATGCAATGGCTTCGTCATACTGCTCCTGAGTAATAAAGCCCTCATTAAGCATATTTTTCAAAATAAAATTTTTTCTTGCTTCGTTATTTTCGGGATTAAGAAGCGGGTCATACTTTGTAGGGTATTTTGTAATAGCGGCAAGGCAAGCACATTCGGCGATATTCAAATCCTTGACATCCTTGCCGAAATATGTTTCAGCCGCCGTCTTAACACCGTAGCAGCCGTGAGAAAGATAAATGGTGTTTAAATATGCTTCCATTATCTCTTCCTTGTCGTAATGCTTTTCGATATTTAAAGCAGACAGAATTTCGTTAAACTTTCTTACAAAGGTAACATCGTTATCATCCGTTAAGTTTTTAATAAGCTGTTGGGTTATGGTTGAACCGCCCTGTCCGCTGTTTGAGGGCTTAACCATTACGCCTACGGTACGAATCCAGTCAACACCGTGATGCTTTTGAAATCTTACATCCTCGATGGCAATAAACGCCTTTGAAAGATATTCTGTCATCTCGCTGTTTTCAAGCCAAATTCTGTTTTCCTCACCGTGCAATCTTGTCAGCTCAACAAGATTGTCCTTACTGTCGTAGCAATAAATAATTGAGGTTTGATTTTGTCCTGTTGCTTCCTCGTTTAAGTCAAAAACAGGATCGCCGTGAATAAAAGAGTAGCTGTAAACAAGCACAACCGACATACAAACAACGGCAACAACACAGCATACCAAAACAAAGCCTAAAAGCACCTTTCCTGCCGTGCCTATATTTCTTTTCTTCTTAGGCGACTTGTTTGCTTTAGCTGTTTCCTTTTTCTTCTCTTTGTTTTTTTCCTTTGAGAAGGTATTGTATGAAGAAGGCAGATTTTGAGAGCTTTTCTCATGCCTTTCCCTGTCTTCGTTATATGCCTTTTGAGAATTGTTCATAAAAGCTTCAAGTAATTCGTCATAATCCTTGTTAGCCATAAAGCAACCTCCTAAAACTAAATGTCATTATGTTATTATAATATACATAAAATAAAAAATAAAGATTATTTTGTAATAATTTACAAATTAGTTATTTGTTATTTAATTTGCGAGCCTTCTTTTTATTCATCTCGACATTTCTTATATAAACATCTACCCTGTCGTAGTTTTTTCTTGCACGAATTGTTGTCCAGTATTTCTTATTACATTTCTTACAATGCGAAGAGCACCTAAAGGATTTGTTTACACATTCAAAATCCGTCAGCCGTTGCATTTCGGCATTGCATTTTGGACACATAATTTTTTGCTTATAAGCATCATAATCCTTGGTAACAGGCTGTGTTATAAGATACGGCTTATAGAGCAGCCTTTCATAATAGGTCTTGTCACAGCAATGTATATAAGGCTTAAGCTTGTCTTCGTCAAAAACCTTTTTTAAGCATTCAACCGTCAAATAGCAATCTGCAAGAGCTCTGTGCAGAGCTGAAACATCAACATTTATTCCGAAAATCTCGGCGCATCGCTGAAGCGATACCTGATTATTGTTTTCTCTTTCAATAAACGACATACAATATTTTTGTGCGTCACAGTATTTTCGCATAAAAGGCACATCGCAGTTGCCCGTCATAAACTTAAAATTGTTTGTCAGCACATATAAATCCGAATTGCTCCAGCTCAGAAAAACGCTGTCATTGCAGCCCTCCCATTTTGCAAAGGCGTCCATTGCCTCTTTAAAAGGAATACCGAGCTCTTTAATCTCCTCATTGGTAATCTTTGTTAGGCTTTTGCATCTCGAGGACAGCTTTTTTGAATATTTTGGCTTAACAAGCTGCTTATAGGTATCAACAATTTCGAGCCTGTCATTAAGCTTTACTGCGCCGATTTCAATTATTTCATTAACAAATCCCTTAACGGCACTGCAATATGCATTATTCCATTCAAGGTCAAAAATTATATAGTACAAAATATATCTCCAATAATCCGTAAATTAAAAATAACCTTGCTTAACGCAAGGTTATCGCTTTTCGTTATGCAAATAAAAATACAAGTACAGCAGCAAGAACAATAACAAAGAAGAACACAATAAACCACTTTGTTACTCTTTCAAGCTTTTTCTCATTTGTCATACCCTTTGACTTACTACCGTATGAATCGGTGCTGCCGCCTATAATGCCGGAAAGATTAGATGAACGTCCCTCCTGCATAAGAACTACTATTGTTATAATGATTGATGCAACAATGAGAACTGCACCAAATACATAATGATACCAAAGCATAATTTTTCCTCCATAAGAATTTTAACTACCCAATTATAGCATACGAAATACAATAATGCAAGCATTTTTTAAAACTATTATTACCTATTACCATTTTCTTAGAAGGTAATTTGTGCTGTATTATCACCCGCAGATGGTAAAGCACCTGCTGCCGGCAGATTTTTTGTTCTGAATCTCCAAGCCTTTTCAAACTCACCCTCGGTATATAAATGCATAGACTCAATTTTATGGTTCTTCTTTTGAGTCATAACCGATACGCCGATAGTATCCTTTGATGTTTTAGGAGTCAATGCACCCGTATTTAGTATAAGCATTCTTCCGCTTGTTGAGCATAGGACAAACTCCGTATCCTCCTCGATATACTCACAGCATGCAAGCGGTGACTTTAATGAATAAGCCTTTAGAAGTTTCTTTCTGTTTGTCTTTGTCTTATATGCCGATATATCTACCTTTGCTACCTTTCCGTTTTCAAAAACGAAAATCATATAGCCCTTGTATTCTCTTACAACACAAATGAATACTACCTTTTCGTCCTGCTCCATTTCAAGCTTTGCAGGAACAAAGGTGCCGAGCATGGAAGCCTTGCTGTCGGCAAAATCGTCAACCTTAGCCTTATAAACCTGTCCCTTATCGGTAAAGGCAAGAAGCTCGTCCTTGTTTGAGCACTCGAAGATTTTTTCTACCTCGTCGCCCTCCTTAACCTTTTGTTCACCGGACATACGAAGGTTTGCGGTTCTGATTTTATTAAGGTAGCCCTCCTTTGTGATAAAGAGAGTAACGGGATAATCGGGAATCTCTGCCTGTACGCTGACATCAAATTCCTCAACCTCGTAAAGCACCTGAGATTTTCTCTCTCCTGCGTATTTTTCGCTGACCTCTGTCAGCTCCTTAATAATAATTTTCTTTTGCTTGTTTTTGCTTTCAAGAATGCCTTTAAGCTCGGCGATTTCGTCAATAAGATTTTCTATATCCTTTGTACGCTTAAGGATATATTCCCTGTTCAAATGACGAAGCTTGATTTCTGCAACATATTCTGCCTGAACCCTGTCAATGCCAAAGCCTATCATAAGGTTTGGAACTACATCGGCCTCGCTTTCGGTATTGCGAATGATTTTAATTGCCTTATCAATATCAAGAAGAATTTTTTCAAGGCCTTGCAAAAGGTGTAATCTTTCTTCCTTTTTATTGAGCGTAAACTGAACTCTGCGCCTTACACATTCAAGACGGAAATCAATCCATTCCTTAAGTATATCCTTAACGCCCAAAACCCTTGGATAGCCTTTAATAAGCACATTAAAGTTGCAGGAAAAGGTATCCTCAAGCGGCGTCAGTTTATATAATTTCGTCATAAAGGCATCGGGGTCAACGCCGCGCTTTAGGTCGAGAGTAATTCTTAAGCCCTTTAAATCCGTTTCGTCACGAACATCTGACAATTCCTTAACCTTATTTGCCTTTACAAGCTCAACAATCTTATCAATGATTGCCTCCGAGGTGGTTGTAGGCGGAATTTCGGTAACATCTATGCAATTATAAGATTTGTCATAGGAATACCTTGCACGAACCTTTACAGAGCCTCGTCCGGTTTTATAAATTTTATCGAGCTCATCCCTGTCGTAAATAACATATCCGCCGCCTACAAAATCGGGAGCGATAAGCGTTTCGCTGATTTCGTGATCGGGATTTTTGATTAGAGAAATTGTTGTGTCGCAAAGTTCTCTTAAATTAAACGAAGCAATGGATGAAGCCATACCTGCGGCAATACCCGTTGTAACATTTGAAAGAATGGACGGAAATGTTACGGGCAAAAGCGTAGGCTCCTTCATTGTGTTGTCGTAATTGTCAACAAAATCAACCGTATCCTTACCAATATCCTCAAAAAGCTCCTTGGCTATCGGCGCAAGCTTTGCTTCGGTATAACGAGAAGCGGCATACATCATATTTTTAGAATATGCCTTACCGAAGTTACCCTTTGATTCAACATAGGGATAAAGCAGGCTTTCATTACCTCTGGAAAGCCTTATCATCGTTTCGTAAATTGATGCGTCACCATGCGGATTTAACTGCATTGTTCTGCCGACAATGTTGGCGCTTTTTACTGTTCCGCCCTGAAGAAGCCCCATATTATACATAGTGTAAAGAAGCTTTCTGTGAGATGGCTTGAAGCCGTCTATTTCAGGTATGGCACGGGATAAAATAACACTCATTGCATAAGGCATAAAGTTTGAAGTTAATGTATCAACAATAGCCTCATTTTTAACAGTGCCGGCACCTTGAATATGCACATTATCCGCAAGAGGATTTGTATTTTCTTTAACTGTCTTTTTTCTTTTTGCCATTTACAAAACCCCCTTAGCTTACATCTGCCGCATCAAGATAAAGATGCCCGTAATCAGATATATATTCCTTTCTTCCCTCAAGGTCATCACCCAAAAGCAAATCAAACATCTGTGATGTTTTTTCGGCATCGCTCGGTGTAACCTTAATAAGTCTGCGTGTTGCAGGATTCATAGTTGTGAGCGACATCATTTCCGCCTCGTTCTCACCAAGTCCCTTTGAACGCTGAACGGTGTATTTTTTATCGCCTATTTCCTGTCTGATTTGGTCCATTTCCACTTCGTTATATGCAAAATAGGTTTGGTCCTTACAGGTTACCTCATAAAGAGGAGATTCGGCAATATATACCTTCCCTGCTTCAATCAGCTTTGGCATAAGACGATAAATCATTGTTAAAATAAGCGTTCTGATATGGAATCCGTCAACATCGGCATCGGTACAAATCATAATTTTGTTCCATCGCAACGCGTCCATATCGAACATAGACACGTCCTTTGCCGCCTTGCTCTTTACCTCAACGCCGCAACCTAAAACCTTTATTAAGTCGGTAATTATTTCACTTTTGAAAATCTTGTCATAATCGGATTTTAAGCAATTCAATATTTTACCGCGCACGGGCATAAGCGCCTGGAAATTGGCATCTCTTGCCTGCTTGCAGGCGCCGAGAGCAGAGTCGCCCTCCACGATAAAAATTTCTCTTTCGTTTACATCCTTTGAACGGCAATCGACAAACTTTTGAATTCGGTTTGTCATATCAACCTTTGACTGAAGCGTGGTTTTTAAATTTTTCCTTGTTTTCTCTGCCTTTACACGAGAACGCATATTGATAAGAATTTGGTCTGCAATCTTATCGGCGTCCATCTTGTTTTCTATGAAATAAACCTCAAGCTGCTTGCGGAAAAAGTCCGTCATTGCATCCTGGATGAACTTATTTGTTATGGCCTTTTTTGTTTGATTTTCATATGATGTTTGGGTTGAAAAGGACGACACAACGAAAATAACACATTCCTCAATATCCTGAATATTGATTTGCGAATCCGTTTTGTTATACTTGTTTGAAGCCTTCAAATATGCGTTAATTTGATTTACAAATGCACTTTTAAAAGCCTTTTCGGGCGAGCCGCCGTGCTCAAGATAGCTTGAATTATGATAGTATTCCTTTAGCTGTGTATCGAGAGAAAACGCAAGTGCCGCCTTAATTTTAAGCTTATAATCGTCAAGGTCCTCTCTGTCCCTGCCGACTCTTTCGCACTCCCAATACTGCGGAGTTGTGAACCCCTTATCTCCGGCAAGCTCAACAACATAATCCTTTATGCCGTTTTCATAGCAGTATTCCTCGGTTTCAAACTGAGAAGCAGTGATTTGGTTTTTAAAAACAAAGGTAATGCCGTCGTTAACAATGGCCTGCCTTTTCATAGTTTCTCTGTAATATTCCACAGGTACATTAATATCGGTAAACACCTTTAAATCAGGCTTCCATTTAATTTTAGTTCCTGTGTCTCCGCGCTTTCCGTACGGCTCTTTAGAAAGACCGCCGATGTTTTCGCCGTTTTCAAAATGAAGGTTGTACTTAAATCCGCCCGACTTAATTTCCGCATCCATATATTCGGACGCGTATTGCGTAGCGCAAAGACCGAGTCCGTTAAGACCGAGCGAAAACTCATAGTTATCACCGCCGTTGTCATATTTGCCGCCTGCATACAGCTCACAAAACAACAGCTCCCAATTATACTTGTCCTCATTTTTGTTATAATCAACAGGAATACCTCTGCCGAAATCCTGAACCTCAACAGAGCCGTCAAGAAAACGGGTTACGATAATTTTGCGTCCGTAGCCCTCTCTTGCCTCATCTATTGAGTTAGACATAATTTCAAATATGGAATGCTCACAGCCCTCGATACCGTCCGAGCCGAAAATAACAGCAGGTCTTTTTCTGACTCTGTCTGCGCCCTTAAGCGATTTGATACTGTCGTTTCCGTATTCTTGCTTTTTCGCCAATTAAATCCCTCCATAAGAAGTGTACACATATGTTAGATTATACTACATATTGTGTATTAAAGTCAAGCCGAACTTAAAATTCAAATAATATACT
>JBJEPH010000108.1:0-25113 GCA_051881135.1 Eubacterium sp.
AATACGGACGGATATTCCTCCATATACTCCTCTAATTTTTCGTCATTTGATTCTACGAACGCCTGGAATTCGTCCGTGTCCTCAAAATCGAAGGTGAAATCCTGAACGAAATCGTAGGTTGCCGTAAAGAAATACTTGAATATATCCTGTGCAGAAAAGCATTCGAGCATTTTATCGGCGACTATTTCCGTTGTGTAATCAAGGGCGTTTTTGATTTTTAAATCATCATCGTCATCATAGGTGTCTATATTTTCGTCGGCCTCGCAGTATTCTATCAGCGCTTCCTTTGAGATGCCCAAATTTTGAAGATACTCGACAACATCCTCCAAGCCTGTTTCGTTGATTTCGTCATAGAGTCTGTATTCAAATTCTCCTATAAGGTTTTGAATGGCAACAGCCTTTAGGACGGAGTCAATTTCCCTTCCCTCTTCGTCGGTAATAACAAAGCCGTCCTGCTCAAATTCGGACCAAATAAGCTCGTAGAGGCGTGTATGCTTGTCCTTTTCCTCAAAAATTGCCTCATGAATATATGAATATAAATCCATCACAAATTCTCCTTTAGTATTTAATACTCTAATCTTATTCTATAACATTATTATCATTTTTTCAATATTGCAATACATATTATTTTAAGATATAATTGAAATATATAAATTTTAAAATATTTCAATATAAATCGGGTGATATGTATGAAATTTGAGCTGACAAGCAACGAAGCAAGGGTATATGCCTTGCAGGAGGGAGCAATGCTGACATCGCTCATAAAGGACGGTACGGAATATCTATGGCAGGGCGACGAGGAGCACTGGTCGGGTCAGGCGCCCGTATGCTTTCCCATAGTAGGCGTTTTGCCAAGCAACAGGGGCGTTGCCTTCGGCAAAGAATGTGTTATGAAGCGACACGGAATTGCAAGGATAAATCCGTTTAAGGTTAAGGAGCAATGCAAAAACTCCATAACCTTTATACAGAGGTCAAGCGAGAAAACAAGGGAGAGCTTCCCTTTTGATTATGAGCTTGAGATAAAATACACATTGGTAGGCTCCACCGTTACCACGCAATATACAATAAAAAACACGGGTGACGAAAGAATGCCTTTTGTTATAGGCGGACATCCCGCTTTTAACTGTCCGTTGACGGACGGTGAGGAGTTTGAGGATTACAGGGTTATATTTGACAAACGCATAAAAAAAGAAGCTCTGCGTCCCGACCACGAAACAGGCTTGGTGGATATTACAAGGCGATATCCTGCAACAAACGGCTCGGATACAATTAAGCTTGTACACGAGCTGTTTGAGGAAAACGACGCTATGATATTTGACGACATAGAGGCAAAGACGGCAACCCTTATGGGAAAGGCAGGCAAGGGCATCAGGATAGAATATCAGGATATGAACAATCTTCTTGTTTGGTCCGCCTGCAACAAGGCAAATTTTGTTGCACTCGAGCCTTGGACGGGAATTTCGAGCTGTTCCGACGAGGGAGACATAATTGAGAAAAAGCGCGATATGACAATACTTGAGCCAAATGAGCAAGCAAGCTTTAAATTTAAAATCACTATGATATAAAAATACCTGCAGATTTTCTGCAGGTATCAGACTGTCGATAAAGTGGTCTGAAACACGCCTTACTAAAAATAAACAGACCATTATTATGCCTCCCTTGTTAAAGGGTGCGGGTCTCCGGCGGAGACCTCTGCACGAATGTGCAGAAGCACCGACCGAGCCGGCAGACGAGACGGTGGGTGCGATTCATCGCACTTGAAGGGATTGTAAAGGTGGCTTAGACATCGAATCTAAGCCACCTTTGGCGTTTATCGTTTTTTGCGATAAAGCGGTACCATCGTACAGCAATTATCGCAAGAAAACGATATTCAGTTCCATTTCTCGAAGTCTGCCAGCGTGTAGAAATTTATTAATCGGACTTTTTCTACACGCTGATACCTGCAGATTTTCTGCAGGTATTTTAGAACTTATGCGTTTTAGTCTTCATCGTCAGAGGAGAGGCGAAGAACGGCAAGAAATGCTTCCTGCGGAACCTCGACGGAGCCGAACTGGCGCATACGCTTTTTGCCCTCCTTCTGTTTTTCAAGAAGCTTCTTTTTTCGTGTTACATCACCGCCGTAGCATTTTGCAAGAACATCCTTGCGCAATGCCTTAACGGTTTCTCTGGCGATAACCTTACCGCCTATTGCAACCTGAATGGGAATTTCGAACAAATGGCGAGGAATGTATTTTTTAAGCTGTTCGGCAATTCTTCTTGCACGGGAATATGCTTTTTCACGGTGGATGATGAAGGATAATGCGTCAATAACATCGCCGTTGAGCATTACATCAACCTTAACCAAATCGGACCTGCGATAATCCTTCATTTCGTAGTCGAAGGAGGCATATCCTCTTGTGCGTGATTTGAGTGCGTCAAAGAAATCGTAAATTATTTCGTTAAGCGGCAGCTCGTAATGGATATCAACTCTTTCGGGAGTAATGTAATCCATATTTTTAAATATGCCGCGCTTTTCCTGACACATATCCATAACCGTGCCTACAAATTCCGACGGAACATATATATGAGCATCGGCAAACGGCTCCTCGCTGTAATCGATATATGCAGGGTCGGGATAATTTGTTGGGTTATCTATCTCAACCATAGTGCCGTCGGTTAAATGTATCTTATAAACAACGGACGGAACGGTTGCGATAAGGTCCAAATTATATTCTCTGTCAAGGCGCTCCTGAATTATTTCGAGATGAAGCAGACCTAAAAATCCGCATCTGAAGCCAAAGCCGAGCGCGCCCGATGTTTCCGGCTCATACGACAGTGATGCGTCGTTTAGCTGAAGCTTTTCAAGTGCGTCACGCAGGGCTTCGTAATCTGCGCCGTCGGCAGGATACAGACCGCAAAAGACCATAGGATTTACCTGACGGTAGCCCGGAAGCGCCTCGCTTGCAGGATTTTCGGCAGTAGTTATTGTGTCGCCTACATGGGCATCACCAACTGTTTTGATTGAGGCTGTGATATATCCGACCTCGCCTGCCGTAAGCTCCTGCGCTTTTTCCATAGAGGTTGCACGCATATATCCAACCTCAACAACATTAAACTCTGCGCCCGTTGACATAATTCGCATTGTGTCGCCCGCTTTGATTTTGCCCTCTTTGATACGGACATAAACTATTACGCCACGGTATGAATCATATACGGAATCAAAGATAAGCGCCTTTAACGGCTTATTATCGTCACCGTCCGGCGGACAAATTTCATTAACAATATATTCTAATACCTCTTCCACATTTTCGCCTGTTTTTGCAGAAATTCGAGGTGCGTCCATACAGGGTATTCCCACGATTTCTTCAACCTCTGCGGCTACTCTTTCGGGGTCGGCTGCAGGCAGGTCGATTTTGTTTATTACAGGCAGGATATCCAAGTCGTGATCCAAAGCCAAATAGGTATTGGCTAAGGTTTGCGCCTCGACGCCCTGTGAGGCATCTACGATAAGAATAGCGCCCTCGCAGGCTGCAAGCGAACGGGATACCTCATAGTTGAAATCGACGTGACCGGGGGTGTCTATCAGATTAAATATATAATCCTGTCCGTCCTTGGCTTTATAATTAAGTTTTACTGCGTGAGCCTTAATTGTGATACCGCGTTCACGCTCTAAATCCATATCGTCCAAAATCTGCTCCTGCATATCTCGCTTTTGAACAGAAGATGTCAACTCCAGCAATCTGTCTGCCAAAGTTGACTTCCCGTGGTCGATATGTGCAATTATTGAAAAATTTCTGATATTGTCCTTGTTTACTGACAAGATTTCCTCCTATGGTAACAGTAATAATAAGGCAAAGCATTATGCCCTAAGATTTCAACACATTTTTTAATTCTTTCTTGGCTTTGTCGCCCTTATTTTTATATCTTAAAAAGAAATGCTTAACATAATATGGCAAAAGCAAATACGGTTTATTCTGCAAAATCTCATAATTTCGCTTCATAAATTCTACGCTTGGGAACAGCTTACGCCACAAATAGCCGAGCTTTCCGCCGTTATCACTGATGCTTTCCTGCAGGGATTTTCCAATGCCGAACACACCACCTGCAAAGACCTCTGCCAAAAGCCTTTTGTTTTGTTCGGTTGCTTTATTATCATTAAAAACAGCGTCAACAAGGCTCATAACACCTTTGCTGAATTCTGCAATGCCAAGCTCCTCAAGTTTTGAATTGATATAATCAAAATCGAGCTTGTCGTCGCTGTAATGAAGCAAATACATATCGCAGAGAAATCTTATGCCGCAGCCCGAGGTTGTGTAATGCTTATACATATGAGCAAGAGAATAAACATAATTGTCGTCGGGTGAAATAATGTATCTATATTCGCTGTCCTGCGCCCTTTCGGCCTTTTTCCACAAATCCAAATAAGCAGTAAATTCGCCGTTAGTGGTGAAAAGCCTTTTATGCATCTCCATTGATATAAACGGAGCTTTAAAGAAATCGTCGGAGGATTCCTGTGTTCCAGCAAGGTAAAAGCCCTGCTCCTCCATAACCTTAAACAATTCATCCCTTTTGGACTCGTCATAAAGAATATCGTTATCGCTCATTTGCCTCATAAGAGAGTTGGGATAATAATCTCTGATAACAAGTCCCTTTGTGAAGATATACTTAATTCCTTTTTCCTCTAATTCTGCAATCAAGGCTTCGCGGGCAGAATTGATGATAAGATTTTTTCTGATTTCGCTCAGCTTTTGGGCGCGCCAGGTTTCCTTTTCCTCCTCAGGCAAAATATCCAGCTTTTCGAGGCTTGGAAGCACGATTGTATAAACCTGCTGTTTTACGGCAAGCCTTAGCAATCGTTCGGTATTAATCTCCTCCTCGGGTGCCTTTGCATCCTCCTGCTTTAAAGCACAACGGATGAGGTAGAGCAAATAATCCTTTTCCCTGTCCCCTGTTTTTATCATATTGTGTCTCCGATTAGTCTAAAATTCCGTATGAATCAAGCTTTTCCAAAAGCTCCTTAACATCTGCCTGAATAACCTCTCTCGGAGCGTCATATCTGTTGCACATAGCGTCAACAATGCTCTCCTCGGTTTGCTCCTTTTGAAGAAGCTTAAAAATGAAATTAGCAGTTTCGTTGTTGTTGATAAGACCGGATACCTCCTCGGTAAGCTTGCCTGTTGCAATGGCAAAATCCTGTCCGTCAATGTTTCCTAACACAATTCCCTTTTTGAGTTTCATAATATACACCTTTCAAAATTAATTTTCATATTTTTCCATAATCTGTCGTGCAACAAATATACCGCTTGCAGAGGCGTGTGAAAGAGAGTGGGTAACACCCGAGCCGTCTCCGATAACATACAGTCCCTTATGCACGGTTTCCAAATTAGAGTCTATTTCAACTTCCATATTATAGAATTTTACCTCAACGCCGTATAAAAGCGTGTCGGGATTTGCCGTACCCGGAGCAATTTTATCAAGAGCGTAAATCATCTCAATAATGCCGTCCAAAATTCGTTTTGGAAGAACAAGCGACAAATCGCCCGGCGTAGCAGACAATGTAGGCTCAACAAGCCCCTCCTGAATTCGCTTCGGATTGCTTCTTCTGCCGCTTACCAAATCGCCGAAGCGCTGAACAATAACACCGCCGCCAAGCATATTCGACAGCCTTGCTATGCTTTCGCCGTAGCCGTTGCTGTCCTTAAACGGCTCGGAAAAATGCTTTGACACAAGCAGGGCAAAATTAGTATTTTCGGTTTGCTTTGCAGGGTCCTCAAAGGAATGACCGTTAACCGTAACGATGCCGTTTGTGTTTTCGTTTACTACGCTTCCCTTCGGATTCATACAGAAGGTCCGAACCTGGTCCTCGTAGTTTTTGGTTCTGTAAACAATTTTGCTTTCGTAAAGCTCGTCCGTAAGATGTGAGAATATAACAGCAGGAAGCTCAACACGAACACCGATATCAACACGGTTTGAGAGAGTTTTTATGCCAAGGTTCTGACAAACACCCTCCATCCATTTGCTACCGCTTCTGCCGACGGAAATAATACACTCCTTACAGGTGTATTCGCCGTCCTTTGTATCAATTTTATAGCCGTCCGTAATTTTTTCAACATTGTCAACATGCGTATTGAAAAACCAATCCGCCTTGTCCTTAAGCTCTGCGAAAATATTTTCAAGCACAATATAGTTTATATCCGTGCCGAGATGTCTTACGGAGGCATCAAGCAGATTAAGCTGATTTTGCATACAAAGCTTTTTAAACTGCGAGCCCGCTGTCGAATACAGCTTACATTCGCTTCCGCCGAATTTCATATTAATATCATCGACATATCGCATAAGGTCGATTGCCTTTTTCTTTCCGATATATTCGTATAGCGTACCGCCGAAATCGTTAGTAATATTGTATTTTCCGTCGGAAAATGCACCGGCGCCGCCGAAGCCGCTCATAATAGCGCAGGTTTTGCAATGAATACAGGATTTTATTTTCTCGCCGTCGATAGGACATTTTCTTTTAGCAAGCGGATTACCTGCTTCAAATACTGCAATTTTAAGATTTGGCTTTTTCTCGATTAATTCGTATGCAGAAAAAATACCTCCCGGTCCTGCACCGATAATGATTACATCATAATTCATAAAAGTCTTTACCTCTCATCATTATACTTCCATTGAAATGAGGGGAAGCTGGCTCATATTCAAATATGCTCAGCTTATTACGGTTGAACATATTTCTCTTAATAACATTTTACCATAAATAAAATAAAAATCAATATTATATATTAAAATTATGTATTTACAGCACGCACTGATATATGCTTGACTAACCTTCGGTTCTTTCCAAAAGTGCCACGGTTTCGACATGGGGTGTGCGTGGGAACAGGTCAAACGGGGTTGCCTCTATGGTTTTGTAGCCATTTTCCTGTAAAATCTGCAAATCCCTTGCAAGAGTTGAAGCGTCGCAGGAAACATAAACAATACGACTTGGGTTCATACCCTCGATGATGTCGAAAAGCTCCCTTTGACAGCCCTTTCTCGGTGGGTCAAGAACAACAACGTCGGGAGATATTCCCCTTTTTTTAAGTTCCTTTGCGCCCTCGTATGCGTCACCGCAAAAGAATTCGGCATTTGTGATATTATTTATTTTTGCATTTATTTTTGCATTCTCAACAGCCTGTTTAACTATTTCAATGCCGAAAACCGTCCTTGCATTATCGGACAGGGTTAAGCCTATTGTACCTGCGCCGCAATACAAATCAACAACGGTTTCGTTGCCCGTAAGCTGTGCATACTCGCAAGCCTTGGAATACAGCCTTTCGCACTGGTCGTGATTGACCTGATAAAAGGATTCGGGCGAAATAACAAAGCTTTTTCCGAGAAGCTTATCGGTTATTGTAGGCGAGCCGAAAATTACCTTTGTTTTTTTGCCTAAAATAACATTTGTATTTTCTCTGTTGACATTAAAGCATATTGATTTTACGCCGTCAATTTTAATCAGCTCGGTTATCAGCATTTCGCTGTTTGGCAGGCTGTCGCAATTGATTACGGCACATACCATAATCTCCCCTGTTGCAAACGCTTTACGGATATAGATATGTCGCAGGACACCCTTGCCTGTTTTTTCGTCATACGAAGTAATATCATTTGCCTTAACCCAAACGGCAAATGCCTCAAGGATAGCCTCAAACTCCACAGGCTGTAATGCACAGCTCATACACGGAATAACGCGATGGCTTTTGTAGGCATAAAAGCCTGCTGTGAGTACGCCGTCGTAAATTTCCACAGGATATTGCGCTTTGTTGCGATAGCGGTTTATGCTTTGAGCACCCACAACATCATTTACCCTTGTCTCTATATGCCCGATACGGACAAGCGCATCCTCAACCCTGCTTTTCTTATATTTAAGCTCCTCCTCGTAGGTCATATTCCTAAACGAACAGCCTCCGCATCGGCTTGACACCTCGCAATCGCTTTCGATACGGGAGGGTGACGGGGTGATGATTTCCTTAACAATTCCGACAGCATATCGCTTAGAGGTTTTTATAATATGGGCAATGATTTCGTCCCCTGCTACTGCGCCTCTCACAAACACAGCCATACCGTTGTAACGGCCAACGGCGGAGCCCTCGCTTGTCATAGCTTCTATATTCAGTTTGATATCGTCGTTTTTATTAATAGCCATATCTAACAAATAGGGGCGATATACGCCCCTTAAATATTTTTAATGATTTCCTGCATCTCGTCCATTTTTTTGTTCATATCCCTAACAAGCTTTAGCTGATTTCTTGCACGAACCAAATTATGCTCGGGATAAGCAACCTTAAAGTATGTATCGCCGTTGATATAATCCGTTAAGAAGCGCATACCGCACTCGAGGGTCATAATCTTTGCGGCAAATGCAAGATTATCCTTTTCGCACTGATTTAAGGCATCTCCTGCTTCCTGTAAAAAGCCCTCGGCATAAGCCTTAAAATAGCTTATATCCATTTCTACCTTGTCTAAATCGGCTTCGTCCTCTGCCGCTGTGCTTGCGCCGAATCTTATAGAGTCGCCGAAATCGTAAAGCGCCAAGCCCGGCATAACCGTATCCAAATCGATTACGCAGACGCATTTTTTACTGTCCTTATCGAACATAACATTATTTAACTTTGTGTCGTTATGAGTTACTCTCAGCGGCAGGTCGCCGCTTGCAATCAAGTCGGTAAGCACGGTCATTTCATCGGCATACGAAATGACCTCCTCAACCTCTTTTATACAATCATTAAGTCTGCCGGACAAATTGTTTTCTACGGCAGGCAAAAACTCATTTTCATATCTCCAGCCTGTGTCGTGGAAATGAGGAATGGTTTCCGTGAGCACATCAACATCAAAGTCGGCAAGAAGCCTTTGAAAGCGTCCGAAGGCAATACCGCTCGATTTAAATACCTCTGGTGTATCTGCACTGTCATAGCTGATAGAATCTCTTACGAAAATATACGAACGGAAAAAGCGTCCCTCATCGTCGATATAATATCTTTCACCGTCCTTGGTTTTAATGTAGTGCAGGGTTTCCCTGTCGGGATCGCCGCCGTATTCCTTAATAACGCCTCTTAAATATGATGTTACGGAGAAAACATTTTTCATAAGCTCATCAACATTTTTAAACACATTGTTGTTGATTTGCTGAAGAATATAGTTTCTCTCCATACCGTCATCATCAAAATTTACGATATAGGTTTTGTTGATATGTCCCGAGCCGAATTCGTTATAGGACACATAATTTCCCTTAAATGAAAAATGATTAATTACATCAACGATACTACTCATAATACACCTCAAATTACATCTTCCATAATAAATTTTTCTTTCCATGTGCTTTTTGGGGTTGAACAGTTGAAATCAAGCAGAATAAGATTTTTTACATGTCTTGCCCAAATTGCATACGACGGAAGATTTCTGAATCTCCACGATTCCGGATAAACATCGCTGTATTCCGGAATAAAGCTTCGTTTGTCATACACTTCCTTATACGGAGCATATGTTAAATCAAAATTTTTCAAAATTACATTTGTAACATATTTTGTGCTTCTGTTTTGTTTAAAGCCTGCAACAATAACAGGAACTTCAACACCGGTTGCCGATATGTTTTCTATGCGAATATCACTCATCTCGCCGCGCATATCAAATTCATCCCTGTCGGCGCTTGAAGCCTTTTCCCTTTTTTTGCCGAACTCTACGGCATTTGCACTTTTTGCGTCAACCTCAGCCGCACGGTTTCTGTTGCAAAGACGGATAAACACGGGACAGGTTACTCTGTCCATAGTAATGTTTTTTACGGTAATATTAGATACCCTTGCTCCGTCTGCCGATTCTATGGAAATTCCGCTTACCGAGCCGGGATAAAGGTCGGTCATAAAGAATTTGCAGCCTTCAACCGTTACATCGGAAATATCGTATGTGGTTTCCGTGCCGATTTTAAACGCATTACAGCGAGATATAACCTCGCAATCGGAAATATAAATATTTTCCATTTTGCCCGTATTTCCGAGCCAGACGGCATTTTTGATGCAGATACCGTCATCCGCAGTTGAAACAAAGCAATGCTTTATGCTTAAATTACAGGAGCCTGCAATATCAAATCCGTCGGCATTTGCAACATTTCGGTTATTGTTGATAACAAAATCGGATATATTAACCGAATTGCAATTCTCTATTCTGAATGTCCAGTGGGCGCTGTTTTCGATAATACAATTATATGCATTAACATTAGTACAGCTTTTAAAATACACAGCACCGCCGTATTTGCTTTCATGGGCAAAGCGAAGCTGTGCCCTGTATGTTTTGCGCATTTCTATAACATCTATAACCTCGGGATGCTCGGTTACATTTGCATCGAGCAACGGCTTTCTGCCAAAATATTCGCCGTTACCCTTAATCTTGCCTCCGCCCGTCAGGGTTATATTATCTGCACCGTTTGCGTGAACGATGCCTAAGTGGTTGTAGCCCTCTCCCGTAGTGTTTGCACAAAGAGATGAGCCACGCTCAATAAACAGGGTTACATTGGATTTTAATTCTACGGTTGTGCAGGTGAAATCCCCACCCGAAACCAAAACCGTACCGCCAACCCTTGAGGCTTCCTCAACAGCCCTATTGATAAACGGAGCGTTGTCGGCGTTATTTGGATTTGCACCGTAGAATTTTATATCAAATATTTCACCCTTTGGCAATTCCTGATTGCTGATATAATCATCCTCGGGATAATAGGAGGAATAGTCATAATCATAAACACGGGGAAAGGGGTCGCCCTTAGTAATGCGCAAATCCTTTCCGAATAAAAGCGTGTTTAGTTTGTCAAGCCGTGTTCGTCTGTCCTTCATAAATCTATATCTGTCTGATTAATTCCTTATCTTTTCTCGCAGCCCAAGCAATATTGTAGGAATGGTCGCCCACTCTTTCAAGGTCCTGCAATACCTTTGTGTAAACAACACCTGAGGAGGTGTGGCATTTTTTCTCGCGAAGACGCTCAACATGGTTATCCTGTGCCTGCAGGGTAAGTGCGTCAATAGTGTCCTCGATGAAATGAAGCTCATGCTCCTCTGCATCGGTGAGATGCTTATTTACAAAGGCATTCATTGCTCTGTCAAAAAGCTCCAAATCCTTTTCGTAAATCTCTTTAAATTCGTTTAAGCCGTCTTGGGTAAAGCCTAAATCGTTATCCTTAGCCTGAACAGTGCGCTGAATAATATTGATTGCGTGGTCGCCTATTCTTTCAAGGTCGTTTACAACATGGAATATCTTACCGAAATATTCCGAAACATCACCGCTGAGGCTTCTCGGAGTTATGGTAACAACAAAGTCGGTAATGCTGTGATTAAGCCAATTGATAAGCTCTTCGTTTTCTTCGATTTTACGCTTATTGCTGTCGTCGGTATTCAAAAATCCATCGCACGCCATAATGAAGTTTTCGCGCACAAGCTTTGCCATACGCTCAACCTCTCTGCCGATTTGAATAGCAGTTGAGAAGGTGTTGTTGCTGATTTTCTTATCGATATATGTAAAGCGCAATGCCGTATCGTGCTCACGCTCCCTAACAATCCTTTGGCTGATTTTAACGATAACGCTTACAAACGGCAAAAGAACGAAGGCTGTGACTACCTTAAAGATTATGTGAGCTGCCGCAACCTGAACCGAGCCGTTTTCCGAGAAGGAGCTTACCCATGAGGTGAAAGGCGTCAGCAGAGCAATAGGCGTGAAGATGAGCATACCTACGAAATCGAATATGAAATAAACTACTGCGGCACGCTTTGCATTTGTTTTAGCGCCTATGGCAGAAATGAACAACGGAGTTGCCGAGCCGACATTTACACCGATGATAAGGTAAATTGCAAATTCAAGCGGCATTAAGCCCTGAGCCGCAAGAACCTGCAAAACGCCGATAGCGGCGCTTGATGACTGAAGAACAGAGCACATAATGATACCGATAACAAGCCCCAAAACAGGATTGTTTGCGGTGGAAATAAAGCCCTGAAATGCGGCGCTTGATTTAAGCGCACCCATAGCAGAATCTCCGCTCATATATTTTAAGCCGAAGAACAAAATACCGAAGCCGAGTATTATCTGACCTACATATCTTTGAGTCTGTTTTTTAGAGAACAGAGCCATTATTGCACCTATGGTAATGCAAATAGGCGCAATGGTATCCATCTTAAAGGTGATGAGAATGGCAGTAATGGTTGTACCTATATTTGCGCCGATAATTACACCCGTAGCCTGTGCCAAATCCATAATACCGGCATTCAAAAAGCCCATAAGCATTACGGTTGTGGCAGAGGAGGACTGAATTATGGCTGTAACAAAAACGCCTAAAAGAAATCCCTTAAATCTGTTTCTTGTTAGCTTTTCAAGCAGGTTTTTCATTTTATTTCCTGCTACCTGATTTAATCCGTCCGACATATATTTCATTCCGAAAAGAAACAATCCCAGACCGCCAAGCAGATTAATAATATTGCTTATTCCCATATAGCACCTCAATTCACATAATATGCTGATTATAGTATCTAATAATTTATATTAAAAGTCAAGTTAAATATTGGTTACAGAATATTATAATTAAATATATTATAAAAAAACCGTTGCACTCGGCAACGGTTTAGAAGTTTAAATATTAATAGTTTTCTTCCTTAATTTCAAAGAAGCTCTGCGGATGTGCGCAAACAGGGCAAACAAGCGGTGCCTTTGTGCCTACAACAATATGACCGCAGTTACGGCATTCCCATACCTTAACCTCGCTCTTTTCAAATACCTTTGAGGTTTCGATATTTTTGATGAGTGCACGGTATCTTTCCTCGTGCTCCTTTTCGATAGCGCCGACAGCACGGAATCTTGCAGCTAACTCTGTAAAGCCTTCCTCCTCTGCTGTTTTAGCAAAGCCCTCATACATATCTGTCCATTCGTAGTTTTCGCCTTCTGCGGCGCTTTCAAGATTTGCAAGTGTATTTCCGAGGCCCTCGAGCTCCTTGAACCAAAGCTTTGCATGCTCCTTTTCGTTATTTGCCGTCTTCAAAAACAGTGCGGCAATTTGCTCGTAGCCTTCCTTTTTTGCAACAGAAGCAAAATAGGTATATTTATTTCTTGCCTCTGACTCGCCTGAAAAAGCGGCTCTCAGATTTTTCTCGGTTTGTGTTCCTGCATACTTATTAGCCATAATAAGCCCTCCTTTAAAATATTTCACTAATTATAATTCCACAAAATTACTGAATATTTACATTTCAGCAATTTTTATGAAAAATGGTCTGCTTGACGAGATTCGAACTCGTGATCTTCAGAATCGGAATCTGATGCATTAGCCAGCTGTGCTACAAGCAGAAATATCATAAATATTATATTACCGCAAAGGAATTATGTCAACAATTTATATGCCTGAAAAGCCTGTAAAAGCAGGTCTTTACGGTTTATCTAATTGCAAGGGCTACCGCATAAACCTCGTTGGCGCCGTAGGATTTGAGCACTGCCGCGCACTCCGACAGGGTTGCACCCGTTGTTTTTACATCATCTACCAAAAGATAGATTTTCCCGTTTGGATTTATGTTCTCGTTAATATCAAAGGCACCGAACACATTTGCACTGCGCTGACGGGCGGAAAGGTTACGCTGTGCCGGCCCCTCGTATGCCTTATAAAAGACATTCTCGAGCGAAATATTCAAGGCATTTGCTATGCCCTGTGCCAAAAGCAACGATTGATTATAGCCACGCTTTTTCTCACGAGCCTTTGAGATAGGAACATATGCAACTGCGTCAAAAGCAACATCACCGTATTTCTGCTTAACAAGCTCTGCCATATCTCTTGAAAAAGCATCTGCAAGCTCGGTATAACCGCCGAATTTGAACCTATGAACAGCAATTTCAACATTTCTCTGATACCTATACGGCGCAATAACTGCGTCGTAATCGGGCCTGTCGCCCTTTCTTTTTCTGCATTTACAGGAGTCTTTATCAAGACCGCACTCTGCACAGACTTCGCCCTCTATGCGAACATTAAGGCGGCATTTATCGCACCTTGTCTCCCAAGGAGAAATAACATCTCCGCAAAATTCGCACCTTTTGGGAAAAAGAGCATATAGAATTTTGTTGAAAGCCTGCTTCATACGGTTAAATAAGGCGCAACCTGATTGTACAGGCTGTCACCTATGCCCTTAATATTCTTTATTTCTTCAACGGATTTATACCTGCCTATGACCTGACGGTAGGCTACGATATCACTTGCCCTTTTCTCTCCGATGCCGTCTATTGCAGAAAGCTCGTCAACGCTTGCCGTATTAAGATTAACGGGAAAGCTGACCTCATTTTTTGCGGTATAAAGCTCTGAGTCTGTTTTTACTTGGGTAACCTGATTTGTGCCTGAGGTTGGGGTGTCGTTTTCTGTGCTGTCATATACCTTTGGACCCGATAAGGCCACATAAATCATAATGGCAGACATAATAAGCATAGCGACTCCAACCATAAGCATAGTCTGTCTTTTGCTGTCCTTCATTATCTTCTCTTACTGTTACTCCTGTTTCCTGCTCTGCTTCTTTGACGGTTGGGATTACCTTGATTTTGCCTTAACTGCTGTGTTGGCTTTACAAGGCATTTATCCCCAAAGCCTATCAAATCATAGCGCCTTGCCTTTTTTAATGCTTCTTCCACAAGGGCATAATTTTTAGGATTATAATACTGAAGCAGGGCTCTTTGAAGCGCCTTGTCATGAGGAGATTTTGCAGAATAAACCTCCTGCATTGTATAGGGGTCAAGGCCCGTGTAAAACATAGTTGTTGAGATAGTACCCGGAGTAGGATAGAAATCCTGTACCTGCTCGGGTCTTATATGATTTTTCTTTAAAAACAATGCCAAATCGATGGCATCATTTAGGGTTGATCCGGGATGACTTGACATCAAATAAGGCACGAGATACTGCTCCTTATTAACCTCTCCCGTATATTCAAAATATCGCTTTGAAAATTCGATATACGCCTCTATATGAGGCTTACCCATTTTGTCGAGCACTGCCGCCGAGCAATGCTCGGGAGCCACCTTGAGCTGACCTGAAACATGATGCTCAACCAATTCTCTGAAAAAGCTGTCGTCCCTATCCTGCAAAAGATAATCATACCTTATGCCCGAACGGATAAATACCTTTTTAACATTAGGCAATTCTCTTACACTGCGCAAAATATCGAGATATTCCTCGTGGTTTGCATAAAGATTTTTGCAAGGCTTGGGTGCAAGGCACTTTTTTCCCTTGCATAAGCCGTGCTCCTTTTGTAATTCGCACGAGGGCTGGCGGAAATTGGCGGTAGGTCCGCCTATATCGTGAATATAGCCCTTAAAGTTAGGCATTCGGGTTAGCTTTTCAGCCTCGACCATAATGCTTTTTTTGCTTCTTGTTGTAATATATCTGCCTTGGTGGAATGCAATGGAACAGAAATTGCAGGCTCCGAAGCATCCACGGTTATGAGTTATGGAAAACTCGACCTCCTGAATACCCGGAACACCGCCCTGTGCCTCATACATAGGATGGTATGCTCTCATATAGCCGAGCGAATAAACCCAGTCGAGCTCGGGTGTTGTTAAAGGCGGCATAGGCGGATTTTGAACAACCATTTTTTTGCCGTGCTTTTGCTTTATCAGCCTACCGCGAATATGGTCCTGCTCGTCCTGCTGAATACGGGACGCCTTTGCATATTCCTTCTTTGAAGAAGTAACATTTTCAAACGACGGACATTCAACACCTGTATATGGGGTGTCCTTAGTATCAACGGCATAAACCGTGCCGAGAATATCGTGCATTGTGTTAATGCTTTCGCCTGCATCAAGCCTTTGAGCAATTTCAATGGTTTGATTTTCGCCCATACCGAAGGTTAGCAAATCTGCCTTAGAATCAAGCAGAATTGACGGTCTTACGGCATCATCCCAATAATCGTAATGAGCAAAACGGCGAAGCGACGCCTCAAGTCCTCCGATAATTACAGGACTGTCGGGATAAAGGCGTTTGACAATGCTTGAATAAACAATAACTGCACGGTCCGGGCGCTTTCCCATAGCTCCGCCTCCTGTATAAGCGTCAACCGAGCGAGGCTTTTTTGCAACGGTGTAATGCGCCACCATAGAATCGATATTACCGCTTGAGATAAAGAAGCCGAGACGGGGTTTTCCAAACTGTGTAAAATCCTTATCAGAGTGCCAGTCGGGCTGTGAAAGAAACGCAACCTTGTAGCCCTTGGCTTCAAGCACTCTTGTTATTATGCTTGCGCCAAAGGAGGGATGGTCAACATAGGCATCGCCGGAAATATAGACAAAATCCGGCCTATCCCAGCCTAACTCATACATATCCTTTTTGTTTACGGGAAGGAAACGTTCCATCAAAGCTCTCCGTTGTTATCTTGGTTATCTTGGTTATCTATTACATCAAAGGTATCATTAAAGTTCATCTGCTCGGTATTTTCTGCCGTGAAATCGGGGGCAGGTCCCTGCGCTTTAATTTGAATCCATTGCTGTTGATTAATCAATATTTTTCTCGGCTTTGCGCCGTCCTGTGCTCCGATTATGCCCTTTTCTTCCATTTGGTCCATAATCTTTGAGCCTCGTGAATAGCCTACTCCGAGCTTTCTTTGAAGGAATGAGGTTGAAGCCTTACCGGTTTCAAGAACAACATCTACGGCGTCCTCAAACAACGGGTCAAGGCTTTCGCGGGTATCACCGTCATCGGTAAATTTGCTTGAGCCCTTTTCCTGTGCCGCCTTATCCTCAATTTCCTTTTGGATTTCCTCGCTGTATTCGCTTTCGCCCTGATTTTTAATAAACTCGCAAAGCTCCTCAACCTCTTCGTCGCTGATATAACAGCCCTGAACACGAAGCGGCTTGCTTGAGCCGATAGGCGAATAGAGCATATCGCCCTGTCCCAAAAGCTTTTCGGCACCTGCCGAATCAAGAATGGTTCTTGAATCTATCGCAGATGAAACGGTTAAGGCAATACGGGAGGAGATATTTGCCTTAATAAGACCTGTAATAACATCAACTGACGGACGCTGAGTTGCAATAACAAGATGCATACCTGCGGCACGAGCCATCTGTGCAAGACGGCAGATAGAGTCCTCTACCTCCTTCGGAGCCGCCATCATCAAGTCGGCAAGCTCGTCGATGCATATTACAATCTTCGGCATTTTTTCCATATCGGGATGCTTTTCAACATATTTGTTGTAGCCTGCGATATCCCTTACGCCCGTATCGCTGAATTTCTGATAACGGTTAAGCATCTCCGAGACAGCCCATCCTAATGCACCTGAGGCTTTACGTGGGTCCGTAACAACGGGAACAAGAAGATGCGGTATATTTTCATACTTTGAAAACTCTACCTTCTTGGGATCAATCATCAAAAGCTTAACATCGGACGGCTTCGCACGGTACAATATGGACACAATAATTGAGTTCATACATACCGATTTACCCGAGCCTGTTGTACCTGCGATAAGCAGATGAGGCATTTTTGCAAGGTCGCAATAAACTGTTTTACCTGCGATATCCTTGCCAAGACCTGCCGACAATATGGATTTTTGTGCGCTGAAATCGGGAGTATCTATAAGCTCACGCATAGACACCGTGTTTTTGTTTGTGTTAGGAAGCTCTATACCCACAGCCGCTTTACCGGGAATGGGAGCCTCAATACGAACATTTACGGCGGCTAAGTTAAGCGCAATATCATCCGCCAAATTTGTGATTTTTGAAATACGAACGCCTGAAGCGGGCTTCAGCTCGTATCGGGTTACTGTCGGTCCTCGTGAAATATCGGTAATTTCTGCCTGCACGCCAAACGAAGCGAGAGTATCAACAAGAAGCTCGGCATTGCTTTTCAGCTCATTTGAAACATCCTTTGGAGATTTATGCTTTGCCGGCTTTAAAAGCTCAACCGACGGCAGACGATACTCCTTAACGGTTGAGTTCATATCCTCTTGAGTAACGACAAATTCCTCGGCAGGAGGCTCCGGCTTTTTGATTTTTTCCTTATTGCTTGCGTCCTCTACGATTTCGTCGATTGTCTTTGTATGCTCTCTCTGTGCTCTGTTGCGCTTTGCAGAAGCATTAATTTCGTTTATGATTTTTGAATACTCGTCCGTCTCCTGACCGTCATTTTCCGTTTCATCGGCCTCAGACCTTTTACGCTTGCCCTTTTTCGTTTTTTCGCTTTCGTTAGGGAAAGGAGTTTCCTCGTCGAGATAAACATCAATATCGGCGGCTCTGCGGCGCTCTCTGCGTTCCTCAATATAAGGGGTTGCCTTTTCAACAACCTTCTTGACAGGCTTTGCCGTGCCCTTGAAAAACTGGTCAACCGTAACACGAAGCAGAAGCATAATAATAACGACTGCAAGCAGAATATCTATGATAATTGCAGGAGCCTTACCCATAGTGAGAAGGAGCCAGCCCAATACTCCGCCGAACAATCCGCCGTTGAACATAGTAGGGGCGTCTAAATATGCATTCTTTACGGTTTGAACGAAATCGCTTCCGTTTTGGTTTTCAACAACATGGATAAAGGTTGACACGAGGAGAACAAGAATAAGAATGGCTATTGCCTCGGGTGTCATATTTCTTTTTGCCTTTTTGATGTTGAACATAACGGAATAAATAAGGCATAGCAAAGGCAATATTATGCTTGCAAGCCAACCGAACAAGCCGATATAGAAATTATGTACAATGTTCCATATGCCGTCGCCGCTTATAACGGCAACAAAGAAAAACAAAACAGACAGTGCAAAAATGACAACGCTTAAAATTCTGTTTTGGTCTTCCCTTTGCTTTTCGTCCATTTCTCTTTGCTGGGCTTCAATCTCCTCAAGCTGCTTGGGAGAAAGACGCACCGGCTTATTCCTTTTAGGAGCAGAGGATGTCTGCTTATTTGCTTTTTGAGAATTCTTTTTGTTATTAGCCATAATACCTTCCAAATTATCTTAATATCAGTTCAAATATTCCGACAACCGCGATGATTGCGCCAAGGGAAATATCGTAATAGCCGAAATATTTTATATTGTTTTTGTTTATCAACGCTCTTAAAGCATTGGTTAAGAAATAGCTGACTGCAACGGAAATAACTGCGCCGATAATTGCACTGACAACATTTATTTTTGTTACCGATGTAACTATTTCCGAAATGCCCATAACCGTCAACACGGGAACGCTTAAAACCATAGCATATCGGTAGCTGAGCTTTTTTGACACGCCCATAAGCATAAGTATTGCGATAACTCCCAAAACAAGCGATAGTCCCGATACGCTGATTAAAAAGATGCTTGCAACGCCTACTGCAACGGCTGAAGCAACAGTTATGTTTTTGTTATTTCTTGCAAGACTTAAGCATCTTGTAACAAGAAGCACCAAAACGCCTGTAAGCGCCAAGAATATGCCGTCGTCAAGCAAGGTTCCGTTATGCTGGCTTGTCCTAAGAAGGCTGTATAGCGTGTTGCCGTTGCCTGTCGGAACAAGCAGGACAATCATAGGCAAAAAAGATATAAGGCTCATAAGCATAAAGCTTCGTGCCGGCCTTGGATTTGAAGAAGTATTTCTTTTAACTAAATCCGTAACGGAGCCTATAAATTCCTTTGTCAAGGTAAGAAACATCCTGCCGAGCGCAAGAATAATTCCGAACGCGATTCCTATATGTACAATGCCTGTAAGCGATGAGCATTCACCGCTCAGGCGATTTGAAAAATCGTGAAACACAGACGAATGTGCAGATTCACTTATGGGCAATATCCAGCATATTGTCTGAAATATTGCCTGAAAAACAGCAGTTAAAACTGACATTATTTTTTCCTCCGAAAAGATTTGCGTTATCAATACAATAGCCTAAACGAATATAGTCGTAGGGATTTGACGAACGGCAGATATTCTGTTTTGGGTTGATATCGTTGTAAAAAATATCGTTATAATCAATTATCGTGTGAAGCATCGTCATTCTCCCTTTGGATAATGCGGTCAAGATAAGTCAGGGCATCACTTAATCCGCCAAGCTCATCGATAAGTCCGCACTTAACTGCCTCAGCGCCGTCGAGCACCGTTCCTACATCCAAAACAAGCTCGCCCGTTTTCATCATAAGCCTTCTGAAATCTTCTGCACAAATCTGCGAATTTGATTCCACGAAATTAACTATTCTGTCCTGCATTTTTTCAAAATACGAAAGCGTTTGCGGTATGCCGAGTATCGTTCCGTTCATACGAACGGGATGCACGGTCATTGTAGCCGACGGAACAATAAAGCTATGCTCACAGCTTACGGCAAGCGGAACGCCTATTGAATGTCCTCCGCCCAATACCAAGGACACGGTAGGAGTTTTCATAGTTGAGAGAAGCTCTGCGATAGCAAGTCCTGCTTCAACGTCTCCGCCCACGGTATTAAGAATGATTAACAGTCCGTCAATATCCTTGCTCTCCTCAATGGCAACAAGCTGAGGAATAACGTGCTCGTATTTTGTTGTTTTGTTTTGAGACGGCAAAATGTAATGTCCTTCTATTTGACCGATAATTGTTAGGCAATGGATAAAATGTCCGCCCTTTTTTACGGTAATTGAGCCTGTCTCAAAGGCTGACGCTTCTTCTTGAGTTTCGATATTTTCATTTTCTTCGGTATTTTCTTCAGGCATAACAGCACCCCGTGTTTATTATGCCCAAAATACCACATTATATTTTAACATTAATTATATATTTTTTCAATACAAAATATATAATTTAGTTAAAGCTCTATTTCCCTGAGCATTTCCCTGACTATCGTAACACTGCGCCTAAACAGCTCCTTTTCCTCGTCGGACAGGGTCATATTAAGAATTTCGCGAACGCCGTTACGGTTTACAACGGAGGGTACGCCGATATATACGCCCTTTTCGCCGTATTCGCCGTGAAGCATTGTTGAAACGGTGAACACGCTGTTTTCATCAAACAGAATTGCTCTTGATAATCGGGTCAGCACCATACCGATTGCATAATAAGTTGCACCCTTGGAGGCAATAATGGAATAAGCGGTATCGCGAACAGACAAAGCAATTTTCTGCATATCCTCAATAACCTTTTGGCTGTTGTCCATTTGAATGATAGGCTTAACGGATATATAGGCATTGCTCCACGCAACAAACTCGCTGTCGCCGTGCTCACCTATAACATAGGCGTGCACATTTCGCGGATTGATTTTAAAATAATCGCTCATCATATGTCTTAATCGTGCAGAATCAAGCGAGGTGCCCGAGCCTACAACCCTGCCCGACGGAAATCCGGAAAGCTCATACACCGTCTGCGTCATAACATCAACGGGATTTGAAGCAACCAAAAATACGCCGTCAAAGCCGCTTTTTACCACAGGATTAACAATGGATTGAAGCACCTTATAGTTTTTCTGAAGCAAATCTCGGCGCGTTTCTCCCTTTTCCTGAGGAGCGCCTGCACAAATGGTTACTATATCGGCATCGCGGCAATCCTCATAGGAGCCTGCATATATTTTCATTGAGCTCGGTGCAAAGGGCATACCCTGTGATAAATCGTCTGCCTCAGCCTGAACTCTGTCCTTATTGATGTCGATTAATACAAGCTCGTCGCAAATATTTTGGTTGACCATAGCATAAGCGTAGCTCATACCAACCATTCCACATCCTATAATTGCAACTTTTCTGTTATCCTTTTTTTGCATAAAAAAATCACCCAATGGTATTATAACCATACCATCGGATGATAATTCACAGCACAAATTTATTTAAAAAACAAAGGCAGCTTTTCCAAAAACAGAATATCATCTCTGTCAGCAGCATCGCCCTCTGCAAGAACAGCACAGCTGCATACAATATTGCCTTCAAATTTTTCAACCAACGCCTGTGAAGCCTTAAGGCTTTCCCCCGTTGAAATAACATCATCAACAATAAGAACTCTCTTGCCCTTAAGCAAATCGCCGTCCTCGTGGCCGAGATAAAGCGTTTGCTCCTTTTGGGTTGTAATTGATGTAACGCAAACCTTTTCGGGATTATCCATATACACCTTTACTCCCTTACGGGCAACTATGTATTTCTTACCGGACTGCTTGCTCATTTCGTAGGCAAGCGGAATTGACTTTGCCTCCGGGGTTACGATATAGTCGAACTCAGGTGCCTTTGCAAGAAGCTCTCTTGCACAGCATTCGCAAAGCTCAACATCACCGAAAAGAATGAATGCGGCGATATCAAGCGTATCCGATACGGCAAATTTTTGAAGTTGACGGGTTAAGCCTGCAACCTTTAACTCATAATATTCCTTACTCATACTATTTTTTCTCCAAATTTCGTTCCGCCGATTAGGTGGAAATGCAGGTGCATAACGGTTTGACCTGCATCTTCACCGCAATTGTTTATAATTCTGTAAGAGTCTATTCCCAAGGATTTTGCAATTTCGGGAAGCTTTTCAAAAATATGTGCAACATATTTGCTGTTTTGCTCAGTTATGCTGTTTACACATTCTATATGCTCCTTCGGAACTGCAAGGATATGAACGGGTGCTACGGGATTTAAGTCCTTAAACGCAACCATCATATCGTCCTCATACACCTTAGTTGACGGTATATTTCCTGCAATTATTTCACAAAAAACGCACATTGTTACCACTCCTTACTGCATAAGACCTTTAACAATTTCAACAGTTGCATCAAGCGCGCTGTCAAGCTTTGACAAATCCTTTGCGCCTGCCATAGCAGATGTGGGACGACCGCCTCCGCCGCCTCCTGCAAGCTTGGCAACCTCTCTTACAACATCGCCTGCTTTAACGCCCGCCTTAACCGCTTCGTCACCGCAAACAGCAACGATGGTTGCTTTTTCACCGTTAACGCCTGCGATTACGGCAACGCCGTTTTTATGAGAATCACGAATATCATCGCCCATTGTGCGAAGTGCATCGGGTGTTGTGTTTTCAATCTTTGCCGTAAAAATCTCAATACCGTTGATTTCTACGGAATCTGAAAACATCTTGGCATTCTTAAGCTTTGTAAGCTCTGCATTGAGCCTTTGAATTTGCTTTTCCTTTTCCTTGCTTTCACTGATAAGCGAGGATAATCTGCCGTCAATGCTGTTATTGCTTGTTTTAAGAGCAGATGCAACAAAGCGTACAAGGGCTTCGTTTGTATTTACATAATTAAGCAAGCCAAGACCTGTGTAGGCGGTAATTCTTCTTACACCTGCGGCTACCGAGGATTCGCTGATAATCTTGAACAAACCAAGCTGGCCGCTGTTTGAAACATGAGTACCGCCGCAGAATTCGGTAGAAAAGTCGCCGCATTTTACTACGCGGACAATATCACCGTATTTTTCGCCGAACAGCATCATAGCGCCCATTTTCTTTGCTTCCTCAATAGGCATTTCCTGCATTGTTACGGCTTGTGCCTTTAATATAAAGTCGTTAACAAGCATCTCAACCTGCACAAGCTCATCAGGCGTCATTGGGCTGAAATGAGTAAAGTCGAACCTAACCTCTTTTTCGTCAACGAGCTGACCTGCCTGCTCAACATGAGTGCCGAGAACCTGTCTTAATGCTGCCTGAAGAAGATGGGCGGCAGTATGATTTCTCATAATGGACTTTCTTCTCTGCTCATTTATACCTGCCGATACAGTATCGCCGACGCTGATAACGCCTCTTGACACCTCACCTGTATGAAGGAATACGGAATCGGCATTTTTAGTTGTGTCAGCAACGATAAAGACATTATCATCACCGTTTTTAATTACACCGCTGTCGCCGACCTGTCCGCCCGACAGAGCATAGAAAGGAGTTTTATCAAGAACAACAGTTCCCTGTTCCTTGGCGCCCAATCTATCTACAAGCTCTCCGTCGGAATTGAGAACGGCAACAACCTTTGCGTCACATTCAAACTCGGTATAGCCTACAAAGGCTGTTTTTTCTGCGTCAATTTTTACATTCTCACCCTTCCAAGCATCTGCTCCTGCATCCTTGCGGGCAGCTCTTGCAGTGGATTTTTGGTTAGCAAGCAATGCGTTAAACTTATCCTCGTCAACGGTTATTCCCTTTTCCTCAAGGATATCCTTTGTTAAATCAAGCGGGAAGCCGTAGGTATCGTTAAGCTTGAAGGCATCCTCACCCGAGAAAACATTGCCCTCTGTTTTTTCGATATATTCGTTAAGGAGTGCAAGACCTGCGTCAATGGTTTCGCCAAAGGATTTTTCTTCGGACAGGATAACCTTTTTGATAAGCTCTGCCTTATCCTTAAGCTCAGGATATGCAACCTCGTTTTCTGCGATTACAGTATCGCAAACCTTGTATAAAAACGGCTCCTTAACACCTAAAAGTCTTCCGTGACGGCAGGCTCTGCGTATAAGCCTTCTTAAAACATAGCCTCTGCCGTTGTTTGACGGAATAACGCCGTCGCCTATCATAAAGGTTGAAGAACGCACATGGTCGGTGATAACACGCAGAGAAACATCCTTCTTTGCATCATCGTGATAGGTTACACCGGCAATTTCACTGATTTTCTTCATAATATTCTGTATGGTGTCAACCTCGAAAATATTATCAACGCCCTGCATAATGCAGGCAAGTCTTTCAAGTCCCATACCCGTATCGATATTAGGATGCGCAAGCGGTGTGTAATTGTTGTTTCCGTCGTTATCGAACTGTGTGAACACATTGTTCCAAAACTCTGTAAATCTGTCGCACTCACAGCCCGGTCCGCAATCGGGAGAGCCGCAGCCGTATTTTTCGCCTCTGTCGAAATATATCTCCGAGCAGGGTCCGCAGGGACCTGAGCCGTGCTCCCAGAAATTGTCCTCCTTGCCCAAGCGAACAATGTGGGAGGGGTCAACTCCGTTTTGCTTTGTCCATATTTCAAATGCCTCGTCGTCGTTTTCGTAAATGGTTACATAAAGCTTGTCAACAGGCATTTCCAAAACCTTCGTGCAGAATTCCCACGCCCACGCGGTTGCTTCCTTTTTGAAATAGTCGCCGAACGAGAAATTACCCAGCATTTCAAAGAATGTGCCGTGACGGGCAGTTTTGCCTACCTGCTCAATATCCGGAGTACGAATACATTTTTGGCAGGTGGTTACTCTTTTTCTCGGCGGAGTTACTTCACCCGTAAAATACTTTTTCATAGGTGCCATACCCGAATTGATAAGA
>JBJEPH010000108.1:25213-135830 GCA_051881135.1 Eubacterium sp.
AGTTACTTCACCCGTAAAATACTTTTTCATAGGTGCCATACCCGAATTGATAAGAAGAAGGCTCTTATCGTTGTTTGGCACTAATGAGAATGACGGCAGGCGAAGATGCCCCTTGCTCTCAAAAAACGAGAGATATTTTTCTCTTATATCATTTAGTGATGTCCATTCCATAATATATCTCCAAATCCTTATCAGGATAATTATTCTCTTAAAAAACTGTCTTTATAACGACATCTTGGCTGGAGCAAAAAATACTCCAGCCAATAAATGCATTATTTCAGTTTTGAAGCAATCTTTGTAAGCTCAAGAAGCTCTTCCTTTGTGAAGGTGATACCCTTGCTCATCTTTGAGTGGTCGGGTGACCAATCTCTGATATCTACCTTTGCTTCTCTGCCGTTCCAGGAAATCATATTTACTTCCTTTGTCCATCCTCTTGATGTTTCAGAAATAACGCCGAGATGCTCCTTGATTTCATACTTAATTTCTGGCATTGTGCTTTCCTCCTTTTTTCAATATTTATCTAAATGAATTATTTATTCAAATTTGATACAATGTTTGCGGTATCCTGAGCAATCATAAGCTCCTCATCGGTAGCAAGAACAAATACTCTGATTCTGTCTGTTTCGTCTGTAAGCTCTGCTTCAGCGCCCTTTACTGCCTTTTGGTTAACTGCCTCGTTGATGTGAATACCGAGGAAGCCGAAATATGAGCAAATCTTTGAACGAAGCCAGAAGCCGTTTTCGCCGATACCGCCCGTGAATACGATAGCGTCAACACCGTTCATTGCAGCAGCATATGAGCCGATGAATTTTGCAATTTCGTAAGCCTGCATTTCGTGTGCCAAAATAGCTCTGTCGTTACCCTCATTTTGAGCCTTGCAAATATCTCTGTCGTCGGATGATACGCCCGAAATAGCCTGAACGCCCGATTTCTTGTTAAGAATTGTGTCCATATCTGCGGGTGAAAGGTTTTCCTGGTTCATAATGAAGGTTACTGCTGACGGGTCAACACCGCCCGAGCGTGTACCCATCATAAAGCCGTCAAGAGGAGTGAAGCCCATTGAGGTATCAACAACCTTGCCGTGATTAACGGCTGCGATAGATGAGCCGTTGCCGAGATGGCAGGTGATAATCTTTAAGTCTTTTATGTCCTTTCCTAATTTGTCTGCTACACGGTGTGAAACAAACTTGTGAGATGTGCCGTGGAAGCCGTATCTGCGGATGCCGTACTTTTCGTAATACTCGTAAGGCAGAGCATACATATATGCCTTTGGAGGCATTGTTGAATGAAATGCGGTATCAAACACGAACACCTGAGGAACATCGGGTCCTACAACATTTAAGCAAGCCTCGTAGCCCTGAATATTTGCAGGATTATGAAGCGGTGCCAAGGGTGACAGCTTCTTAACGGTTTCAAGCACATCTGCATCTACAAGAACCGACTTTGTGTATTTGTCGCCGCCCTGAACAACTCTGTGACCGATAGCGTCGATTTCATCAAACGAATCAACAACCTTATACTCGCTTTCGGACAGGATATATTTAACCTCGTTAAATGCGGCGGTGTGTGTGAGCAATTCCTTATCGTAGGTATGCTTTTCGCCGTTTACCTTAATGATAACGTTTTCCTCGCCACCGTTGATTTTTAAGCCGATACGCTCGATAGCGCCCTTACACAATACAGACTCGTTATCCATATCCATAAGCTGATACTTGAGCGAAGAGCTGCCGCAGTTAATTACTAAAACTTTCACTATATTTTCCTCCCTACTTGAAATTAACAATAATAAATTATATAATATAGTAGAAATATATACTTATAATATATATGTAATATTTTAAAATGTCAAGAGAAAAAGGTAATTTTATGAATTTTGGAGTAATTTGTGAGCTTAACCCGTTTCACAAGGGGCACAAATATCTGTTTGATAACGCAAGAGAGAGCGAGCAGGACGGCTTAATTTGTGTTATGAGCGGTAATTTTACGCAAAGGGGCGACCTTGCCGTATATGACAAATATAAACGAGCAAGAACGGCTGTGGAAAACGGCGCAGATTTGGTTATAGAAATACCCACCCTTTCAAGCACACAATCGGCGCAGGGCTTTGCAAAGGCAGGCGTAAAGCTTCTTGAGAGCACGGGAATTTGCGACAAAATCGTTTTCGGTGCAGAATGTGACGACCTTGAAGCGCTTAAACAAATTTCCCGGGAAATAAAGGAAAGGGACAGTGAAATCAAAGCAGAGCTTGAAAAAGGAATTTCATATCCTGCCGCAAGAAGTAATGTTATTGACTCCCCTATTTTACAAACTCCAAACAACATTTTGGCAATAGAATATCTAACCTATACAAGCCTCGATGCAAAGGCTGTAAAGCGCATCGGAAAGGGTCACGACACGGATGACGCACAATACTCTGCAAGCGAGATAAGAAAGCATTTATCGCTTGACGAAGCAGCAAGCCTAAGGAACTGTGAGAAGGCTGTTTTATACAGGCTTCGCACAATGAGCGCAAAGGATTTCAGCAACATAGAGGATGTATCCGAGGGGCTTGAAAACAGAATTGCTGAGGCTGTAAGGGACGCGTTAACCGTTGATGAGCTTTATGATAAAATCAAGACAAAAAGATACACTCATGCAAGGATAAGGCGAATTATATTAAGGGCATATCTGGGCATAACAAGGGATATGGAAAAATCGCCTCAATATCTGCATATTTTGGCTTTTAACGAAAAGGGCAGGACGATGCTTGCCGAAATGAAAAAAACTGCCGTGCTTCCGATTATCACCAAATACGGCAATATCGAGAGCAAAGCAGTTAAGGAATTATTTGATTTGGAATGTAGATTTACCGATATATACAATCTCGCATTTAAGCAGGCCAAGCCCTGCGGCGAGGAGCAAAAGCGCAGGGTTGAAATACTATGACACCCATTTTGCAATATCCTTTTGAAGGGCAGACGGAGAAAAGCGTTTGCCCTTTTTCCATTTTGCCTTAGGTGCAAGCTTTTTGATATTTGCCGCGCTTTCCGTTATATCTGTTTCGGAGGAGGTACAAAACGGTATTATTGTTTTGCCCGAAAAATCATAGCTTTCGAGGAAGGTATAGATGATTTTCGGGGCGTCGCCGTACCATATCGGATAGCCTAAATAAATGGTTTTATAGCTGTCAAAGTTTTCCACCCTGTCCAATATTTCCGGACGGGCAGAGGCGTCCTTTTGCTCAAGCCTTGAACGGCAGGACTTGTTTGAGTAGTCTAAATCCTCGTTTACATAAGGCTTTACGGGAGTTATTGCAAACAGCACTCCACCCGTTTCGGCAGAGATATAATCGGCCATTTGCGCCGTGTTGCCCGAGCAGGAAAAATAGGCTATCAGTATGTCCTTTGATGTGCCTCGCTTATCCTGTGACGGATCGAGAGGGGTTGCTTCATCCTTTTTGCTTGAAGAATCGGCAGAGGAGGAAATCGTACTGCCGTTTTGCTTCGCTTCATTTTCGCCGTCAGTATTGGTATTTGCACATGCAGTAAACGATAAAATAAGCACAAAGCATAAAAGAACAGATAAAGTTTTTTTCATATGATCACCTCAGTGAGTCGGCAAGATTTATAAATTCTTCACGGCTCATCATATTATTTATACAGGAAATGAGCGAGCCTGTTGACAAAAACTCGGGCAAATCCAAAGCCTTTAAAAGCTTTTTTCGTTTTTTCTTTGCATCGGCAGCTCCCGAAAAGCCCAAATCGAACATATCAAAGCTCGTTACGGGATTTTCGTTGACAGCCCTCGTAACAGACACGCCGGCTTTATTAAGAGCCTCAAGAATAACATCTCGGCTCATACCCTCAACCCCGATTTTTCCTTCCTTTGACGGTTCGCTTTTTCGCTTTTCCTTGCCAAACACATCGGGGATATATACATTGATAATCCTATCCTTCGGGATACCCGAGGAAATATAGCTGCGTATCATAAAGCCTGCGTGGTCGGAATCGGTCATAACGATGATTCCTCTTTCATTTGCAAGCCTTTTTATGAATTTCAGTTTTTCCTTATCCTTAAAAATTGAAAAGCCGTTGGTTTCTATAATAAAGGCATCAATGATATTAGACAGCTTGAGCTTATCATATCTTCCCTCAACAATAACGGCTTGAGAGAGCTTTAGCTTTTCGTTCATCATCCGTTCCTCAGCATAAGAAGCTTTGCCACGGTTTCTTCAAGCAGGAAGTTTTTATCAACAGCCGTGGACTTCATCATTTCATCAGTGCTTGACAGAACATTTATGGCATCACGCAAATTTTGAACGCTGATATTTCGGCTGTCCCTTATTGCATTTTTTATAAGCCATTCCCTGCCCTTGTAGCCGAAAACGGAGGCAATTTCCGCTTCGCTAACATTTGCCGATTTTGCGCATTTTACCCTGTACATATCAATATAGCAGGAGGAAATTGTTGAAAGAATTTTGATTTGCTCCTCCTTTTGCGCAAAAAGTGCGTTTAAAACCCCATAGGCACCGTCGCTGTTGCCTGCAAGGATGAACTTTGAAAGGTCGTAAACTCTTGCCTGAAGGCATTTTACGGCAAGGCTGTCTATATGCTTTTTAGTTATCTCACCCTCGCCCACATAGGCGCAGATTTTTTCAAGCTCGTTAAACACGGTTTTTATGTCGTTTCCGACAACGGAAACAAGATATTTCGCAGTTTGGGTATCAATGGCGCAGGAGCGTTTTTTTGCCGAATTTACAATAATGGACGCAAGCTCCGATTCTGTGCGCTTTTCTAAATTAACAACGGTTCCTGCCTTTGAAACAGCGGCTTCAACGGCTTTCCATTTTGCATTCTTCTTTGTGTCAACCTCTATTGTGTCAAACCAAAGCACAATGACGCTTGACTCGTTTATATCCTCAAGATATTTTTTCAGCTCGTCAATATCACCTTGAGATTTATCCAAAGGATAGTCGTGAACAAGCAGAAAAGAATACTCGCTCATCATAGGCATCATATCTGCATCGTTTAGAATTTCCTTTAACGGAGTTTTTTTGCCCTCATACTGATGAAAATTAAAATCTGCAAATGCAGGCTCAACAAGGCTTTCCCTAAGCTTATTAACATAAAGCTCCTTAAGATAGCCTTCTTCGCCGTAGAGCATATATATATTTGAATACTCCTTGCTTTTTATTTGATTTTTCAGCTCTGCTTCGGTTATTTTTGCCACTGATTTATTCTCCCGGAACTAAATGTGTTTTTATTTTCTATAAGATAGAGCACCTCTCCCCTGCTCAGAGAAACAGTGCCTTTAGAATCGTAAACCTTATCTCCGTTAAGCACAATATCGCCGTTGTTTGTGCCGACAGAGAAGCTTACGGATTTAATATCATAGCTAACTGTACCAAAATTATAATACATTTTGAAATCTTCGGCAAGCCTTAGATTAAATTTATTATATTCTTCTATTTTTTGATAAGCGTCGGAATTGATTATATCGTCGTTTAGCTCGTATGCGATAAGTCTGTTTGTGTTGACGGAATCGGCAAGCAAAAGCGAATAATAGCAGGTGTTATTATCAACCGTGAGATAATCTATATCCCACCGATTTGACCTCAAAAATGCCTTTACCTGTCGGTAATCCGATGCATCGTCAACCTCGCCTACAATCGTGTAGCCCTTATAGTTTATGACATAGGCGCCCTTTTCGGCGAAATAGAGCAAAGCCGTATTTTTCATATATGCAAAATCAAGCACGGATACGGCTAAAACAAGTGAAAGCGCAATGGATATACAGGGTTTAAGACTGAACCTGTCCCATCCGAAAAAGAACAAAGCAAAAATAAGGAAAGCACCTGCAAGGGCAAGCCCGATATGGCTTGGTGACAACAGACCGACAACTCCTCCGCCGACGGAAACAAACCATTTAACAAAGCCGATAATGAGTGAATTTACAAAATTGATTGCAAATGACAAATCAATAAATGTGCCCATAGCCGAAAGTGTCATTGAAAGGCTTCCCAGAGGAACTATAACAAGATTTGTTATGGGCGCGGCAATGCTGACATACCCGAAAAAGATATACATAACAGGCATTGTGCAAAGCACTATGACAAGGCTTATAAAAAATCCTGAAATCCACTTAACAAAAACCGAGGCAAATCTTTCTCTGACGGTTAAATTATAGGGGTCCTTCGGCGAATACGGAATTTTGAAATGAGGATAAACGGTAAGAAGTGACAATACTGCCGTAACGCTTAAAGCGGTACCGACATCGCAGACGGTAAATGGATTAAGACACATAAGAAATACTGCAAGGCCCAAGGAATTAAGCGCATCGCTCCGTTTTGAGAAAACCAAGCCGAGCGACATAACGATAAGCATAATACCCGCCCTTGTAACCGAGCCCGTGAAGCCTGCAAGCGCCATATATAATAAGCATACGGCAATGCCTGCCGCGCCTTGAATTTGCTTTGATGCCCTCAGCTTCTTTAAAACGAACATAACGGAGCCTGCCGCAACACTCAAATGCAAGCCACTGATTGCCATAATATGACTTGCGCCTGCAAGAGAAAAGGCTTCCTTTGTTTCATAGGATATATACGATTTATCACCTGTTATCAAAGCCACAGCCAAGGCGCCGTTATCGCCGTCAATAGACGAAATAAAGCGATTTGCGATATTCTCTCTTGCCCTGAACATAAGGGATGAAGCGTTTTTTATTTTGATATCTGTATAATTTACTGCTTCAGCATTTGCAAACAGAAACACCCTGTCTGCCCAATAGCCCTTAGAATCAAACGCTTTGTCGCAGAATGACGAAAGCTCCGCCCTTGCCGTCATAACCTCATACGGAGTAATTTTGCAATCCGTTTTTGCATACATAATTACATTAATATTCTGAGGAGCGTTTTCTTTGTTTAGACTGACAATTTTGGCATCAAAGACTTTTGAGCCGTCTGCAGCCACCTTAGGAGTATCGGTAGCGTAGAAGGCTATATCTACCGTTTCGCCGTCTAATGCAAGCTGAGGATGGGCAACCGAATACAAATTAAACAGCATTAAAAAGCAGGCAAGCAGACACGAGCTGATACACAGCGGTAAAACAAGCGCTTCTCTGTATTTATTCAATAATAGGCTTGCACTCAGTAAAAGTACAAGCCCTATTGAGATTATTAAGATGTATTTCGGGTTAATTAGGTTTAGCACAATCAGACATACTGAAAGTGAGAAGCCTAATACTGCAAATACTCGTTTCATTAATCCTTTTTATCGTAGCTCTCAATCAGGAATGCAAGCGTTTGCTTTGTACCTGCCTTCACCTGATATTTATCTCTTACGAATGCCTGTCCGGGCAAATCGCCGCCAACACCCATTTGAGTTGAATCTACATTAACCGTAATATTATGGTCACGGTTTACCTCTGCAACATGCTCATATTTATCCAGCATTTCAGGTGTATATGGCAGTGCAGAGAACAATACAGGTGCGTCATAATAAGCCGTTACCTTTACACCCCTGCCCTTTTTATCGGTTAGGGTAAAATATCTGACATCTGCGCGGGTTGATGACTCCTGCGGACGCATATATGTGTATTCAAACTTATCTAACGGCATACTGTATTTGCCGATTTTGTAGCCTGTTTTTCTGTCGGGATAGGACGGTGCTTCGCCCCTGCCGTACCAGGAAATCTCGGTTAGACTCTTATCCACATCAAACTGATAGCCGAAGCGCAGTAAAGCAGCCTTTGGCACGGCGCTGTGATAAACGGCAACACTGCCGTTAGGATAAACGGTATAGCTTGCATAGGCATTTTTCATAGACGGTACATTAAGCACAGCCTTAACCTTTACACATCCGTCCTTCTGCTCAACCTCTGTTTTTACTGCCTTAACGGAATTGGTTGCCCTCTTCCATTTGTAATAAGGATGGACAAAAATAAACGGAGATACGAAGTTTAAGAAATCTATATCGTTATCGGTAAGCGCTCTGAAATAGTTTGGCGCAAGCGGTGAGCACAGAAGCTCCATGCCGTCCTTCATGATTGAGCTTACGGCACCGTTATTTATCTCTACGGAAAAGCCGTCTCCGAGCACCTTAACATAATTGCCCTTATGCTCAACAGCAGGTGCCTTGTCGGATTTTGGCATCTTAGGCTTTGACGGTGTTGTGAGAATGAACTGGTCATAAGCAATTTCGGCATTGCTCTTTATGCCGGGAGTCTTTTTCTTTGAATGGAAGGAAATAGTGAGCACACATTCCTTATCCTGTGGGAGAGAAGCATAATTGTAGGGAATATCAATAAATTCCTCCTGAAGCGGCTGAAGCGAGAATTTTTCCATTTCTCCGCCTTGAATTTCCTCGCCCTCACATTCTATTTTCCACCTGCATTTATAAGAGGATACATCTGTAAATAAAAATCTTGAACGAACATTAAATCTGCCCTTTGTTAAATCAAACGCAGTTGTAACAATAGGCTGATATACATGGCGTACCTCCCAATACTGAGGATGCGGCTCGCGGGTTGCGGAAATAACACCGTTTGCACAAAAATATGTATTTGAGCCTGTCATAGCCGTTGTGTTGATACCGCTGTACCAATGGCGAGGCTCGTCCTTTTCAAAATCGGTGCCGTACAAATAGTTATCCTTGCCGTTGTCCTCAACAACATGGAGAGTCTGGTCAACCCAATCCCAAATAAATCCGCCTGCCATATTGTCGTACTTTTCAAAATCGTCCATATATTCCTGGAAATTGCCGAGCGAATTTTCCATACTGTGTGCATATTCGCAAAGAAGCACCGGCTTATTATACATTTCCTTGGAAATAGGCTTTGAATCGGCGGCAAGCTGATTTGCAATATTATCATAAAGAGAAATGGTAATAGGCTCCTTTTCTCCCAGCTTGCGCATTATATCCTCAACGGGATACATACGGGAAATAACATCGCTTTTAGTTAGGTCAAAATCGCCTTCATAATGGAACTGTCTTGTGTCGTCAAGGCGCAGTGCGGCTTCCTTCATCTTAGCAAAGTTGCTTCCGTCGCCTGCCTCGTTGCCGAGCGACCACATAAAGATACACGGATTATTTCTGTCACGAAGCACCATTCTTTCCATTTTATCCACAGCCAAATCCGTCCATAGCGGATTTGAGCCGGGCACGCCCTTACGGCGAACGCCGTGGGATTCCAAATCGCACTCGTCCATAACATAAAAGCCATACTGATTACACAGCTCATAAAAATACGGGTCGTCGGGATAATGGGAGGTTCTGATAGCATTTACATTTGCCATTTTCATCAAGTCCAAATCCTGCACAAAGCGTTCTCTCGGAACAGCCCAGCCGTAATCGGGATCGAAATCGTGACGGTTTACACCTCTGACAAGCATAGGCATACCGTTAAACAAAATCTTTTCGCCTACTATTTCAACCTTTTTGAAGCCGATATCATAGGTCTTAACGCTAACACATCCGTCCTCATCGCACAGCTCCATAACAAGCTTATAGAGATTAGGCTGCTCTGCCGACCATTTCTTTGGATTTTTAACAAATTCCTTTAAGGATAATATAGCCTTTTCTCCTGCCTTAACGGTGGAGGAAGCCTCACCGATGGAAATTTCCTTTTCGGTGTCGCTTATCAGCTTTGCCCTTACGGTTACACTTTTATCGTTTTGAGAATAGTTGTTAACATATACATTTAAAGAAATGTCGGAATTTTTGTAGTTTTCATCCAAATCGGTTTTAACATAAAAATCGCGCAGGCAAGCCTTTGGCTCTGCAAAGAGATATACCTCACGATAGATGCCGCAAAGCCACCACATATCCTGGTCCTCAAGATATGTAGATGCGGCATAACGATAAACCTTTACGGCAAGTGTATTTTCGCCGTCGATGAGATATTTTGTTACATCAAACTCGTGAGGAGTCATCGAGCCTGTGGAAAAGCCGACATATTCGCCGTTGAGCCAAACCTCAATAGCAGCCTTTGCGGCACCGAAATGCAGGAATATTTCTCTATCTCTCCACGCTTCATCAACGGTGAAGCCGCGACGATAGTAGCCGATTTCCTGCATAGTATGGTCAATTTTCGGAATTTGTGTTCTTGAACGGGAAAATGCTCTCGGGAAGGTGCTTGCATAATAGTAGGGAACGCTGTATCCCTGTGTTTGCCACACGCCCGGAACAACTATTTTGCCCCATTCGTCAGTACTGTAATCTGCCTTTTCAAAGCCGTCGAGCTGATTGTCAACGCCTCTCTGCCAGAAAAAGTCCCATTCGCCGTTAAGGCTTTGCTTATACCTTGAAGCTTCTCCGCTTAAGGCATCCTGCTCGGTGTCGAAGGGCATAGCGATAGCATGTCCGTCCTCCTTATTAACCTTGAATTGCTTTGGGTCCTCCCAAATAAATTTATAAGCCATAATTTTACCCCTTTATACAAAAAGGCTTGCCAGCCAAGGCAAGCCTCCAAAATTATTCTTTGTTATTCTTCTTGTTAAATCTGTTTTTTATAACATCGTATTGCTCAGCATCCCTTTTGTCCTGCTTATAGCTCCAAATGAAAAACGAGCAAACGATTATACCTGCAATTGCGGCAATTACCAACAATACAATAAGAACCTGTAATACCGCGGAAACTACCTTCAGCTTATTTGCGCCCCTTAAAAAGAAGCCGATGGTTACCTGCATGGTGTCGCCTGTTGTCGGTGAAATATAAACACCGGTAGGCAAGTCAATACGCTTATCGTTATCGTCATAATAATAAGGCAAAAACTGTCTTAAGGGCTCGTCCTTTGATGAATCGAAATCCTTGTTATAGTCCATATAGAAGGTTACCTTTTTTCCGTTATCGTTGCCTGTAATTGACTTTGGCAATGCGGCAATAATAACCTTGGTATAGACCTTCGCCTGTAAATCGGAAGCGCCGAGAGATGTATTGCTTGTTTTTGTAACGGCAACGCCGAAGCCAAGCATTGCAATCAGTAATACGCATACAACAATGCCGGCAATACAAGCCTTTAATTTTTTCCTTAGTTTCTGTTCCATATTTTACTTAACTCCGTAGTAATAATTATTTTTTATTTTTCTTTGCCTGCTTTTTTGCCAAATTAGCCTTTGCCTGCTCTACCTTTTCAGCCTGCTCGATTTTTGCCTGCTTTTCAGCCTCAAGACGCTCTTTCTCACGGCGAATTTCTGCTTCGCGCTCTTTTTCTTCCTTTGCAGCCTTTCGTGCAAGTCTTTCGTTTTCAAGCGTTTCGTCGCTCTTTGCAGGCGCTCTTGAAACAAGAAAGTTTGCAACTGCCGCAATAACCAGCAGGGCAATAGCAACATAGAAGCCCCAAGCAACGCCGCCGGTTGCATTATATACGGTGAATTCACCAAAATTAAATCCAACCTGTGCTGTGCCTGCTTTTACACCGAGTGTAAACAAAACCGCAGTAACAACGGCACACGCAATGCTGAGCACATCAAATACGCCCATAAGCTTTGACTTAGGCTTTTTTGCAGTGATAAGAATCATAAAAAATGCAATTACTATAAACAACAGGGACAAAACCATAAACAATACGGAAAGCATTGTGTAGGTCAATGCGCCTGAATAGCCTTCAAACGCCATATTTTCAAAGAACAGACCGCTGTTTGAAAAGAAGCCGCCTAAAATATCAATGAGCGATTTGTCACAGGTCATACCGAACAGGTCAAGTCCGATACTGTCTGCGTCGCTTTTCAGCGTTGCCCAAGGGAGTATGTAGCCTATCGCAGGGAGAAAGGACAGAATTATACGAACAATCCTCAGCTTTGTTCCCCAAATAGAATATGCAATTCGGTTAAGGCTCTTATAAAATGTACCGAACTTCTTTTCGGCAAGAGCGTTATCCTCTTCCAATCTTGCTTCCCAGTTAAAATTAGGGATACTTACTCCGCAATTAGAGCAGTCTGCCTTTACATTATACCAATGTAATTTTTTACCGCAGTTAGGGCAGGTACTTGCCATAATGACACCTCTTGTAATTTTATTCCCTATTATTTTACCTATTTTTCGGGTGAATGTCAACAGCAATTATATTATTTATATATAAAAATAAATTTAGGTAAAAAAGTGTTGAATTTAATCCGTTACTATGCTAATATAACAATGTTAATATTTATCTTAATATATCAAATATCAATTAAGAAACGAGGGGATTTTTTGGCAGATACTACTATCACTGACGAAATAACACTTGAAGAGCAGGCAGAGCTTGACAAGATTGCCTATACCAAAAAGCGCTATCTTACCCCTAAGGAAATTGCCGCTTATGTTCTTGTAAACTTCGGTCAAAAGAATCTTAGCCAATTCATCGGCGCCTTTAAAGAGTTCTTTATGATTCAGTTTTTAAAGCTGGATACAACCGCTTATGCAAACATTAACCTGTTTGCCTCAATCTATGATGCGGTTGACGACACAATCTCCGGATTGATTATCGACAGAACAAGAACCCGTTGGGGTCGTATAAGACCGTTCTTCATCATTCCGCTTCCGTTATGGGTTTTAGGCGGATATATGATGTTTACGGCACCCGACCTCTCACATACGGGCAAATGGATTTGGGCGCTTGTAGCTATTGTTATTTACGGCTTGGGTATGAGCTATTTCGGTGCTTGGGGACTGATGATATATAACATCACGCCCAATACCAACGAGCGTAACAACCTTATCACAATAACAAAGTTCTTCGAGCTTTTCGGAACTTGGCTTCCGTCCTTGGTTCCTGTTCTTGTAACGCTTCTTCCCAAACTAAGTCCAAGCTTTACAATGAAGGGAATATACAGCGGATTTGCATACTTTATGCTTGCACTTGCTGCGGCATTCTCCGTATTCGGCTTCTTTAATATGAGAGAAAGAGTTCCTTTGATGAGCAGAGAGGAAATGAAGGAAACATCAATTCTTGAGTCGATAAAGCAAATCTTTACAAACAGACCTCTGTTTACCATTATTATGGGTGACTTTTTCAATTCGTTCAAGGCAGTAGGAGGCTCATCTGAGCAATACTTCTGGCTTAACAACACAGGCTCACTTATGAACCAAACCATCTGCGGTCTGTTTACGGGTATTCCAAACTATCTTATGGTACCGCTCGCCGCTAAAATGGTTAAGAAATTCGGTACAAGAATTACTGCAATAATTGCCGGTGTATTCGGCGGTGTTGCATACACATTATTGTTTATCATAGGTTATCATCCGTTCGGACAAACCTTTGAGGATCACAAAATTGCAAACCTTGCATTTGTTATTTTCGGCTTGACCATCTGCGGCTTGCCTAACAAAATAATTCAGGTTGTAGGTCCTATGCTTTGTGCGGAAACGTTCGACTGGATGGAATGGAAGCACGGTATGAGAAACGAGGCTCTTGTAACAACCGTACAGGGCTATTTCGGAAAGCTTGCCACATCTATTACAGGCTGGCTTTCGGGTATGGTGCTTACCTGGATTAACTACATACCGCTTACCGACTCTCTCGGTAATGCTATTCCGCAGACAGACCCTAAAATGCTTCAGGGTATTTGGGCAATCTTCTGCATACTGCCGGCACTTGCCCGTGGCTTGTACGGCCTGTCATTCATTCTATATCCTATCCACGGCGAGCTGCTTGACCGTATGACAGTTGAGCTTGCAGACATCCGTGCAGACAGACTTGCAGAGCAGGAAAGAATCAATGCAGAGCAGGCTGCAAAGGGTTTGGAAAGCAACGACTAAAAAGCACATATAAATTACAAAAACGCTTGTTAAACAACAAGCGTTTTATTTTTGTATTGAATTTTACAAGGACAGGAAGCCGATTTTTTTCATTGCCTTTTGAAGCGTTCTTTGTGCAACTCGTGAAGCGATATCGGCGCCGTTTGTCATACACTCCTTAAGATATGCCTTATCCTGCAAAAGCTCGTTATAGCGCCTTTGTACAGGCTCAAGCTCTGCAACAACCGCTTCGCCTACTGCTTTCTTGAAATCGCCGTAGCCCTTGCCGGAAAAGTCGTGCTCGATGGTTTCGAGGCTATCCCCTGTTACGGCAGAATAAATGGTCATCAAATTATTTATGCCGTCCTTGCCGTCTGCATATCTCACCGACATTTCGGAATCGGTTACGGCAGATTTAAACTTTTTCATAATGATATTTGGCTCGTCCGTAAGATAAACCGTGCCCTTTGGATTTGGGTCGGATTTGGACATCTTTCGGGTTGGGTCCTGAAGCGACATAACCCTTGCACCCGTCTTTGGTATATACGGCTCGGGAACGGTAAATACATTACCGTAAATGCCGTTGAAGCGTTCTGCAATATCTCTTGTGATTTCGAGATGCTGCTTTTGGTCGGCACCGACAGGCACAACATCTGCCTGATACAGAAGGATATCGGCCGCCATCAAGCACGGGTAGGTAAACAGGCCTGCGTTAACATTATCGGCATGCTGAACGGATTTATCCTTAAACTGTGTCATTCTGTTAAGCTCGCCGAACTGAGTATAGCAATTAAGCAGCCATGCAAGCTGGCTGTGCTCGGGAACATGCGACTGAACAAACAAAATTCCCTTTTGAGGGTCAAGACCGACAGCCATAAGCATAGCATAAAGCTGTGTTGTTTGCTGTCTTAGCTTTGCAGGCTCCTGACGAACCGTAATGGAATGCAAATCGGCAATGCCGAAAACTGTATCAAAGTCCTCCTGAAAGCTCGGCCAGCCTCTCATAGCTCCGAGATAATTTCCAAGCGTCGGTATAGAGGTCGGCTGAATAAGCGAAAGACTTCTTTTTTTTCTTTCAATTTTAATTTCTTCTGACATATTGTTTCTCTTTTCTTAATATTGGCTGAGCACCTCGCCCATAATTTTTACGCCTTCAATAATGCTTTCATCACTCGGCGTTGAGAAATTAAGCCGAATATATTGACAGGGCGCGTTATCATCCGTCATAAAGCTGTTTCCCGGAACAACGGCTACCTTTTTGTTTACAAGATTTCTGCAATAATCTAACATATCAACATTATCGGGAAGCCTGCACCAAATGAACAGTCCGCCCTCGGGACGAACATACTCTATGTCAGGGCAATACCTATCAAGCATATCGCACATCAAATTAAGCTTTTTTCTATAAATGATTTTTATATCCTCAATATGCTGATTTACATCATATTCCTTAAACCATCTGTCAACAATCATTTGATTGAGCACGCCTGTATGAACATCGGAAACCTGCTTTCCGATAGTGAATGCCGAAGCAAACTGCTTTGGAACAACGGCATAGGCAACACGGATACCGGGTGCAAGAATTTTGGAAAAGGAGCCTGCGTAAATAACTATTCCGTCGGTGTCCATAGATTTTATCGCAGGAACATCCTCGCCTGCCACGCGAAGATTTCCGTAGGGGTTATCCTCAACGATAATAAGGTTGTTTTTCCTTGCAAGCTCGTACATTGCCTTACGCTTTTCAAGGCTTAAGGTAGTACCGCCGGGGTTTTGAAAATTAGGAATAGTATAGATAAATTTTGCGTTTGGAGTATCGGCTATTGCCTTTTCCAATTCGTCAATATTCATACCGTCTGCGTCAATGGGAACACCGCGAAGACTTAAGCCGTGCGACCTAAAGCAATTTAACGAGCCTACAAAGCTCGGTTCCTCGCAAATTACGCTGTCGCCCTCGGTAGATAGAATACGCGTTGCTATATCCATAACCTGCGTACCGCCCGAGGTGATGATTACCACATCGTCATCGGTAATAACATTTTCTCTCCTGGAAAGCCATTCCCTAACGGTTTCTCTCAAGGGCTCGAAGCCCTCGGACACGCCGTAAACCAATGCCGAAACAGGATTTTCCTCTAAAATTTCGGCTGAAAGCCTTTTTACCTCCTCGCAGGGAAACGCATCAACGGCTGGAGAACCGCCTGCAAAGGCGATAACCGAGGGGTCGCTTGTAGCTTTTAAAATTTCCCTCGTAGCCGACGGCTTGAGATTAGCAAATTTATTTGACAGCTTTGACATTTATAAACCTTCTTTATTCGGGTAATTGATTTTTGTGCCTTTCGGGTGATTTGAGAGAAAGCTCCTCTTTTATTGCCGTGGTTGAAACACCGGGCGTACGCTGAAGATACACTACCTCGCAATAATCCTTAAGGTAATCAAATTTATCGCTGTTTTCCCAGTCCGAGCCCATAACAACCGTATCGATATGATAGTTTTTCACATCGTCGATTTTTTGGTCCCAGCTCTTTTCGGGAATTACCAAATCGACATATCTGATAGCCTCAAGCATCTTTTTTCTCGTTTCGTAAAGGTGGTAGGCAATTTTGCCCTTTTCCTCGTTGAATTCGTCCGTGGAAAGACCTACAACAAGATAGTCTCCGAGAGCCTTTGCTCTGCGCAGAATTTCGATATGTCCGTAATGAAGCAAATCAAAAGTACCATAGGTTAGAATTCTTTTCATCAAATCGCCTCTTACTATTTGTTAAAATACTCGTTAATATTAACTAAGTTGCATTGTAATAAACCTTGCAAGGATTGAAGCACATCCATCCTTTGAATTTTCTACATATTTTTCCTTGAATGCCCACAGCATATTTGTGTCGTAATTATTGCTGCTTACAGCTTCAACTAATTTATCGGCGTCATCAAAGACTGCACTCGGCATTTCCTCAAATAAATCGATATTAACGCCCCTGTCCTTCATATACTCCTCGTAATCGGGAACGAAGAAATATAACGGCTTCATAAGGAGCGAAGCCTCAAATGCACAGGCGGAATAATCGGTAATGATTATATCCGCAATTTTCATCAAATCAAATGATGTAAAGCTTCCGTTCGGCATATATTTTTCTTCAACAGGTGCGTTGGACAACGGGTGCTTGCTTATAATAAGCTGATAATCGGGCTTATCCTCAAACGCTGTTTTGAGCATTTGAGAAACATATGCCTCCCTGTCTCTGAATGTTGGGAGATAAAGAACAAGCTTTTTATGCGCAAAGCCGGGATTAAGGCTGAAAAACTCGTTTGATCTTGTGCTTGAATCGGTGATAAAATCTACTCTCGGCAATGGGCAAATCAAGATATTTTCCTGCTCAACATCAAATGCCTGCATATAGAACTTGGCAGTTGCGGCGCTCGGTGCAAGCACATAATCATAATTTTTATGCATACACATTGCGCGGCTTATCTTCTCGTCTCTGCCTTCCTTTTTTCCGATAGCCTGCCAGCCGAATTTTTTGGTTGCTCCCAGCGCGTGCCACATCTGAATAATTTTCAGCGTTTTTTTGTGGTGCAGGCAGGATACCGTAATTGAATAAGTGTCAATTACAGCTACCTTGGAGGTAGAAAGATAATACATATCCCCTATTACGCCAAGACAATATTTGATTTTTTCGGCAAAGCCGTTGCCTATCATACGAACCCTGAAAATCTGCTTTACCGACGGGTCTGCTTCGGCAATGGCTTTTTCAAGCAGCTGCATATCAAGACTCTTTGTATTGCTTTGTCGTGAAAGATATACAATTTGATTTTTAGTCTTAAACAGCTTAATCGGTGCATATAAAATACGCAGGCCGAATTTCAGTATGGAAAATAACAATATTTTCATAAAATCAACTCTTATTCATACAAAGGATATTTAGCGCAAATTTCTGCTACTCCCTTTATAATACAGTCCTTATTATTGTCAAAATCTTTAACTGCGAGAGCAATAAACTCTGCAATTTTGTCGAAATCCTCCGTATTAAGTCCTCTTGTAGTTGCCGCAGGAGTACCGATACGAACACCGCTTGTTACGAAAGGTGAAAGAGGTTCATTAGGAACCGTATTTTTATTTAAAGTAATGTGAACCTCGTCAAGTCTGTTTTCAAGCTCCTTGCCGTTAACGCCTGTACCTCTTAAATCAAGCAGGCACAAATGGTTGTCTGTGCCGCCCGATACCAAATTCAAGCCTCTTGAGGTTAAGCCGTTGGCAAGCGCCTGTGCGTTTTCGATAACTCTTTTTTGATATTCCTTAAACTCTGGCTTGAGAGCCTCTCCGAAGCAAACAGCCTTACCTGCGATAACATGCATCAAAGGTCCGCCCTGAGTACCCGGGAACACAGCAGAATTAAGCTTCTTTGCGAGATACGGATTATTGCAAAGAATGAGTCCGCCTCTCGGTCCGCGCAGGGTTTTATGGGTTGTGGTAGTTACAACATCAGCACAAGGAATAGGCGACTGATGAAGACCTGCTGCCACCAGGCCTGCAATATGAGCCATATCAACCATAAACATAGCGCCGTTTGCATGAGCGATATCTGCCATTGTTTGAAAATCAATTTCTCTCGGATAAGCAGAGGCACCTGCAACAACAAGCTTTGGCTTAACACGGTTTACCTGCTTTGCAAATTCTGCATAATCAATAAATCCGTTATCGTCAACTCCGTAAGGAACAAAATTGAAATACTTACCTGAAATATTTGCAGGAGAGCCGTGTGTAAGATGTCCGCCGTTATCAAGGCTCATACCCATAACCGTGTCACCCGGCTTTAACAGCGCAAGATATACTGCCGTATTTGCCTGTGCACCCGAATGCGGCTGAACATTTGCAAATTTACAGCCAAACAGCTCGCAAGCTCTCTTTATTGCGATTTCCTCTACGATATCAACATATTGGCATCCGCCGTAATATCTTTTTGAGGGAAGTCCCTCAGCATATTTATTTGTAAGCACGGAGCCCATAGCTGCCATAACCTGCGGAGATACTAAGTTTTCCGATGCAATTAATTCGATATTTTCTCTTTGTCTTTTAAGCTCCAACGCCATAGCGTCGGCAACTTCTCTGTCTGTTTGAGCAACCTTTCCGATTGAATCGTAATAGTCGTTGTACATTTTTTAATCCTCCTGATATACAGTTATACATATACATAATAACATAAATAATACTAATATACAATAATAATATTAAAATTATGTAAAAATTAACAAATATAAAATATAAAGACCTTGGAAAATCCAAGGTCCTTAGCTTGTAAATTGATAGGCTTAATTAATCCAGTCCTTTTTCATCGAAATTTAAAATGGTTGACATAATTACATCGTAGCCCTTTTCGATAGCCTCCGGAACAAGACGGTCATAGCTGTCACGCATATTGTGATAGTAGTCGGCAGGAGCAGGGTCCATAGCTGCAAGGCAGGTTGCCGTAATACCTGCCTGTGTGAAGGCGGCGGCATCCGATGAACCGAAGAAAACATTTGCAAACTTCATATCGTCGTGACCTGCTTCGATAGCGGAATCCATAACAAGCTGACTGAATTTTTTGTCGTGCTTAACCGTTCCTGTCATATCTCGTGAATAAACATTAAGATATTCTAAATCCGTAAGTGTGTCAACGCAGAGAACTGCCGTTTGAACACCGGAATCCATATATTCTTCCTTGTGGTCCTTTGCCCATTGCTTGCATCCGCGAAGGCCTGCTTCTTCACCGTCGGTAATCATAGCAACAACCTCGGTGTTTTCAAATTCTATTCCTGCCATATCGAGCATACGCAGGGCGCAAACAGCGGCATATGTGCCTGTAAGGTTATCGTTTGCACCGGGAGAAATGGTTTTAAAATCAACAAACAGGAACAGGGTTATCATAAACAGTGCGGTAATAATATGGAAATAGTAGCTGTAATTAACCATAAATTCGCCGAATGCACCCATATCAACAAAGTTTGCAATAATTGTGATAATTGCGATAATGAAGGAAATTACTGCACCGCCGATGGTACCGCCCATACAAATTGTCATAAGCGGAAGCTTTTTCTTTGCATAATACAGATGGCGCCACTGATAAGCCGCATCAATATGGCCTGAAATTATAATTCTTTTCTTAACCTCGCCTGTCGGCTTGCGCTTTGCATAATAGTTGTGTCCCTCAACCTTTTTATAAAGCACATCGCAAAACGGCTTATACATCAAGAACTCCATAACCGTGATAAACAAGCCGATTGCCACAACGCCGCCCACTATACATTGAGGCAGGAAGAAATCGGAGCCGCCGATATTGCTTATAACACCTGTGAAAACAAGAATAAGGCATACGAAAACAGCCAAAAATACTGCAACCGATACCGTTTTTGTGAAATGAAGGAATGCCTTTGGTGCAACCTTATAGGTTTCAAAGCCTGTTTCATCACAAAACTGCTTCATTTCCTTATCAATATGCTTTTGGGCTGCAAGACAGTTTTTGTTTGCAGACTCTCTCGGTCCGTATCTTTTGATTACATTTGTTATTTCTCTAACGGTATAATCTACATTCTCTTTTATTACCGCTTTGGGAAAATCTTGAAATTTCATATTTATTTCTCTCCCTTTGCTTTATATTTTGCATTAAGCTGATTTTCCAAATCAGGATTACCCTTTAAGAATTTTCTGTGAACTCTGCTGCGATAGAGCTTGTTTTTAGGCAATGCAATTTTATCCACTGCATAATTTATGCCGAGTGCTTCAAGCATTGGCTTATAATCGTCAAGACGCTTTTTGAAATCATCAAAATCACGCTTTTGAGCAGGCGACCAGGCAACCTCGGACAAAGCCTGCATTCTCGGGAAAGCCATCATTTGCAGTCTGTCGTAATCTCTAATCCACTCAGTCCACATTTCGCCTTCAACGCCGAGAACATTTGATACATTATCCTTATTTACGCCGAAATTCTCCGGCTTATAATTGTATGTATTGCTTAACGGATAAAGTGCGTACGGCATATCAAAATAGAATGCCTGATGATTACTCATAATCATCTGACCGCCGGAATTTACATATTTTTCGGCATTCTTATCGCGCTTAGGTGTCCAATACTGAACGACGATATTTTTATCGTCGGTTTCGATATTTGAAGCGGAAAGGACCTCATTCCAGCCGATAAACTTTTTGCCCTTAGTTTTAAGGTAGGCATTAAGCTTGTTTTCAAACCATCCCTGAAGCTGTTCGCCATTCTTAAGATTGTTTTCCTTCATAACACGCTGACAGTTAGGGCATTTCATCCATTCATCCGTAGGAGCTTCGTCACCGCCGAGATGAATATAAGGAGCGTCAAACAATTCGCAAACCTCGTCCAAAACTCCGAAAATAAATTCAAATGTTGTATCCTTACCGCAGCAAAGCGTTCTGTTCCAGCTTCTGTTATGATGCAAAACAACAGGTACCTTTCCGCCGAAGAATCCAAACACATCACTTTCGATTTCACGGCATGCAAGATGATTGTATGACGCAATAGCGGCGGCACTGTGAGCGGGAAAATCTATTTCCGGCACAACCATAATTCCTCTTGCCTTTGCATAAGCAACAATGTCCTTAATTTGCTCCTGTGTATAGAAGCCCGAATATTCCTTGTTTTCAAACTTTATGCTTCTCCAGCCGCCTATCTGTGTGTATTTTCTCACAGAACCGATTTCGGTAAGGCGCGGATATTTTTTGATTTCTATTCTCCAGCCGTTATCGTCCGTTAAATGCCAATGAAAAACATTAAGCTTTTCCATAAACATCATATCGAGGAACTTTTTGATTTGCTCCACCGTGTAGAAATGACGGGATACATCAATTTCGATTCCTCTCCAGCCGAATCGAGGCTCGTCGGCAATTTCACAGCAGGGAACCTGCTTGTTTCCTAAATCGGATTTTGAAATTTTGCGGATTGTTTGGAGTGCATAATACACACCGATTTGAGTGGAGGCGCTGATTGTAATGCCCTGTGGTTTAACCACAAGTCTATATCCCTCTTTAGCGATACCGTCATCACGAATAATAACAAAATCAGCATCATCACTCTGTGTTAAAAATTTGTCAACAAGCGGTAAATCAAAATCCGATTTTACAGCTTGATTATCGGACAGAGTATAAAACCCGTCAAGCTCTTTACATTCCTTAGGTAACGGAATTATAGATAGCATAACTAATTCTCCATTAAAAAATATTTTCTATGATTATACCAAATTAAGCCACTGATGTCAATTTATAAACTGTTAACATCAATCCTTTGCCTCTTCCTCCTCTGCCTTTATTTCTTCGGCAGATTTATTATAAATATAATCAATAAGCATTTCCTTATTTTTGTCGGCATCTATCTTGATAACGCTTGCGCCGTTGATGTTTGCATAGCTCCAGGTGCCGTCAAACGGAACCCTTGTTTCAGGCATATCATTTGCAAGCATGGGCAATGCGGCAAAGGCAACGGACATAAGCTCGCTCTTTGACAAATCGGTTTCGATATACGGAGCAGATTTTTGAGCCATACCGTAAAGGCTTGTAATGCCTGCGCTCTTAACACCCTTTAAGATGCTGTTCATAACCGTACGCTGACGGTAAGCACGCATAAAATCGGTGTCGATTTTTCTGATACGGCAATATGCCAGAGCCTGCTCGCCGTTTAGCACCTGCTTGCCCGCATCAAGCTTAACATTGCCGTAGCGCTTCTTATGATTGGTTACCTCCTTTGCTTCCTTTTCGGTAACCTCAACCTCAACGCCGCCTATGCTGTCAACGAGCACCTTAAACATCTCAAAATCGGCAACCACATAGCCGTCTATCTTTACGCCGAAATTATATTCTATTGTATCAACAACGCCGTGATAGCCGTCGGTCTGGCAAGCCGCATTAAGTCGCTGATTGCCGTCACGTGCGGGTATATAAACCCATGAATCGCGCAGGAACGAAACCATTTTAACACAGCCGTGCTTCTTGTCAAAGGACAAAAGCATCATAGAGTCGGAACGGCTCTTTGAAGCATTGTCGGGATTACGGGCGTCAACGCCCAAAAGAAGAACGTTTTTAATCTGTGAGCTTGACTGAAGCTCGGAGGCTGAAACATACTGATTATCTCTTTTGTCGTCATAATTGATTTTTCCGAGAACACCGTTAATAACGGCTAACGGAATAATGATGACAGCAAGAATAACAGCAAGCACGCCGATAAGCTTAATTTTTGCTTTGCTCATTTTTTTGCCCGATTTTTTGTTTTTTCTCTGTCTTGTATTTCTCGGCGGCTGAGGACGGTAGTCGTCGTAATCCTCCTGCATAGCCTGCTGTCTTTGAGAGCGCATTGGCGGAACTAAATCCGTTTTGCTGTTGTCAAAGGCAGACAAATCCACATGGCCGTTGAGCTGATTATCATAAACACTTCCGTCATAGAAGTCATCTTCGTTTGCGTAATAATTTTCATCAATCGGAACGCTTCTGTCACGCTCGTCGTTGCTCATTCTTTTATCGGGATTAAACCCTTCGTTATCAAATCTTGGCAAGTTTAACACTCCTTAACTTTAAAATACAGGTCAATTTTACACTATTATAAAAATCTTTTCAACTTATTTTTAATAAATATTGACAAGGGGCTAAAAAAAATTATATTATAAACAGTAGAGTTGTCCAGACGATTGCACAGTTTTTACTGTGAGGAAAGTCCGAGCAGCACAGAGCAGAATAACGGCTAACAGCCGCCGAGGGTGACCTTAGGGAAAGTGCAACAGAAATAAACCGCTTCGTTTCGGAGTAAGGATGGAAAGGCGAGGTAAGAGCTCACCGAGGGGATGGTAACACCCCCTGCCATGTAAACCCTATTCGCTGCAACACCGACTGAAGAGTTAGTTGCTCGCTACACAACTTCGACGGGTGGCTTGAGCGTATTGGTAACAATGCGTCGAGATAGATAATCGTCCACGACAGAACTCGGCTTACGGGCAACTCTATTTTTTAAAAAATCAAACTGGAGAAAAGCTATGCTGGTTAATATGCGAGATTTGTTAGCAGACGCGCAGGACGGCAACTATGCTGTCGGCTCGTTTTCGGTTGCTAATATGGAAATGGTTTTGGGCGTTTTAAAGGCTGCAAAGGAGCTTAACGCACCTGTAATACTTCAGATTGCCGAGGTTAGATTAAAGCAATCTCCGCTTGAAATTATAGGTCCGCTTATGGTTGCGGCTGCCGAAAACGCAGACACCCCCGTTGCTGTTCATTTTGACCACGGAAAGACCTTGGAAAAAATCGGTGAGGCTCTTGATTTGGGCTTTACCTCGGTTATGTTTGACGGCTCACACCTGCCGCTTGATGAAAACATAGAGATGACAAAAAGGGTTATCGCTATGGCTCGGGAATATGACGCGTCGGTTGAAGCGGAAATAGGCTGTGTAGGCGGAAGCGAGGACGGAAGCGAGGATATTGCCATCAACTGCACAAGGCTTGAGGACGCAATTAAATTTGAGAGCGAAACAAATGTTGACGCGCTCGCCATCGCAATAGGCAATGCACACGGCAACTACAAATCCGAGCCAAAGCTGAGATTTGATATTCTTGAGCAGGTTGATAAGGCAACCGATGTGCCCCTTGTTTTACACGGCGGAACAGGAATTTCGCCCGAGGATTTTGTGAGATGCTCAAAAACAGGCATCAAGAAAATCAACATTGCCACAGCAACCTTTGATTCGGTTGAAAAAACCGTTAGGGACTGCTATAATGAAAACGGCATAAACGGTTATTACGACCTGCAGGCCGCCGAGGTTGAGGGTGCTTACCGAAACGCAAAAAAGCACATATTAATTTTCGGCACAGATAACAAAGCATAAATATTTTACGGATATAAGGAGTTAAACGCTATGCAAAATTATGTAACATTTGATATGTCAAAGCCGCTTGATTTTATTCCTATCGGAAGAATCGCTATCGACTTTAACCCAACCGATATGTATATGCCTCTGTCGGAGTCGTCAAACTTTAACAAATATGTTGGCGGCTCGCCTGCGAACATTGCCGTAGGTCTTGCAAGGCTCGGCTGTAAGGTGGGCTTCTGCGGTTGCGTCAGCGATGACCAATTCGGTGATTTTGTTGTTAATTATTTTGACAAGGAGGGCATCGACACATCTAAAATTACAAGAGCAAAGAACGGCGAATGTCTTGGCTTAACCTTTACGGAAATTCTTTCAAAGGAATCCTCGTCTATTTTGATGTACAGGGACAATGTTGCAGATTTCTGTATGGCACCCGAGGACATCGACGAGGAATATATTGCTTCTGCAAAGGCAATAGTAATTTCGGGCACGGCGCTTGCAAAGAGCCCGTCAAGAGAGGCTTGCCTAAAGGCTATGATGCTTGCAAAAAAGAACAATACACGCATTGTTTTTGATATAGATTACAGAGAATACACCTGGAAAAGCAAGGACGAGATTGCCGTGTATTACAGCCTTGTTGCTCAAAATGCAGACATCATTATGGGTTCAAGAGAGGAATTTGATTTGACCGAGGGCATTGTAGGCGTTAAGGAAAGCGACCCCGAATCTGCAAAATACTGGCAGAGCTTCGGAGCCTCCATCTGTGTTATCAAGCACGGCAAGGAGGGCTCAACAGCCTATACAAACGATGGCAAATTCTACACAATAAAGCCGTTCCCTGCTGTTAAGCTTAAGGGCTTTGGCGGCGGAGACGGATACGGCTCATCATTCCTTTACTCTCTGCTTCAGGGAAAGGAAATTATCGACTGTCTTGAATTCGGAAGCGCATCGGCAAGCATACTTATTTCGGCACACAGCTGCTCGGACGCAATGCCGTCTGCACAGCAGGTTGCAGATTTTATCAAAAAGTCGAAGGAAGAATACGGCGAAATGGTTGCAAGAGCATAGGATAACGGTAGTAATCCGAATTATTACCGTTACCCTAAGAAAAAGCAAACCCCGTTTGACGCATAACCGTCAAACGGGGATTTTTTATACCCTCACGCTTTCAAGTGATTCTAAATATTTTATTGTGTTTTTCATATCGGAATATATTATTTTTACTTTGGAATCGACTTTGGTTTCATCTGCAAAACCTGCTTCACGAACCTGATGATAGGTCATTTTTTCTATGGCTTTTATATCCTCATCCGAAGCGTTTGCTTCATCTACATAATATATTGTCAAAGAATATTCTGGATAATACGAATCTGTCCACTGTAATATATTGCTTTCAAACCACGATCCTCCATAATCTTTATCGTAACTAAGCAAGTCTTTTCTGTAAGCCTCAGTAAACTCCTTGATATCGAAATTTCTTAGCAAATCTTCATTATAATAATATGCGGACTCATCGTTATCGGTTTCTTCTTCGTCGTAGTCATAGTCATAGTAGTCATATAAGGAAGCATAAAAAATCTTTTTATCAAGCAATTCATTTAATATACAATCAACGGCTTCCTCGTTTTTATAGACATCGTCAAGCTTTTCGCTTATCAAAGAGAGATTTACGGAATATGTCCTGCTTACCGTTTTGCCGTTTTTTAAATGATATGTAAGCTTATAGCTTGTTTTATCGTATTCATCGTCCGAGCCATCATCCAAAAGCTCGTCTAAAAACAGCGCCTTAATTAATGAAACATTACCGTGGTACTTCGATTTTGAAATAATATCATTACTAACAGTAGCCTTATGAAGTTCAATTACCTTTTCGATGTTGTCCGGATTTTCAAGTATAATATCATTGCTTGTATATTCATCCGTTACAATATCGTTTAAGTAAGCCACCATACCGAAATCCTGAACACTGTCGAGCGTGCAAACCTCTGCGCTTTCAACAAGCTCGGCATCGGGTACATATTTAACATAGAAGTTAAAAGCAGGTGTTGCAACAATAACCGAAAGCGCGGTTAAGCCTGTGCATACCACGGCAAGAGTTAAGGTTGTTTTTTTCGTAAATGCTTTTCTGAAAAAGATTTTGCCGAAAGCAAAGGTAAAGATAGCTGCGGCAATAATACCTAAAATAATATCAATTACAGTATTGCCGATGCCGAACTCAAAATACATTGCTCCAATCAGCAAAGCTAAAACAGCATAGGGTATTACCCTGCCCGTTATTCCTGTTTCGGCAATCTCTGCTTCTCTGTTTTTGAAAAGAATCAGGCCTGCTGCAAACATAACAACAATTTCTGCAACCGAGATAATTATAAGTGGAAGCATATTTTCGTTTACAGCTACTAATGCTGAGTTTTCAATAGGATTAACAGCCGATAAATAGGACAAGTCGGAGGAAAAGCCCCAGATAGAGTTAATCTGAATGATTATGCCCGAAAAAAAGGTTGACGGACAAAAGATAAATATAAGAGAAAGAAGAATGTAATACAGTCGTCTGCCCGAAGCTACTGCACACATAACGAATGCAGAATAGATAGCAAGCAGTGCGGCAAACATTGCAAATATTTTAGGCAAATATGAAGCATCAAAAGTGTGGTCGCTTGCAACAAGCACGCCTATATAGAACAGCGCCGTGCCGAAATAGCAAACGGTATTAACCAAAGCACCGTAAAGATAGTTTGCAATAAAATACTCCTCGCGTCTTATAGGCACGGAGAAATAAGCGTCGCAGGATTGCTTTTTATAAATCTCCTTAAACATACGATAAGCATTTGACAGGCTGAAAACAGATATAAATGCAGCAATCCAAATAAGCAATATTACAGCGTTCTCGGAAATATCCGAGTTCTTATACGATACATCCAAAAGCACATTGCCTATTGCAATACAAGCCACACCGATACAGCCGGCAAAAATGAGAATTGCGCTAAGCAGGCGTGCCTTGAATACCTTGGCAAATGCCGATTTAAAATTACTAAAGCTTAAAGCTGTTGATGTCATATCCTGCCGCCTCCATTTCGCTGATAAATAATTCTTCAAGGGTTAAGGGAAGCGTTTCGCAGAATACAGGATTTTTGCCTGCTATAATCTGCTCAATCTCCTCCTGTGAGCCCTTAACGGTAATTTCTATTATTTTACCCTGACGGATTTCCTTGGTTATGTTAAGGCTCTGCTTGATTTCGGCATATGCCTCGTCGTCCATAATGAAATGAACACGATACAAACCGATTGCATCTCCGTCTATGTCACGCTCCATAAGAACTCCGCCGTTGTGCACCAAGCCGATATGGTCGCAAAAGCCTTCAAGCTCTCTTAAATTATGGCTTGCAATAACAACTGTTGCATTTGTTTCTTCTATATATTCTATCAAAATTCTTTTAACGAGCTCACGGATAACAGGGTCAAGACCGTCAAAGATTTCATCAAAAAGAATGTATTTGGGATTATAGCTTAATGCCAGAATGATTGCCGTTTGACGCTGCATACCCTTACTCATTGTTGAGATTTTTTGATATTTCTCTATTGGGAAAATTTGCGTAAGCTTATTATATCTGTCTTCATCCCAGCTCGGATAAAGCCTTTTATAATAAGCTGCCGCGGATTGCAGGGTTGCGCCCGAAGCAAAATAAGGATAATCCGACACAAAGGCTGTTTGCTGTTTTATATGTATATTTTCAAAGGGTGCTTCTCCGTCAATCAGCGCCAAGCCGCCATCAACCTTGAATACACCTGCAAGTATGCGCAGAAGCGTGCTTTTTCCTGCGCCGTTTGAGCCGACAAGACCGAAAATCGAGCCGTCCTCAACGGTGAAGGAAATATTGTTGAGCGCTCTCTTTTTGCCAAAGAGCTTTGTTACCGATTTAATTTCAATCATTATTATCACCCCTCCATATTTTTTCAACTATTTCAATAACCGCAGATTTGTCCAAGCCTGCGTTTTTTGCATCAGTAAGAGAAGCCTTTAGGCTTTCACCGGCTAATTTTTGAATACCCGACAGGTCGTTTGAACTGACAAAAACGCCCTTTCCCGCTACGGTATATATAACTCCGTTTTGCTCTAAGTTTTTGTATGCCTTTGCCACGGTATTGGGATTTATACCAAGCTCATAGGCAACCGAGCGAACGGACGGAAGCGGACCGTCAACTTCATATACGCCCAAATTTATCAGCTTTACAATCTGCTTTTCAAGCTGTGAATAGATAGGCTCCCTGCTTCGAGTGTCTATTGTTATCATAGCAGCTCTCTCCTTTCGCTGTATTAACTGTACTATAACAATTAGTACAGTTATATATTAGCATATAAACCGATATTTGTCAACAAAAAAAGCTGTGAAGACCGGACGAGCCAAGCTTCACAGCATTTATTATTTTAAAATGACGGTTTGAATTGTATCGGGCATTGAGATTATTTTTGAGCAAAAGGTATCAAAGTGCCTTTCGTTTAGCTTCTCGTTTTGGCTTGAGGTGATAACCCTCATAGAATTAAAATCGCCGTATAGCTCAACGCTCTGCTCCCTGCCCTCGTTTATGATAACCAAAACCGTTTCGCCGTTTGGGGTTTTAAAGGCAAACATATTAAAATCGTTTTTGTCGTCGCTTGGATAAAAGCCTATATCAAGCGCAACGGAGCCGACGGGAATATATCTTGAAAAATGTGCTATGCCGTAATAGCGCTCGTTAACCGTCCACTCCTCAAAATTAGGAGAAGCACTTAATGCGGCATCGGAATAATCATAGCCGTCCTCCTTGACGGAGATATTATTACACGCAACCCACGAGGTCCAGCTTTGCGCACCTGCACAAATAATGTCCTGACCGATTATTCTTGCAGTAATCAATGCGCCTTTGAAATTTTTTGTATGGCTTTTGTTTGGAAGCTCGCACCACTCACTCATATCGAAACGAATGTCGCTGTATTTTTCGACAATTTTCTTTTTAAAATCATATCTGACCTGAGGATAATTGTCGGAATGATAGGAATGGTATGCGAAAACATCCATAACCTGCATTATTGACCTGTCGCTGTAAATCGCTTCAAGATATTGCGGAGTTAAGCCGAGCATTTCACCGCTTTCGGGGCCGTAAAGCTTAACGGGGATTTTTCTTTCGATAATTTGCTCTGCAAACAAACGGTAAATTTCAATAAGCTCCTCAAGCTCGTAATGACATCCCTCCTGCCATACATATGCACCGCCCCATTTCCACTGAGGCTCATTTATGGGACTGATATAATCAACCCTTATGCCATCGTCAAGAAAATGCTGTGTTACATCAAGAACATAATCCACAAATTTTTTATAATTCATTTTTGGAATATTGCAGGTATGCATCAAAAGACTGCCCGACGCCTGCCCTGTTGAGCATTGGGAATAATGGGGCGAATTGCAAAACAATATAAGGGTGTCGATATTTCCGAGTGCGAGAGATTTTTTCATAAAGCTTACGGCGTTTTTATCCCTTGAAAAATCCCATTCATAAGCTTCCCTTTCGCTGTCGAAAAGCAAAAAGCTTTCCGTTCTTCTCCACGGATTTTCCACACGGCAGTTGCCTTCGTCCGTTCCGCCTCCGATATTATAGCGATATATATTAAGGTTTAAGCCATCCTTACTGTATAACAGCCTTGCAATTTCGTCTGCTGTTTCGCCAACCGGACAATACTGGCTCCACCAACACGCAGAGCTTCCCCAGCCGTACAGCGTTTGCATATTTTTTGCAGAGTAAAAATCGACCTTCATAGCAAATCTCCCCTTTATATGTTCAGTATAGAATTGATGTTAATAAATGTCAATAAAAAGGTCGAAGCAAGACGAAATTTATTATATTTTGTAAAACCGATGCACCGCTGTTGCTCATTGACTTTGAATTTGAATGATTATATAATTTTATATACGGCAAGCACAACATAGCAAAAACGGTCGAGAAATTAAGACCTCACATTCTGTATAATATGTCTGTAAGGAGGCGAGATAATGCAGGATAAGGTTAAGGCAGTTCAAAGAATGCAGGATTATATAGAAGCGCATCTCTGCGAGGAAATATCCTTTTCGGATATTGCAAGGGCTTCGCTGTTTTCTCCGTGGTATGCAAGAAGATTATTTTTAGAGCTTACAGGTGTAACGCCGGCTGATTACATCCGAAAGCTTAGGCTGAGAAAATCTGCTTTGATGCTAAGAGATAAAGGAGTTAAAATAATAGATGTTGCTCTCGATTTAGGCTTTGGAAGCGTTGACGGATATCAGCGAGCATTCAAGCGTGAATTCGGCTGTAATCCTAAGGAATATGCCAAGCATCCTGTTCCCCTGCAATTGTTCACACCTTACGGAGTAAAATTTAGGTATATAGAAAGGAAGGAAAAGACCGTGAGTGCAAAAAGTGTATTTATTCAGGTTGTGGAAAAGCCTGCAAGAAAGGCTGTAATTAAACGAGGCATTAATGCCAAAGAGTATTGGACCTACTGCGAGGAGGTAGGCTGTGATGTTTGGGGACTGCTAACAAGCATGAAATCGCTTTGCGGTGAGCCTGTTTGCCTGTGGTTGCCCAAGAAATTAATTAAGAACGGCACAAGCGAATATGTTCAGGGCGTTGAGGTTGAGTTGGACTATAACGGAGAAATCCCCGACGGATTTGATGTAATTGAGCTTCCTGCATCAAAATATTTGATGTTTCAGGGTGAGCCCTTTGAGGAAGAAAATTTTGAAGAGGCTATCAATGACATTTGGGAGGCAGAGAAAAAATACAACCCGTCCGTTATCGGCTATGAATGGGACAATGAAAATCCGCGCATACAGCTTGAGCCCATCGGCACAAGAGGATATATAGAGCTTTTGCCGATTAAATAAAAATTCCCTATGGCGTAATCGCCATAGGGATGTTTTTTACCTATAACTTTATCTGACAAATGCAGAATTTTAATTAATAGTTAATCATATATCTGTCGATTTCCCACTGTGAAACAGCCTTTTTGTAGGAATCCCACTCAGCCTTTTTACCGCTGATATAGTTGTTGAATACATGCTCGCCGAGAGTTTCCTTGATAAACGGATCTGCTTCTGCGGCAGCAATTGCTTCATCAAGAGAGCCCGGCAGACAATCGATACCGAGTTCGTCAAGCTCCTCCTGTGACAAAGCAAATACATTCTCGTCATAAGCAGGTGAAGGCTTCATACCCTTTTCGATGCCGTCAAGACCTGCGGCAAGGCAGAGTGCCATTTCAAGATACGGGTTACAGGTTGGGTCGGGACAACGAAGCTCAACTCTTGTTCCCTTACCTCTTGCGGCAGGAATACGAACAAGAACGGAACGGTTTGAGGTTGACCATACAAGATATGACGGTGCTTCATAGCCCGGAACCAATCTCTTATATGAGTTTACGGTTGGGTTTGAAATAGCGGCAATGCCCTTGATATGAGCCATAATGCCGGCAATAAAGGAATATGCCGTATCCGAAAGCTCAAGCTCTCCGTTAGGGTCATAGAATACATTCTCACCTGTTTTGATGTTGTAGAGCGACATATTTGTGTGCATACCCGAGCCGTTGATGCCCTCAACAGGCTTTGGCATAAATGTAGCGTGAAGACCGTGCTTTGTAGCATATGTTTTAACTACGTGCTTAAAGGTCATAACTCTGTCGGCTGTTGTCATAACATCACCGAATTGGAAATCAATTTCGTGCTGTCCCTGAGCAACCTCGTGGTGAGAAGCCTCGATGGTATATCCCATTTCCTCAAGAGCAAGGCAGATATCTCTACGGCAGTTTTCACCGTGGTCAATTGGGTTTAGGTCGAAATAGCCTGCCTCATCGCCTGTCTGAAGGGTCGGCTTGCCGCTTTCATCAAGCTTAAAGAGGAAGAACTCACATTCCGGACCTACATTAAAGCCGTAGCCCATATCGGCAGCCTTATCGATAACCTTTTGAAGAACATTTCTCGGATCGCCCTCGAAGGGTGTTACATTGTCTGATTTATATACTGAGCAAATGAGTCTTGCAGTTTGAGCATTGAGATGCTTTCTCCAAGGGAAAACTGCCCAAGTGTCAAGGTCGGGACGCAAATACATATCCGACTCGTCTATTCTTACGAATCCGTCAATTGATGAGCCGTCGAACATACACTCATTATTAAGTGCTTTTTCGAGCTGTGATGTTGTGATAGCAACATTTTTCATAATACCGAAAAGGTCGGTAAACTGAAGTCGAATAAACTGTACGCCGTTTTCCTTTGCTTCTTTAAGGATTTGTTCTTTTGTGTATTTAGCCATAGTAAATACTCCCTTCAAATAGTTTGTAAAAAAAAGATAAGGCGCCCCGATAAATCGGAACGCCTTTGTTCTTACTACATCATCATTATATCCAACAAATAATCCGTTGTCAACAACTTATCTCAATTTTATATAAATTGACAGATACGGCAAAAAATATATGCCTTTAAGTTGTTTATTTTTTACAACAAGTAAGAGTAACGGTAATAATACTAACCAATATCCAAAAACTCCTCGGAAATATGCTCCTTTGCAAGCTTTTTGAAATAATCAACGGTTGCACCGCTCTTAGCCTGTGTGGAAGCAATTTCGCTTGTATAATCGGATAGCCTATATACGCTGAATTTATAGCCTGAGCCTGTTGAACGATAGTAATCTATAACAGGTGCAAGCTTTGCAGAGGTTATTTCGATAACGCCGTTTTTACGCTCAACGGTTATTTCAGCCATACCGCCGCACATCTGGTTTAGGTTGATTTGATGTGAAATGAAATTGCCGATAGAATAATAAACTATCATTTTTTTGCCTGTTTTTTCATTTTTAACCCATTCCACAGGCTGAAGCACATGGGGATGTGTGCCGATAACAATATCAACGCCCAAGTCGCTGAAAAGCTTTATATACTCTCTTTGCTCGTCGTTAACATCGTGGCTGTTTTCCGTTCCCCAATGAGGGAACACCATAACGACATCGGCATTTTCTCTTGCAATTTTGATATCGGAGGTTACCTTTTCCTTTTTGAGCATATTGACGCACCAAGGCTTATCCTCGGGTATCGAAATACCGTTTGTGCTATTGGTATAGTTCAGCACGGCAAATTTGATGCCGTTCTTTTCAAGATATGTGATAGTGTTATAAGCTTCCTCTGTGGCATTTGTGCCGATATGGGCAACCTCGGGATGATTTGCAAAAAACTTACATTCCGCTTCAATGCCTGCAAATTTTTGCACATCAAGCGAATGGTTTGTAGCACAGGTAAACAAATCGAAGCCTGCGTCGATAGCAGCCTCGCCAACCTCCCACGGAGTATTAAAGCAAGGGTATCCCTGATATTCAAAATCAGCGCCGCCGAGCATAGTTTCCTGATTAATAACGGCTAAATCCGCCGCCTTAACATAGGGACTGATATTCTCGTAAAACGAAGTATAGTTGTACGAGCCGTCCTCCTGCCTGCCTGCGTCGATTAATGTATTATGAATAAGATTATCGCCTACTGCTATAATATCCACCTTTGCGTCCTGCGGTGCTTCGGTTACATTCTCCGTAACGGCAGGCTTTGTGGATGTAACGGTTGGTGAAACCTTATCGTGATTTTTAGTTATTGCGCCCGAAACAGCCAATCCGCTAACAACAACAATTGCAATTAGGGTTGGTATGATAACGGGCAATAAAGATTTCATATTTTGCTTTTTCATAACAATTTACCTTATTTAGCAAAAACGGTATATAAAACATAGGCAAGATAACCCGTAAGAGTTGCAGCACCCTGCCAACGCTTAAACTTTTGAGTAAATATGGTAGGAATAACCGCAATACCGATAGCGGCAATGCAGATAACCATATCAAATACGGACTGGCTTGAAACAGCCAACGGACCCATTCCCTTGCCCATTGAAATAAATGAACAGATAGGAAGTATGAGCGTTAAGTCGATAATGTTTGCACCGAGGATATTACCTACCGAAAGCGCACCCTCCTTCTTGCGCAGAGCTGTGATGGTTGTTACAAGCTCTGGAAGCGATGTGCCTATGGCAATGGCGATTACCGAAATAATTCTTTGAGGGATACCGATATCCTGTGCAAGTCTTGTACCGCCGTTTACAAGCAATTGAGCGCCCATAACCGTACAGAAAGCGCCGATAAGGAACATAGCTATATTCTTTACCCAGTCTGCACCTGATGCGCTCTCCCTGCTCGGAACAATATCATCCTCCTCCTGCAAGCCTATGCTGTCAGGACTGGGCTCAATTTGAACCGAAGCATTTTTCATAGAGATAAAGTTTTCGATGAAGAAGGCAATGAAGATAACAAACAAAGCTACGACGCCTATCATATGAAGTGTGTGATATTGGTTTGTTTCACCCTCAAATACCATAGCCTGTGAAGCAGTTAAGCCTGCTGCAAGCGCCAAAACGACAGATGAAAGGAACATCATAGTTGCCTTTGGTGTAAACTCCTTGCGCTTTACGGCAAAGGGCATACAAACAATGAAAATGCCCATAATCATAGCCGTGTTTGCAGTTACGGAGCCTACGGCATTTCCGGTTGCCATATCAACATTTCCCTTAGCCGTGGCAGTAATGCTGACAATCATTTCAGGTAAGGTGGTTGCAATAGATACTATGGTTGCACCTATTACAAACTTTGGAACTCCGAGCACCTCGGCAATCCAGCTTGCGCTGTCAACAAACCAGTCGCCACCCTTAATTATGAGTATAAGGCCTAATACAAACAGTCCGCCGACCAATACTACGCTGGTGTCGGGATTTTGAAAAAACGCTTCCATTTCATTACTCCTTAATTAATTCCTATTTTGTAGATAAAACCCGTTACGATAATCGCAACGGGTTTGAGTAACGGTAATAATGCATTTAGACGGGTATGGATTACTACCGTTACCCTATATCAGTCGTGACAATCGCAATCGTCATCACATTCATCAAATTCAAACTCAAGAACCTCGCCGCAGCTTGGGCACTCGAATTTGCCCTGCATAACTGTATCCTCGTCAACAGTGATTTCAGCGTGGCAGGCTGGGCACTCGATTTCGTACTCTGCATATTCATCGTCGTCACAGCAATCGCAGTCACAGTCGCAATCGCAATCGTCGTAAACGTATTCCTCAAGCTCTGCAAGGTCGTCGTCAACAGCGTCAATCTGCTCGCCGACTAATTCCAAGCCCTCTGTCATATCCTCGATATCCTCTGTAAGATTTTCAAGAACATCAATGATAGCCTTAATAACCTTGGTTTCCTTCTTGTTATCGTCAAGATCCAAGCCGTCCAAAAGTCCTTTTAAATAGCCTAAGCTTTCAATAGTTTCCATAATTATTACCTCTCTGAAAATTATGCTCTTTCCATATATTCACAGGTGCGAGTGTCAATTCTAATCATATCGCCCTCGTTGATGAATAACGGAACACGGATTTCGGCACCTGTTTCAACAGTTGCCGGCTTTAATGTGTTGGTTGCTGTATTACCCTTAAGACCGGGCTCTGTATGAGTTACCTCAAGAGTAACGAAGGTTGGCGGCTCAACACCGAAAACCTTACCCTTGTAGGAAAGAATTTTGCAAACATCGTTTTCCTTTACATAACGGAAGCTGTCCGGTAGGTCTGCTTCTGCAACAGGAACCATCTCGAATGTTTCATTATCCATAAAATAGTATAAACCGTCGTCGCTGTATGAGTATGCCATTTCCTTTCTTTCGATATAGGCTGTCGGATACTTCGCTGACGGGTTGTAGCTCTTTTCAACCACTGAGCCTGTAATTACATTCTTTGTCTTTGTTCTAACAAAGGCTGCGCCCTTGCCCGGCTTTACATGCTGGAATTCGATAACCTGTAAAACATTGCCGTCTTCCTCAAAGGTTACGCCGTTTCTGAAATCACCTGCACTAATCATATTATTATACCTCCCAGTATATTTTATTAATTACCTGTCTATTTTATAATATTTCAGTCAATAAATCAATACCCATTTTGTAACTATCTTTACCAAAACCGCAAATTTGCTTAACACAAACAGGAGTTATTACGGAAATCCTGCGAAAATCCTCTCTTTCGTGGATGTTGCTCATATGCACCTCAACGAAGGGAGTGTACTCGGAAACTGCCTCTATTGCGTCACGAATTGCATAAGAATAGTGGGTATAGGCACCTGCATTTATAACAACGCCGTCATATTTATTCATACTTGAATGAATAACGTCAATAATGTCGCCCTCGTGATTTGACTGATAAAAATATATGTCAACGCCCTTTTCGTCGCCGTACGCCTTAAGCTCTGCGTTGATATCCTCGAGGGTTTCTGCTCCGTAAACATTCTTTTTTCTTATTCCGGTCATATTAAGGTTTGGACCGTTGAGCACCAAAATTTTCATATAATCACCAAGGCTATAATATCATAAAAGTATATATAATGCAAGAACCCGACATCGTTGCCGAGCATAAAAATAAAAAGCAGGTCAACACCTGCTTTTTATGTATTACTTATACTTTCTTTTGCGAGCAGCTTCGCTCTTCTTCTTACGAGCCACTGATGGCTTTTCGTAATGCTCTCTCTTTCTAACTTCCTGGATGATGCCATCACGAGAAGTTTGGCGCTTAAATCTTCTGAGTGCGCTGTCCAGAGATTCATTTTCCTTAACTTTTACTTGACTCACTGTATTCCCTCCCTCCGAACCATCGGGGGTTATTTGATATGTAAATTTTTATATCGGAAAGATTATAATAAATATTACGGTAATTGTCAAGCATTTTAGCGAATAATGTTATAATTTGTGAACTTATTCGAATTTTATGCTTGAAGATGTCGATTTACACGAATAATATGTCTTTCCCGATAGCGTTTTATACTGCTCAATGCAATAGTAATAGGTTTTACCTTTTTTAACATTTTTGTCCGTAAATGAAGTAGATGTGCCGGATTTAACGGTTTTGTAAAGTTCGTATGATGCGGACTTTGATGTTTTTCTGTAAATTCTGTATCCCGTTGCATAATCGGATTTTACCCAAGAAACCTTAATTGACGATGCCTGCTTTGTAAGCTTAGGAGCCGACATTTTTGGAGGCAGGGCTCTCTTTTTAACTATGTCCGAATATCCGCCTGCACCGAATGCGTTTTTACCGCAAACCTTAAACTCATAATATGTGCCGAGCTTTAAGCCCGAAACATTAGCCGAGGAATTTGAGGTAACGCAGGCAGTTTTAAAGGCTGTTTCTCCCGATTTGCGATAAAGCAGCTTATAGGAGGAAGCAAGCGGATCCTTGCTCCACGAAACCGTTATGGCTGTGTTTGCCTTGCTGACAGCCTTAACATTTTTTATGCTTTCAATTTTTATTTTTACTCCGTTACTTTGCTTATCTGCTCCGTAAAAGGCATTGCCGTCAACTATTACATAGCGCTTAACCCTGTAATAATAGGTTTTGTTGTATGAGATATCCTTGTCCAAATACTTATCAACGGCTTTATCTTCAATTTGAGCAAGCTTGGTGTATATGCCGTCGGCAGATGATGAACGGTAAATTATATATCCCGTTACATCGCTTCTTGTAGGATAGCTTATTTCTATACCGCTTTTAGTCGGCGCAGTATTGACATATGACGGGGTGGGAGGCAGACATTTTTTATTTATCACAGAATAATCGCTGCATCCAACGGCATTTGCTCCTGCGACCTTGCAGGTATAGCTTTCGCCTACGGTTAAGCCCTTAACATTAACGCTTAAATCCGTGGTTTCGCCCGAAGCGACAGCCTTTCCCTTGCTGTCGGTTACGGAATATATAAATCTGTCAACAATTGGATTATCGGGAAAGGAAAGCTTTAGTCCCGTGGTTGACGAACGGTTTACGGTTAATTCGGGAGCGGAAATCATATAGGTACACGATACGACAGGCGACGCATTTGAATAAGAATACGGAGATACGGACTTATATGCATCTACCCTGTAATAATATTTTTTGCCGTATTGTGCCGCCTTATCAAGACATTCCGAGGTGTCGGGATTTGTTAGCTGCTTTATTCTTTTATATGTTCCGTCCTTTGTTTCGCTTCTGTAAACATAATAGCCTGTACAATCGGCGCTCGGCGTCCACCTAAGAATAATTCCGTTTTTATCAAGCGACGGCTTGAGTGATTTTACGGCAGGCGGTAACGCCTTAATTGTTTTAACGCTTGAGAAGCTGCGCCACTTTCCGTTTACATATGCACGAGCCTTCAGATTATATTCGGAGCCTGTTTTTAGATTTGTTATTGAACAGCTTGTCTTTGTTATGCTGTTTGACAGGACCTTATAATCCTTATCATCTGCTTTTTTATATCTAACCTCGTATTTTTCTGCGCCTATAATGGATTTCCAGCTTACAGAAAGAGAGGTTGAGGTTTTGTTTGAGGCAGACAAAACGGGTATGGTAGGTCCTACCTGATTGTAGATATCAAGATATTTACTGTATCTGTTGATGGTTATGCCCAGTCCGCCGCTTTTCATTTTGTTGTAGAAAATGGCGTTAAGGGATATCATATTTCCGTTTGAGTTATACTGCGTTTTGGTTGGATTTTCAAGAAAGCTTGACCATATAATATTATCGATATGGCAGGAGCTTCTCGGGTAATCCGCAGTTTCGTAATTTGAATGATAGATTTGCATTTTGTCGGTATCCACACTTTGAATCATAAAGGTGTGGGTAGCAGAATTTGAGCTTGAGCTTGTAAGAGTTCCGTAATGAATAACATCACCCGGCATTGCGTTAGTCATAAAGAAATTCATAATATCCTTCGCCGAAGCGCTTGTCATAGAGGATGATGTGTTTTTGTAGGTTGCAACGGTATAGTAATTGCCTGAGGAATGGGTGCACATATAGTTGCCGTGCAGTCCCTCGCCGTTATATCCGACGCCGTACAGCTTTTCGCAAACAGCAGAGATAAAGCCATAGCAGTTGTTTGTTACTTTGGCAGTTTTTCCGGGGATAAAGCCCGTGGTTGTTTGTATTTTTTTAAGAGCATCAAGTGCATTGATTTTATCAGCGGAATATGCAGTAACCGAGCATAAGCCCGTAACAAGCATAACGGCGGAAAGCAATAGGGAAATTACCTTTTTCAAAAAATCACCTACAAAACAAAATTCGACCTATTATACCATAAAAGGCATAATAGGTCAAACAAGACAAATTATTTAACTAAGAACGAGTGGACATTGCCACAGTTATCAAAGGAATAAATATAGTCGCCGATATAGGTAATTCTTGAATTGCCGAAATAATCTTCATCATTTACCTGATAGTCAAAGCTGCACTTTTCCTGAATTTCATCACCGTTTACGCTAAAGACAACCGCACCTGCATTGTAATCTGCGTCATCCATCGGAATTGCCATATAATCCTTTGCTTCGTTTATGATGAGCGCCTTTGGATTATACTGTGCTTCGGAATACATATCCCTATAAACCCTGGAATCGAGTACCTTTGGCTTTTGCGGATTTGAAATATCAAACAGTGCAAGCTTTATTCCGGATATATATTCCATATCCGAATCCTCTACGCTGTCGGTTGCATTGCCTATGCCGAGAAGCCTGTTATCGCCTATCGGGATAAGCATTGTTGAAAAGCCCGTGATTTTAACGCTTCCCTTGATTTGCATATCCTTTGGATTTGAAATATCTATAACAAACAGAGGGTCGGTTTGCTTATAGGTTATAACATAGGCGTAATCGCCGATATATCTTACTGCTCTTACGGATTCGTCAGCGCCGAAGGACTCGGTTCTGCCTATTCTGTTAAGATTTTCGTCAAAGGCGTACAAATAGTTGTAATCCTTGCCGAGCTTAGTGTTTTGATTTGTAACACAGGCAAAAAATGTGCCGTCAATCTCGCTGAAGGAATACTGGCTGTCAAATCTGCCGTTGATTTTACAGCTCGGTCCGAATTCTACACCGTTGTCCAAATTGATTTTTGCAATAAAGGTTTTTTCGTTTACGCCGCTGTAATCGTTTCCGATAATATAAAGATGCTCGGTTGTGCAATAAACCTCTGAGCCTGCACCGATAACGGATTTTGTTTTGCCGATACGCTTGCCTTTTTTGGTGTCGATAGCCGAAACGACAGTAAAGTCATCGCCCTTACATTCGGTATATGCAATATCAGTTGGTTCGATGATACAGCTTGATTTTTCATTTTCCGAATAGGACGGCATTATGGTATCATCTATGACATAATTTTTATCATAGTAGTAATTATTGTAGCCATAGTTTGAAACAAGATAAAGCGTATCACCTACCATACGGGAGGAGGCATAACCGCCCTTTTGAGCGAAGCTATATACCTTTTTGGGATTATATACATCGCTTATATCGTAAACAAGACATTCCGTTTGCGCAGTTTCGCCTATATCCTTGTCATAATAAAAGCTATTTGCTTGTGCAACAAGCCTGTCGCCTTTAATATAGAAATCCATAATATTTCTTGAAATGTACTTGCTTGCGTTATTATTGTAGCTTGTTTTGAAGCTTATTTTGCCAACCTGCTTTGTTTTTCCGTCCTTGGCTTCAAAAATAGCGATATAGGATTCGGAATAATCATCCTTCCATACCTCGCAGGATTTATAGATATATTTTCCGTCGGTTTTTATTGTATCAGCCTCATCAACATCCTTTTCCTGAAGATAGGTTTCGCCGTGATTAACCTCTGTTGAGCTTCCGTATGCTGAGTCGGCAGCACTTTCCTCTATGCTATCCGCACCCTTATTTGTGTATAAGCCAAGGCCAAACGCAAAATTGCTTTTATTATCCTTTATTATTTTTTCAACATATTCGTTCAGCTCGTCCTCACTGCCGAAGGTTTGCATAACGGCAGGCTGAGAGCCCTGCGTCTTATTGTTAAGCACTCTCTCGCTGTCGGCAATTTTCACGGCTGAGAAGCTTGCAACAAAAACGGCAAAGCATGCGGCAAGGCTTACTATCGCTTTAAATGCTCTTGTTTTTACGAAAGGAATTTTTTTGCGAGGGCTGTCGAGCTTTTGAAAAACCTTTTTGTCAAGCCCGTCGGGGACCTGCAAATTTGCATTATCAAATTTTTCCTTAAGATATTCAAAATCGTTATTCATAATACTACTCCAAAAATTCTCTCATTTTAGTTAGTGCTCTGGATTGCTTGGACCTAACTGCACCGGCAGTATATCCCGTTGCCTTTGCTATTTCCTTGCTTGTAAAGCCTGCTACAACCGACAAAAGCACAATTTCTCTTTCCTGCTCGTTCAGCCTTGACAGCGCTTCGCGCAATTCCAGCGATAATTCCGTGCAGATATCGTTACAGGGAATTTCAAAATCGTCGATATTTTCTTCCTCTCTGCGCTTGACAACCGATTTTAAATATTTGTTGCAGCTTGCAGAATGTATGGAAAACAACCAGGAGGAAAAAGCCTTGGGCGATTTCAGCCTGCTTATCTGCTCAAAGGCAGATAAAACCGTGTCCGATACCGCGTCCATAGCATCCTCGCTGTTTCCGATTTTGTACCAAGCGTAATGATACAGTCTGTCCCTATACATTTTATACAGACACACAAACGCATCTCTGTCGCCCTGCTTGGCTTTTATAACATAATCCGAGTAATCCATCATTTCACCTCTTTTGAGATATCTCATAAGTATAGTATAAAAAAATCGTCAAAGTGTTGCAATAAAAATATATAAATTGTTTTTTAAAGCAGACAAACAAAAAACGGACTTTGATGAAAGTCCGTTTTTGCGTAAGGTTTATATTGCGACAATATTTACAAGCTTTCCGGGAACATAAATTTCCTTTTTGATTTCCTTGCCTGCGATAAGCTCGGCAATTTTGGAATCGGCCTTTGCAAGTGCAATAGCCTCGTCCTTTGAAATATCAACCGGAACAGTGATTCTTGAACGAACCTTACCCATAACCTGTAAAGCAATTTCTATGCTGTTTTCCTTAGTCTTTTCCTCGTCATATTCGGGCCACTTTGCCTCGCTGACCATACCGCCGTAGTTCATAACCTCCCACATTTCTTCGGTTACATGCGGTGCAAACGGGTTAAGGAGAATAGTTAAGGTTTTCAGCTCTTCCCTGTTACAGCCCTTTTGAGTCATTTCGTTTACAAGAGTCATCATAGCGGCAATAGCCGTATTAGCCTTAAGATTGTCGATATCCTCGGAAACCTTCTTGATTGTTTTATGAATTAATGCCTCAAGCTCGGCGGAATAAGAGTCGCCGTCAACAACACTTTCCTGAAGATTCCAATATTTTTCGATAAATCTCTTACAACCCTTAATTGAGTCGGAGTTCCAAGGAGCAGCCTTTTCGAAATCGCCGATAAACATTTCGTAAAGACGCATTGTATCGGCACCGTAGGTGTCAACAATTTCATCGGGATTTACAACATTGCCCCTTGATTTTGACATCTTCTCGCCGTTCTCGCCCAAAATCATACCGTGAGAGGTTCTCTTTTGGTATGGCTCGGGATTTGGAACTACGCCGATATCATAAAGGAATTTATGCCAAAATCTTGAATAAAGCAGGTGGAGGGTTGTATGCTCCATACCGCCGTTATACCAATCTACCGGAGCCCAATAATTTACAGCCTCTTTAGAAACTAATTCCTTATCGTTATGAGGATCCATATATCTGAGGAAATACCAGGATGAGCCTGCCCACTGCGGCATAGTATCCGTTTCTCTCTTTGCAGGAGCGCCGCAGCACGGACAGGTTGTATTAACCCAATCCGTCATCTTTGCAAGCGGTGATTCTCCCGTTTCCGTAGGCTCATAGGACTCAACATTAGGAAGCGTCAACGGAAGCTCGCTTTCCGGAAGCGGAACATATCCGCACTTATCACATTTTACGATAGGAATAGGCTCGCCCCAATATCTCTGGCGTGAGAATACCCAGTCGCGAAGCTTGAAGTTAACCTTTTGGTGTCCCTTGCCCTCTTTTGTAAGCCATTCTGTAATGGCAACCTTTGCTTCCTCTACGGACATACCTGTAAGGAAGGAGGAATTTGTCATAACGCCTGTTGCGCAATCGGTAAACGGTTCGTTTTCCACACCGACCTCGCTTCCCTTAACTACCTCGATGATAGGCAAATCAAATTTCTTTGCAAATTCCCAGTCACGGGTATCGTGGGCAGGTACAGCCATAATTGCACCTGTACCGTAGGAAACAAGAACATAGTCGGAGATGAAAATAGGAATTTCCTTATCATTTACAGGATTGATGCCCTTTACGCCCTGAAGCATAACGCCTGTTTTACCCTTATTAAGCTCTGTACGCTCAAAATCGGATTTATGGGCGGCTTCGTCCTGATAAGCACGAACCTCGTCAATATTTGTGATGCTGTCCTTCCACTTTTCGATAAGAGGATGCTCGGGCGCAATAACCATATATGTAGCGCCGAACAGTGTGTCGGGACGGGTTGTGTAAACCGTAAGTGTATCGCCGAGCGTTGTGCAGAAATCAACCTCTGCGCCTGTTGAACGGCCAATCCAGTTGCGTTGCTGTGTTTTAACTCTGTCGATAAAATCAACGGTATCCAAATCCTTAACAAGTCTGTCGGCATACTCTGTAATTTTGAGCATCCACTGACTCTGGTTTTTACGGATTACCTCGCTTCCGCAACGCTCGCAAACGCCGTTTACAACCTCCTCGTTTGCAAGAACGCATTTGCAGGAGGTGCACCAGTTTACAGCCATTTCCTTCTTATATGCCAAGCCCTTTTTGAAAAGCTGTAAGAAAATCCACTGTGTCCACTTATAGTATGACGGGTCGGTAGTATTTACCTCTCTTGTCCAATCAAAAGAGAAGCCGAGAGACTGAAGCTGTGACTTAAAACGGGCAACATTGTTTTTTGTTACCTCAGCAGGATGGATATGATTTTTAATTGCAAAATTCTCTGTCGGAAGTCCGAAGGCATCCCAGCCCATAGGATAGAGAACATTGTAGCCCTCCAAGCGCTTTTTTCTTGCTACGATATCCAAAGCGGTATATGACCTTGGGTGTCCTACATGAAGTCCCTGTCCCGACGGATACGGAAACTCAACCAGGCAATAAAACTTTGGCAGAGAATAGTCGTCCTTTGCGGCAAATGTGTTTTGGGTGTACCACACATTCTGCCATTTTGATTCGATTTGTTTAAAATTATATTCCATATTTATCTCCTTTACCGTAGATTATTCTATTCTTTTATAATTAAATTGTCAATATCTACCTTTTCGCCGTCCTCCCAAAGACGCTCGATTTGATAGAAGCCGCGTTGCTGCTTGAGTAAAATATGAATAACACAGCCGATATAGTCGAGGCATATCCACTCGCTTCTTTCGCCCTCAATATGATGCGGCTCGTAGCCTGCCTCGGAAAGTTTATATTCCACCTCGTCGGCTATTGCTTTAAGGTTTGTGCTTGAATTTGCCGTTGCAATAACAAAATAATCGGTTAAAACCGTGATATCGCCAACCTTAATCAGCTCGATATCCTCGCCTCTTTTACTGTCGATAGCCTTTACGGCAATTTGTGCAATTTCTAAATACTTTTCTGTCATAATGCTCACTTTCTTTTATTTAATTCCGACACAACCCAATTATAGCAAAACAGGGTGTCGGGATGAATTTCTCTTTCTTTTGAAGCCAAGTCGGTTATAACAAATCTCAGCGCATAAAGCATTGCGTCAAGCAACGACCTGTCGGCTTCCCGTCTCATAGCGTCAACATCGGGATAGCTTCGCTCTGCCGAGGTTAAATCGGCAATATAGATAACCATTTCAAAATCGGTCATATCAGCTCTGCCCGTGGTATGAAAGCGTATTGCATTAAGGATATCGCTGTCCTCTATGCCAAGCTCCGTTTTAACATAGCCTGCGCCCGACATTTGATGATATATCTGCTTATTATTTTTTTCAAGCTCCGTAAGATTTATGCCGTAAGCCTTAATATATTTTTCCTGAATTTCGGGCTTTTCCTCCTTCATTATGTCGTGGAGTATGCCCGCAAGATAGGCTTTGCCTTCATCTACGCCGTAAAGCCGTGCAAGCTCTCTTGCCTTTTCGGCAACATTCATCGAATGAATAAAGCGATAATCGGAAAGCCTGCTTCTTACTAAATCCTTATATTTTTCATACATATAAATTATTATCCTTTATATATTTCTCCTCCTCAAAGGGTACAAAAGAAGAAATATCCTCGCCCTGCTTTATCGCCTGTCGTATTTGTGATGATGACAGCTCGACGGGAGGGCAATTGATTATGCTGACTCTGTTATAAAGCCTTTCCCTGTTTTCTTTTAAATAGCCTTCAATATCGTCGGCATTGCTTCTTGACATTGCAACAACGCTTGCAATACTGAGTATATCCTCATATCTGTACCATTTATCAAAGCTGATAAGCTGGTCCGAGCCGATAAACAAAATAAGCTCGTCATCGGGATATATTTTTTTAAGCTCGCAAAGAGTATTATAGGTATAGCTTTTACCCTCTAATTTGAATTCAATATCGCTTATTTCGGCCTTTGCCCTGACAGACGGACTCGAATTTACGGCAATGAACAGCATATTAATTCTGTCCTCCCTGCCGACAAGCTCCGCGTCGGTTTTGTGAGGCGGATTTGCGGTAGGAATGATAATAAGTCTGTCTATGCCTGCATTTGAAAGCATACTTTCCATAAGATGCAGATGTCCGTTATGCACGGGATTAAAAGCCCCTCCGAAAATACCTATCCTCATATCACTTTGTTCTGCTTGGCTTTTTGTTTTTATCCTTGTTCATACGGTCATACACGGCGTAGGGATTTTTTGCTTCCTTTTCTCTCTGTCTTTGGCGAAGTCCCTTAATCTTAACCTTTTTCTTTGCCTTAGCCTTGGCAGAGCCCGAGCCTCTTTTGCGCTTTTTTTCTTCTATGCGCGCAGGGTCTGCCTCACGGTAAAGCACAATAATTCCGCCGATAACCTGTATAACCTCAGCGCCGAGCCTTTGGGCAAGCTCGTTTGCAAACTCTCTCGGTGAGCCGGGTGCCGTTTCGAGATGAACTCTTACCTTTATAAGCTCCCTTACATCAAGAGTATCGTCAATTTGCGTAATTAAATTATCTGTGATTCCCTCTTTGCCTATTTGGATAATAGGCTCTAAAGGATTTGCCTTTGCACGAAGTGCGGCTCTTTCCTTGGATGTCATAATTTCTCCTTAAATTATAATATTTTTTCAAGCTCGGCAGTAAGCTTTCTCAATGCGTTGCCTCTGTGTGAAATTTTGTCCTTTTCCTCGGCTGTATATTTACCGAAGGATTTGCCGTTAATCAAAAACAACGGGTCGTATCCGAAGCCCTCGTGGCCGTCACGCTCAAAGCCGATATGTCCGTGGCACTCGCCCCTAACAGTTATCTCTCTGCCGTCGGGAAAAACACAGCATATAGCGCATACATAGTATGCCGTTCTTTTTTCCGCTTCTACGCCGTTAAGCTTTTCCAAAAGCAGATCATTATTTTTTTCGTCGTCGCCGTGCTCACCCGAAAACCTTGCCGAAAAGATGCCCGGTGCGCCGTCAAGATAGTCAACGCACAAGCCGCTGTCGTCTGCGATAGAGGGCATTTTTGTGATTTCACAGGCTGAAACAGCCTTTATCCTTGCATTTTCCTCAAAGGTTTCTCCGTCCTCCTCCACCTCGGGCAGAGTGATGCCAAGCATTTTTGCCGTAACAACATTAATTCCGAGCGGTGACAGTATGCGTTGCATCTCTGCAAGCTTTTTCATATTATTTGTTGCAAGTACAAAATCCATTATTCGTTCTCCTGACTGTCAGATCTCATAAAATCTGCTATTGTTTCGTCATAATCGTGCGTTGGCTTAATATCAAACAGCGCCGACGCAAATGCATCTGCGTCAAAGGGCTGAAGGTCATCTATCTGCTCGCCCACGCCGATAAACTTAACAGGTACATCAAGCTCGTTATTTATGGCAAGAACAACACCGCCTCTTGCCGTACCGTCGAGCTTTGTGAGAATAATACCCGTTATGCCTGCCGCTTCCTTGAAATCCTTTGCCTGATTAACTGCGTTTTGACCCGTTGTTGCGTCAAGCACAAGCAGGGTTTCACGGCTTGCGTTCGGAAGCTCTCTGTCGATAACACGGCTGATTTTGTTAAGCTCGTCCATAAGATTTTTCTTATTGTGCAGTCTGCCTGCCGTGTCGATAATAATTACATCGGCATTTTTTGCCTTGCCCGACTGAATTGTGTCATACACAACTGCCGCAGGGTCGCTTCCCTCGGCATGCTTAACCAAAGGTACATCTGCCCTGTCCGCCCAGATTTGAAGCTGTTCAATGGCGCCTGCTCTAAAGGTATCTGCTGCGCCGAGAACAACGCTTCTGCCCATACTCTTTAAGCGCATAGCAAGCTTGCCGATGGTTGTTGTTTTACCGACACCGTTAACGCCGATAACAAGAATAACAGATGGCTTTGTTCTTAAGTTAAGATAGCTACCGCCCCATACAACACCTGCTACAATGTCCTTGAGTGTTTCACGAACCTCGCTGACAGCAGTTATGCCGTCGTTTGCAATTTTTTCTTTAAGGTCGCCGATTACTCTTTCGGCAGTGGGCATACCGACATCACCCATAATAAGAACCTCTTCAAGCTCGTCAAACAGCTCGTCGGTTATTTTTTCGTTGGACTCAATAACCTCATTCATCTGAGCTGTAAGTCCTTCATCTCTGGTCTTTCTTAGACCTTTTCTGAATTTATCAAATAATCCCATTTGTTGCCCTCCTATGCTTCAAGTCCCATTTGGGAGGCGAGCTCCGTTGATTGAAGCTCAAGCAGCTTTGAAACGCCCTTTTCCTGCATTGTTACGCCGTAAAGAACATCAGCCTCCTCCATTGTGCCGCGTCTGTGGGTTATGGATATAAACTGTGTTTTATCGGTCATCTTGCGCATATATTTTGCAAATCGCTCAACATTTACATCGTCAAGCGCAGCCTCAACCTCGTCATAAATACAAAACGGTGACGGTGTAACCTTTAGCACGCTGAACAGCAGAGCCATAGCTGCAAGTGATTTTTCACCACCGGAGAAAAGGTTAATATTCTGTACGGATTTTCCGGGTGGCTGAATTTTGATTTCAATAGCGGACTCCAAGCAATTTGCAGGGTCCTCAAGAATTATTTCGCCGTTGCCTCCGCCGAAGAAATCTGCAAAGGAAACCTTGAACTCTGCATTAATCTTATTAAACTGCGTCATAAACTTTTCGCTCATTGAAACAGTTAAATCCTCGATAATCTTGGCAAGCTCTCTCTTTGAGGCTTCAATATCGCTTATCTGCTCCTTAAGGAATTCGTATCTCTCGGATACCTCCTTATATTCCTCAATGGCTCCTACATTGATGGATCCGAGCTTTTTGATTTCCACCTTTATCTCGTGCAGGCGCTTTTTAGCCTCTGCCATATCCTCGATAACTATGCCCAGAGCCTCCGCCTCGGGCTTTGTTAATTCATACTGCTCAAACAGCATATCGCCAAGCTCGTCGTATTCCTTTTTCATATTAGCCTTGCGCTCTTCAAATCTAACAAGGTCGCCCGAAAGCTTTTCCTTGTCGCCGTTTAAGGATTTTTCTTTTAGGCGAAGCTCGTTTGTTTTCTTTTCAAGCTCGTTTCTGTTTTCGATTTCATCCTTAATTGAATCGCTGACAGCCTGAGCCTTTGAACGAAGCTCGTCTGCCTGAGCCTTAACCTCGGCAATGGTTTGATTTAGCAGCTCGTTTTTAGCCTTAATTGCGTTAATTTCATCGTTGATTGTACGAACCCTGTCGCTTTGAGTGCTCTTGCGCAAATTTAGCTCCTCGATGGCAAGCCTTGCAGCCTCGGTATCCTTTGTAAGCGTAACAAGCTCAAGATTGATTTCCTCGGTCTTTTTGCGAATTGCTTCTCTCTTTGCGGCAAGCTCCTCTGCACCTACGCTGACAGAGCTAAGCTCCCTTTCGCAATCTGCCATTTGCTTTTCGATATCTGCACATTCTTTTTCGGCATTTTTGCCTGCCTGCTCGAACAAAAGAATTCTGCCGTCACTGTTTTCCTGTTCGCGAAGCATAGCCTGAAGCTGATTTTCCAATGATGAAAGCTTGTCCTCGATAAGCTTATGCTCGCCCTGTGCACGAATAAGCTCCTCGTTTGCGTTTCTTAAATCGGCATCTGCGCCCTGCAGGTCGGCACCTGCAAGATTTGCATCCTCGACTGCCTTCTTTAATCTTGCATTTGCTTCTTCAAGCTCTGCCTTAATCTTCTGTGCCTCGCCTGTAAGCTCTTCAATTCGGTTGGCTCTTGAAAGCACTCCTGCACCCTTTGCTCGCGAGCCGCCCGTCATAGATCCTCCGGGGTTCATAACCTGTCCGTCAAGGGTTACGATTTTATATTTGTTGTTATATCTTTTTGCAATACCGATAGCGCAATCGATATCCTCAACAACCATTACCCTGCCGAGAAGATTGTCAATAATATCTCTGTATTTATCATCACATTCTACCAAATTGCCTGCAATATCGATAAATCCGAAATTGTCGTCAAGATTTTTTTCCTCCATATGTCTTGGCTTGATGTTTGATATCGGAAGAAATGTAGCACGGCCTGCATTGTTTTGCTTAAGATAAGCCATAGCGCGCTTACCGTCGCTTTCGGTTGACACAACTATGTTTTGCATAGCCGCACCGAGAGCAACCTCGACAGCCGTTGAATATTCGTTTTCAACGCTGATAAGCTGTGACAGAGTGCCGTGAATGCCCGAAAGGGCTTTACTTTGGCTCTGCTTTAATACAGCCTTAACCGCACCCGAAAAGCCCTCCATATTTTTTTCCAAATCGGAAAGCATACGAGCCTTTGACTCTTTTTCGTTTAATTTTCTTGAAAGCGCTTCAACCTCATCCTTAACCCTTTCGGCCTTTTCTGTTTTAGACTGAAGCTTTAAGCGATAGCCGTCCATAGAATTATTATATTCGGCTATTCTTTCGTTGATAAACTTAATGTTTTCGTCACTTTCTTCCTTTTGTGAAGCGATATATTCTATATCCTTTTTGAACGCCTCAATTTGCTCGCTTATGGTATCCTTGCGTGCATTGATTTCATCAATTGAGGTTTGTGCCTGCGACATCTTAACCTTACATTCCGATTGCTGAATGGTTAAGTTTGTCAGCCTTTGGTTTAGCTCAACGGTTTTGTCCGACATTTCGAGGTTTTCGTTTTGCACCTCTGCAAGCTCGTTTGCAACGCTTTCAAGCATAGCCTTTTTTTCGACGGTTGCCTGCTCGTTTTGCGAAATAAGCTCCTGCTTTGCCGAAATTTGTCCGTCGATATCAATTCCGTTATTGTCAGCCTCGCTGATATCGGAGGCAAGTCTTTCTATGGTTTCGTTATTATGCTCTAATTTTGTGTTATATACCCTGATTTCACCGTCACGGCGCAGAGCCTCCTCCTCGTAGCCTGTTGCGCTTAGTCTGCTCTGCTCGATAGCAAGATTAATCGAGGTGATTTTCTCCTGTGTTTCATTAAGAAGATTTTCAACCTCCTGCAAGTCCCTCTCGCTCATTTGATAGGAGGCTCTTGTGGCGTCGATTTTGTGCTCATGCTCTCTTAAATCGGTTGTAAATTTATTGATTTTATTAAGCCACACGCCGATTTCGAGGGTTTTCTTTTCTTCGGAAAACACCAAAAACTGCTGTGCCTTTTCGCTCTGCTTTTTCAGAGGACCTACACGGTTTTCAAGCTCTCCGAGAATGTCAAGAAGGCGCACAAGATTTTCCTGTGCCTGCTCGAGTCTACGCTCTGCGTCCTTTCTTTTATGACGGAAACGGGATATGCCTGCCGCCTCCTCAAAAAGCTCACGCCTGTCCTCATTTTTTGCAGATATGATAGAATCGATTTTGCCCTGTCCTACCATAGAATATCCGTCTGCTCCGAGTCCTGTGTCCATAAACAGCTCGTGGATATCCTTTCTGCGAACAGGCTCACCGTCAATCTTATATTCACTTTCACCGGAACGGTAATAGCGGCGTGTAACGGTTACAATCTCGCCGTGGTCCTTTAAGGAGCCGTCCGAATTATCGAGAGTCAGCACAACCTGAGCAAAGCCGAGCGCCTTTCGTGATGAAGTACCGCCGAAAATAACATCCTCCATCTTCGAGCCTCGAAGCGATTTTGTGCTTGTTTCGCCGAGCACCCAGCGAACCGCGTCGGAGATATTGCTCTTACCCGAGCCGTTAGGTCCGACAACAGCCGTGATACCCTTTCCGAAATTTAATTCTGTTTTGTCGGGAAATGACTTAAATCCCTGCATTTCAAGTGTTCTTAACAACATATTTTTTACCGTCTTACTATTATTAAATCGTCTGTCGCAACCTTGTCGCTGACAGAAACCTTGATATTATATCCTTCTTCCATAAGAAAATAGATGTTGCGCTTTTGCTGTCCCTTAAGCTGAGAAACAGAGCGCGGATTTACCGTAATTTCATAATCTCCGGGCGGATATGCAAGTATTTTATTCAGCATAAACCTTGATTTTACAATCTCGCCGAAGGAATCGTGGTAGGCTCCTGCAACCATATTTTTCTTTATATCCTCACTTGCGTGAAGTCCTAAACGGATAACCCTTATTCCCGCCTTCTCAAACATAGGAACAAGCGTTGTGCAAAGGTTAGCCGCATCGTCAACCGTTTGGGGCTTATAAACCTCGTCCTCGTAAAGCCTTGCAAGATATGTACCCTTTAAAACAACGGTTGGGTAAATGCGAATGGTTTGGGGTTCAAGTGCAATAAGCCTTTGAGCCGTTTTAACAGCCTTTTCATCGGTATCCTTATAAAGTCCCGTCATCATTTGCAGTCCAAGCTCAAAGCCATAGCTTTTAATAAGCCTTGAAGCGTCCTCGACATCCTTTGATGTATGTCCTCTTAAATTTGCCTCCAGCACCTCGTCGTCCATACTTTGTGCACCGAGCTCTATGGAGGTAACGCCGTAGCCTTTAAGCAAGGTCAGCACCTCGTCATCTATAAAATCGGGACGGGTTGAAATGCGTATTCCGTCAACCTTATTTTGCTTGACATACTCACCTGCCGCCTGAAGCAGACTTATCATATAATATCTGTCTATCGCGGTAAAGGAACCGCCGAAAAAGGCAATTTCATACCTAAAGCCTTTTCGCTTCAATGCCGTTTCAACTGCATCAACCACATCCTGTGCAGTGGGCAGGTCTGCTTTGCCCGTAATAGTGTTTTGATTACAAAACGAGCATTTTTGAGGACAGCCGAGATGAGAAATAAAAATGCTTATATTACCCTTTTTCATATTCCCATCAGCGAAAGGACTTCCTTTGCCGCCTCCTGCTCTGCCTGCTTTTTGCTTCTGCCCTTACCTCGTCCCACTACATTGGAATTAAGGTGAACCTCAACAACAAAGGTTTTATCGTGGTCGGGACCGTATTCATCAACAAGAACATAGTTTAATCTCTCGTCGGGATTTTGCTGAATAATCTCCTGCAAGGTTGTTTTATAATCCTTAAAGGACACATGATGCGTTTCCACATCCCTTGCCAAAAAACGAAGAATGTGCTTTTTTGCAGGCTCCATACCTCCGTCGAGATAGATTGCGGCAATAAGCGCCTCGAAGGCATTTTCCAAAATAGAATCCCTGTCGTAGCCGCCGCTGTTTTTTTCGCCCTTGCCGAGAAACAGATATTTTCCAAGCTCAAGCTCTCGTGCAAAATTTGAAAGAGAGCTTGTACAAACGAGGGAGGAACGAAGCTTTGAAAGCTTGCCTTCGGGCATATCGGGGAATTTTTTATACAGATATTCGGCTGACACAATGCTTAATACGGCATCGCCGAGAAATTCCATACGCTCATTATTATATTTTGCGCCGCCCTCATTAGCATAGCTTGAATGGGTTAGGGCTTCCTTAAGCAATTCCTTATTCTTGAAGGTATATTCAATTTTTTCTTCAAGTGTGTGCATACTAATCTTCTTTTTCCTTACTTAATTCTTCTTCGATTTTCTTTATCAAATCTGTCTGTAAAAACAGAACGGCCTGCTTTACGGCATTTTTGAAGGTACGGGCGTCGGCTGAGCCGTGTGCCTTAACAACAGGCTTTTGAACGCCTAAAAGCACAGCGCCTCCGTATTCCTTATAGTCAAACTGCGTTTTCATTTCGTTTATTCCCGAACGGACTCCGAGATAAGAAAGCTTTGACAGGGTGTTTTTATAAAAGGCATTCTTTATGCCCTGCATAAGCACCTTTGCAACGCCCTCATAGGTTTTCAAAATCAGATTTCCCGTAAAGCCGTCGGCAACAACAACATCTGCATCGCCGTAGGGAATTTGTCTGCCCTCAATATTGCCTACAAAATTATACGGTGCGTTCTTCATCATTTGATGTGCTTCCTTAACAACAGGCGTTCCCTTTGTTTCCTCTGCACCGTTGTTTGCAAGGGCAACTCTCGGATTTTCAACTCCCATAATATTCTGCATATAAAGAGATCCCAACAAGCCGAATTGATACAAATACTCTACCTTACATTCAGCGTTTGCGCCGCAATCCATAAGCACAAACGGCTTGTCGACGCTTGGCATAATTGAAGCAATTGCAGGGCGCTTAACCCCCTTAATGCGCTTTGTGATTAATGTAGCGCCAACGGTTATTGCGCCGGTATTGCCTGCACTTACAAAGGCGTCGCCTCTGCCCTCGTTGAGAAGCTTAAAGCCGACAGCCATTGAAGAATCGGGCTTGCCCTTAAGCACAAGCTTTGCATCGTCGCAGTTTTCAATCACCTGCGTTGTGTGTATAACGGTTGTGTTTTTTAATTTGATACCGTTTTCACTAACGCATTTATCGATAATATCCTTATCTCCGACAATGATAATTTCTTCTATTTCATATTCATCTACGGCAAGCATAGCGCCCTTTATGATTTCAAGAGGTGCGTTATCGCCGCCCATAGCATCAACTATAATTTTCATTTAAACTCCTCTTTTAAAGCTTCCTCAAGCGAAGCCAAGGCTCTGTTTGCAAGCGCCGAATATCTTTCGCGCTTGTCACGAATTTTAGGCTCGATATGAGGTAATATGCCGAAATTTGCCCCCATAGGCTGAAAGCCTGTCACGCTTTCGTCACTGATATATGACGCGAGTGAGCCTATCATAGTTTGCTCGCTGAGAACAAATGCAGGCTTTCCCTCTGCTCTTTTGACAGCGTTTATACCTGCCATAATGCCTGATGAAGCAGACTCCATATATCCCTCTACGCCTGTAATCTGCCCTGCAAAAAAGATGTTGGGATTTGAACGCAGGCTGAAATCCGCATTTAACAGCCGCGGTGAATTCAAAAACGAATTTCTGTGCATAACTCCGTACCTGACAAACTCTGCGTTTTCAAGTCCGGGTATCATCGAAAAGACTCTTTTTTGTTCACCGAATTTCAAATTTGTCTGGAAGCCGACAAGGTTAAACATAGTTCCCTTGCTGTTTTCTCTTCTGAGCTGAACGCATGCCCAAGGTCTGTGGCCTGTGTTTGGATCGGTTAAGCCGACAGGCTTCATAGGTCCGAAGCGTGGCGCGTCCACACCGCGCTTTGCAAGCTTTTCTATCGGCATACAGCCCTCATAAACATCAAAATCGTGAACAACTGCGCCCTCGGCATTGATAAGCTCATCAATAAATGCTTCATACTCTGCCTTATTAAACGGGCAGTTAATATAATCGTCCTCGCCGCCTCTGTCGTATCTTGAGGCGCCGAACGCCTTTGACATATCAACGCTTTCAGCGGTTACGATAGGAGCCGCCGCATCGTAAAATGAAAGGCAGTCACCGCAGATGCGCTTTATGTCCTCGCTTAATTTTCCGTCAGTTAAAGGACCTGTTGCAATGATAAGTATTTCATCCTCGCTCGGATTAATGCTCTCGTAAATTCTGCTTTCAACCTTAATATTTGGATGAGAAAGAATCTTTTCCGTTACCGTTTTTGAAAAAACATTTCGGTCAACCGCCAACGCTCCTCCGGCGGGCACCGAGCACTCTCTTGCCACAGGGACGGTTAGCGAGCCAAGCCTTGCCATTTCCTCCTTAAGCAGACCTGCTGCACTGTCCAACCTTGAAGCCTTTAATGAATTTGAGCAAACAAGCTCGGCAAAATTTTCACTTTTATGCGCCGGAGAGAATTTGACAGGCTTCATTTCAATTAATGTAACCTCAAAGCCTGCCTCGGCAATCTGCCAAGCGGCTTCACAGCCTGCAAGACCGGCGCCGACAACTGTAAATTTTTTCATTACTTTTTCTTTGCGGACCTTGTGTAGCCGCATCCCTCTGTATCCGGACAATAAAGCTCGTTGCCCTTGCGCTTAAACAGAGATTTGCCGCAGTTAGGGCAGGTGTCGTCGGTGGGGACATCCCAGGTCATAAACTTACATTCCGGATAATTTGAGCAGCCGTAGAACGGTGTGCCCTTTTTGGTTTTCTTTTCTATTACATCACCGCCGCACTCGGGACATTTGGCGGTTGTTTTGGTTACAAGCGGCTTTGCATTTCTGCATTCGGGGAAGCCGGGGCAGGCAAGGAATTTTCCGAAGCGACCTGTTTTAACAACCATCTTGCGACCGCATTTTTCGCAGATTTCCTCGGTTTCCTCCTCCTTTAGCTTAATCTTAACGCCCTGCATATCCTTCTTTGCCTTTTCAAGCGGCTCTTCAAAGTCGTTATAATAAAGCCTTATCATATCAATATAGTCTTTTTCGCCCGAGTCGATTTTGTCTAAATCGTCCTCCATCTTTGAGGTATATTTAACATTAACTATATTAGGAATTCGCTCCTTCAAAAGATTTGTAACTGCCTCGCCGAGCTCGGTGGGTACAAACTGCTTGCCCTCACGCACAACATATTCCTTTGAAAGAATTGTTGATGTAATTGTTACATAGGTTGAAGGACGGCCTACGCCGTTTTCTTCAAGCGCCTTTGTGAGAGATGCCTCGGTATATCTTGCAGGCGGCTGTGTGAAATGCTGGTTTCCGAGAATTGATTTTAGCTTAAGCTCGTCGCCGACAGCAACCGGCGGAAGCGGAGATTCTGCTTCCTTCTTTACAACATCATCGGTTTTTTCCTCATATAAAGCGGTGAATCCGTCAAACTTAACCGTGTAGCCTGTTGCGCTGAAGATATATCCGTTTGCGTCTATCTCAATTTTCATTGTTTCCTGAACGCAGGAGGACATCAAGGACGCAATAAAGCGTTCCCAAACAAGCTTATATATTTTATACTGGTCGGTTGTAAGCGAGGACTTAACCTGCTCGGGTGTTACCTCGGGCATTGTAGGTCTGATAGCCTCGTGACCGTCCTGTGCATTTCCTCTTGTTTTATAATATCTCGGGGTGGAGGGAAGATATTTTGCACCGTAGGCCTTCTCAATATATGCATTGCCTGCTGCCCTTGCCTCCTCGGATATACGAAGCGAGTCGGTTCTCATATATGTGATAAGACCAACCGTGCCGAGTCCCTTAACATCTACGCCCTCGTAAAGCTCCTGTGCGGCCTTCATTGTTTTTCTTGCCTGGAAGAACAGACGGCGTGAAGCCTCCTGCTGAAGCGTTGAGGTAATAAACGGAGGTGCAGGATTCTTTTTTCTTGTGCCCTTTTTAACATTTTGAACTACAAATTTTGCGCCCTCTAAATCTGCTAAGATTTTGTCACATTCTTCCTTAACCGGAATTTTATTCTTCTCCGTGCCGAGCTTATTTCCCTGCGGGTCCTGAACAAGAGTTGCAGAAAAATTCTTGCGCTCGGGCGGATTTGTAAATTTTGCATCAACCGTCCAATATTCCTCCGGAACAAAGGCACGGATTTCATTTTCTCTGTCAACAACAAGGCGCAGAGCCACCGACTGAACACGGCCTGCCGAAAGTCCTCTGCGTATTTTTTGAGAAACAAATGGTGACAGCTTATAGCCGATAAGCCTGTCAAGAATACGGCGAGCCTGCTGGGCATTAACCAAATCTATATCAATTTCTCTTGGGCTTGCCATACCGTTTTTAACGCCGCTTTTTGTGATTTCGTTAAAGGTTACTCTGTTTTTGTCCGACAAATTCAAATTAAGCAAATTTGCCAGATGCCACGAAATAGCCTCTCCCTCACGGTCGGGGTCGGTTGCAAGATATACATAATCTGCCTTTGCCGCCTTTTTCTGCAAATCGGTTACAAGGCTTTCCTTGCCCTTAATAACTGCGTATTTAGGCTCAAAATTGTTTTCAATATCAACGCTCAGTCGTGCCGAAGGCAAATCCCTTACATGGCCCATCGAAGCGATAACCTCATATCCGCTTCCGAGATAGCCTTTAATGTTTTTTGCCTTTGCAGGCGACTCAACTATTACTAACTTTGACATATTTATATTATCCTTTCGGTTAAAATCTTAATTTTTCTTACGGTAACGCTTACCCACGGTTGCCTCGGCAAGTCCCTGCATCTCAAGCAATGTTAAGGAGATAAGAACTGCTTTGGCATCAAGCGATGCTTTTGAAATAATCATTTCCAAATCCTCAAATTTGTTGCTCAGTGCATTATAAACAATGCTGTCATTCCCCGTGAGCGACATAATTTTTGAATTTCTTACATCAAGCATTTTTCTGTTTTCGTCTATATTTTCAAAGGTTATTTGCTCGTCGTCCTGCGGAGCTATATCCCTGTCGATATACTCATCGGATAACAGCTCCTCAACGCTTGCAAGCCTTGACAAATCCAGGGTTTGATATCTTTCCTTGTAATGCTCAACGATTCTTTTCGGCGATGTGGCAACTATTGCGCCCTCATCAATAAGCCTGTTCGTGCCCGAAAACCTTTCGTCAAGTATCGAAGAAGCAACGGCGAAAACATCTCTGTTTTGCGACAGTGCATAGGACGCGGTTATCATAGAGCCGCTTTTTTCATTTGCCTCAACAACAAGCAAGCCGTCGGAAAAACCGCTTATCAGCCTGTTGCGTACGGGAAAGGTATATCGAGTTGCAGGGGTGAACGGAGCAAACTCGGATATAAGCGCACCCTTAAAGGTAATTCTTCGTCTCAAATCCTCGTTTTGCATAAGATAGTTTGTACCGAGACCACAGCCTAAAACCGCATAGGTTATGCCGTCAACGGCAAGAGCGCCCTCGTGTGCCGATGTATCAACCCCCAGCGCACCTCCGCTTATAATAATCATATTGCACCGTGCACATCCCTTTGACAACACAGCCGTTGCCTTTAAGGCATAGGGTGAAGCCTTTCTTGTGCCTACGATGCCGATGGAGGCGAAGCTGTTAAGCCTTGAAATATCACCGTCAACATATAAAACGGCAGGCGGTGCAAAAATATTTTTAAGGCTGACAGGATAATCTTCATCCTCTCGGGTTATTATGCTCCAATTATTGCTTTTGCACTCGGAGATAATTTTGTCCATATCCTCGAGCCTTGTGCCTTGCATTTTATCAACCGTTTTGTCGCTGAGCCGAGGATAAGCCTTTTTCTCCATATAGCTGCTGTTATAAAGAGCCTCTATCCCGCCGAAATGCTCGAGCAGGTCGTCAAATTCCTTTGCATATCCGAGGGTTTGTTGGAGCCACAGCCAATATCTTTTATCGCTCATCTGACCATCTCCCACATCGTGATAGCCGCCGCCACGCTTGCGTTAAGGCTCTCTGCCCTTCCGAGCATTGGGATGGTGATTAATTCGTCGGAAGCTGACTTAATGCTTTCCTCAACACCGTTTGCTTCGTTTCCTATAACGCATACCGCTTTATCCGAAAAAGCTATTTCGTTTATCCTTTTGGCTTTTCTGTCGGGAACGGTTGAATAGATTTCGTAGCCGTTTGATTTCAGCTCCGTTAAGCATTTAATCAAATCGTCCGTATCGGCAATATTCATCCTTAAAACAGAGCCCATGGAAGCTCTGATGGTTTTGGGGTTATAAATATCGCAGGAATTATAAGCAATTATTCCGTCAATGCCGAGCGCTTCGGCAGAACGGATAATTGCGCCGACATTGCTCGGGTCCTGAACATTATCAAGTGCAATAAGCCTTCCTTTAGGAAAAGTGCCGTTGTTATCCTTCATTTTTACGGTTGCAAAAATCCCCTGCGGGTTTGCCGTTTCGCTTAGCTTATTTGCAATATCGTTTGTGATGATATATGCTCTGTCGGAAATCTTTATGAGGCTATCGACCTTATCCTTGTATTTTGCATAAAGCTCGTCTGTGAATAAAACCGTATCGACGCTATATAAAGAATTAAGGACATCAAAGCAGAGCCTTGCGCCTTCAAGGGCAAACAGATTTTTTTCCCGTCTTGCCCTGGAGGAGCCGAAAAGCCTTTTTGTGTCCTTAATAACAGTATTTGTTTTAGCCGTGATTTTTTCCATACACTTCTCCGTAGGTGCTTATAATTTGCAATAATGCTGTTTCGTTTAAAAAAATCATAAATTATGAAATATTTACTTTTAAATAATATACATTATAATAAAAAAAATTTCAATAGTTAATTTATTAAATTAAAATATTTTTTAGTTGACTACTGCTAACCCTTGCTTTATAATGAAAATAGAGAAATATAACTTGTTGTAAGGAGTACAATATGCCATATTACGATATAGCGGGGCTAAAGGTTAAAATTAATAATTGCGGCGGCAGAACACAAAAGCAGGCAATACCGTATTTATCCGAAAACCAGGATGAAAGCCAAATACCCGATATTGACATCGTTGTTGATGAAAGCAGAGTTAAGGAGGCTATGGCTGAGCATCCCGAGCTTAATCAGGACGATTGGGAATATATGATAACGGGAAGCGATTTTTACGGCAATCTCGTTAGCTTTGACGGCTTTCTTCTTCACTCCTCCTGCATAGTCGTTGACGGAGTTGCTTATGCCTTTTCGGCGGACAGCGGAACAGGAAAATCAACGCACACACAGCTATGGCTCAAAAGATTCGGCGACAGAGCATATATGCTAAACGACGACAAGCCTGCATTGAGAATCATAGACGGCAAGCCATATGCCTGCGGTACTCCGTGGAGCGGAAAATACGATTATTCAACCCCTGCGGTTGTGCCCTTGGGCGGCATTTGCTTCCTTGAGAGAAGCGAGGATAACTGGATTAAGCCTGCCGAAACAAGCAAGGCAATCTTCAATATTTTCAGCCAAACCGTTCGACGCTTCGGTGCAGGCAGAATGAATATGCTTATGGATAATGTAAACGAAATGTTTAAGCTTGTACCCATCTACTCATTAGGCTGTAACATATCCGACGAAGCAGTTGATTGCTCATATAACGCAATGAAAAGAGATATAAATGAAATACTGTAAAAAAATTACAGCACTACTTTTAACGGTAGTGCTGTCAATATGTATAACCTCCTGCTCTGCAAACGAAAGCAGGGTTGAGACTTCGGGTGAGCCTTCCTCATCAGCAGTAACGCATGCCCAAGTAATTAAAGAAAACGACACAACTATAAAGGCTGAGGCAGACAAAAAAGAGAGCGTCGGCTCAACCGAAGGAACAAAAGCCACGGTAAAAAAGGATAGTTCTACCTCTGCTCCCTCCTCAAAAGCAGAAGCGAAAAACGAGACTTCAAAGCAAATCCAAAGCACAGAAGCCGCCACTGTTACTACAAAAAGGAATGCCGATAAAACCACGGTTAAGGCAACTGAAAAATCCACAGGAATTACCACGACGCAAAATCCTTATGCGTGCTTTGTGACAATTCAGTGCAAATCAATAAACGAAAATATTGATGACCTAAAGCCCGGTCACGAAAAATTTGTGCCGTCAAACGGTATCATTTTAAACAGCTGTCCCTATATTGTTAATGACGGCGACACGGCCTATGACGCGCTGAAGGCTGTTTGCAAAAGCAACAATATCAAGCTGACGGCAGATAACACGGGATACGGTGTATATATCATCGGAATAAATAATCTTGACGAAAAGGATTGCGGAAAATACAGCGGATGGAAATACAAGGTAAACTCAAGCTATCCGAGCGTTTCCTGTGACAAAGCCTTTATATCTGCAGGAGATAAAATAGAATTTGAATATGTATGCGAATTAAGTTAGTCTATTCATTTTACTTTTTGAAAAAGCACCGCCAATGACAATAATGTCATTGGCGGTGCTTTCTGTTTTAATACAATATTACCGTTTTTATTATTAAGCTTCCTCATCCTCTTGAAAGACGATTATTTTATACGGAGCATCTAATTTGAATACAACTTCAGTTGTGTAAGCTTTACCATCAAATTTTATAATATAATCGCAAATACGGTTTCCGTCCATATCATAATTGTCGTACATTATATCATCAGCCAAATTATCCCATATTTCCTTGTCTGAATTAATATCAACATTGAAAAGTGTGTAATTTGTTCCGCTTTCGTTTGCTTCACATTCAATATTAATACAATATATATTACTTGTTCCCTGTTCACACAAAACGGCAATATTTCCGAATTCGTATCTTGTATATTCTTCGATATCCAAAGTATCGTTGCTTTCTTCTCCAAGCACTTGCTTTACTTTGTCAAGGCTATAAAATAAATCAGTTATTTCAACAGCTTCATTCAGCACATTGGTGCTTTCTTCTGTTGCAAATGTCTTTTCTGTTGTTGGGTTTACTTTAGATGCGGTATCATCACTGTCGGTTACGGCAAAAACTATCATTAAGGCGATATAAATAGCCACTATTGCAACGATTGAAAACAAGATTATTTTTTTAGCTCTCTTTAATTTTGGTTTGATTTTTTCTTTAGTTTCTGCCTTCTTTTTTTCTCTTAATTCCCTTCTTTCATCTGATTTTGAAATAATCGTATTTAAACCATCTTCTATTATTTGTGAAGTGCTTTTTTCTATTTTTTGCTTTTCGCCGCAATATTCGCATATTGCATAAGAATTTGTTTCATCAATTTCCATTGTTCCGCCGCAGTTTTTACACTTTAATTCAGACATACAAATACTCCTCTTTACTTTAATAATTTACACTTTTGATTTCTGTCATTTATCAAAATCAGCAAATCGTTTGAAATATCCGTTGCAAGATTTATATTATCGTCAATTACAGCTTTTTCAAGTTCCTTAAATTTAATCGTTATTGAAGACTCAGCAGCTGCAAGGGCATCATTGCTCATAGGGTCACTGTAACGAACAGCTTCATATACACTGTAAGCTATTTCTTTGATTTCCTCACTTTTTGCTTTCATCATAAGTGTTTGAGCATCAACTGTCAGAGATTTTATAAAGAAAGTTTGAGCTTTTAACTTTGTTTCAGTTTTTTCTATTGTACCAATAGCCATATTTGTGCTTACAATTGCTATTATATCAAATGCTGTAACTATTACAGATATTGTAACCGCAATCCAAACAGGTAAGTTAGGAACGGCAATAAAAACAGTTGAAAAAATCAGTGAAACAAAAAGTGCAATATAGCTTATCGTAAGTAAAGGAATATTTAAAAACACTTTATCCTTTATTTCCTGCTTAAAAAATATGTAACTACATACCAATTGAACAATAAACATAGCAACAACAAATATGTATCCTACCCAAAAAGAGCCTATCTTTTCTGACGGTGAAACAAATGTGATAATACTGAATGCAACAATTGAAACAGTCCAAATTATTAAATATAAGTTAAAATTCTTTTTCATATTAATTCCAATAGCCTTTCCGGCTACAAATAGTTTATAAAATAATTTCTATCGCCTTATTGTAGCCATATAAGGCGCATAATAAAGATTTTGAGTTCAATATAATCGAAACAGTGTGATTTTTCACACTGTATTCTGCTTGTTTTATAGCTTTTCTCCGCATTCAGGGCAGAATTTTGCTCCGTTAACTTCTGTGCCGCATTTTGAGCATATGCTTGAAAGTCTGAAACCGCATTCGGGACAGAATTTACCTTTTACGATGCTCTGTTTGCAATTCGGACAAACAATTTTATTACTCAAATTTTCAATTTTTGTTCCGCATTCAAAACAGAATTTCGCATTATTAGGTACAACGGCACCGCAATTGTGACAGGTTACTGATGTGTTCTCATTATTGCTTGAGTTATCTGTATTTGAGTTATTTGCAAAATTGCTAAACATTCCGCTTAACTGACCACTCATAGCATTTGCAGCAGCCATGCCTACACCGAGCCCCATTATATCGGACATCGGACTACTGCCACCGCCTCCAGAGCCGCCTGAACCCATATTGCCCAAACCCTTTGCAAATTCTTTTTGAACATCAGCTTGAATTATATCCTTTTCAGTATATCCCTTAGCTTTCATAACCTCCGCTTCAGCAAAGCCTTCAATTTTTGTTGAAGCAGCAGAGCCTTGGGATTCAATTACCTGTCGTTCGGCCTTCCTTTTTGCAACCTCTGTTTGAGTTGTTTGCTTTTGGAGTTCTATTTCTCTTTCAGCGGCAGTAATTTCGGCCTTTGCTTTTGCTTGGGCAGACCGTACAGTCGCTTCTGCTTCTGCAATTTTTGTCTGAAATGATATTGTATGTAATTCACGGATTTTTTTAAAGTTTGGGTCCTCTTCGGGTAATACTACGGTTGTAATATAAAATTGAGGAATTGTCAGTCCGTATTCTTCAAAGCCTGAAATAATATTATTTTTTAATGCTGAAGACAGAATGTCAAGGTGGCTATCTATTTCAAGAATATCAATGTTTTCTGCAACAATTGTTTTTGATAGGTTTACCTTTACAGATGTAGATATAATTGGCTTGAAAGAGGCTTTAAGAGATTGTGTAAATTTGTTTCCTTCTTCATTCCATGCAATACCATTCATCGTTCCGACTAATTTAATTAGAAGCTTACGCGAATCTGACACTTGCAAATTCAATTCTCCGCATGCACCTATTTCAAGCGGAACCCCTGTCAAGGGATCAATAAATCTAACTTTTGAATCCGTTCCCCATTTTAATCCCATTTGTACAGTTTTGTTAATAAAATACACTTCACAATGAAATGGTGATGTTCCCCCCGTCGTCGAATTTATGCTTTTCCCTATAAGAGGAATATTTTCAGTTTCAAGAGTATAACGACCCGGTCCGAACAAATCGAGTGCCTGTCCATTCATCATAAAAATTGCTTCCTGTGATTCGTGAACAATAAGTTGAGTTGAAGTATTGAAATCTTCACTTGGATGTTTCCATATAAATGTATTGTTGTCGCCTTCGTATTTAATTAAATCGGTAATTTTCATTAGTTGATATTCTCCTTTTATACAAATTAACCAATCGTAATTACATATTACAACCATTTACTCGTTTTGTCAACGATATTATCGTTTTTATTACAGTTTGTTAGTTTTATCCTTTAAAATGGCAGAGAGGTGATTTAATTGAACTTTAGTGATAAATTACGCTGCCTTATTGAAGAACGAGGTTTAACACAGAAGCGTGTTGCTAATGACTTAAATATTGCCCCCTCAACTATGGGTGGATATGTTCAGGGAAGCAGTGAACCGGATTTTGAAACCTTGAAGAGACTCGCATATTATTTTGATGTTTCAACTGATTATCTTTTAAATGTTAAATCAAGTAATTGTAACAGCTTTTCTGAGGATGAATTGTTGCGTGTTTTCCGCTCTATGACATCTGAGCAGCAAAAATTATATATTGAGCAAGGTAAGGTGTTTGTCCGCGCAAATGCTTCTAACATAGAAAATAAAAAATCATCTTAACAGATTTTAATAAGCATTAATATAATTTAACCATTAAAGTAAAAATGAAAGCGTCTCTCAAACGAGAAGCGCTTTCATTTTATAATTAATTTGAGCTGTTATATTAATACATTATATGTTATGTTAGCTGTTTTCTTATATCGGCTAAAACCTTTTTCTCTATGCGAGAAACATACGAACGGCTTATGTTCAGCCTGTCTGCCACTTCCCTTTGGGTGAGTGGCTTTTTGTTATCGAGTCCGTATCTAAGTATTATTATTTCTTTCTCTCTGTCGTCGGGCATATCGTCAATAATTGCCTTGACCTGCTCCCAGCTTGTTTTGATTTCCAGCTCCTCTGCTATATCTCTTTCGTCGCTTACGATATCCTCTATTGTAAGCGGATTTCCGTCCTTATCCGTATCTATGGCATCGCCTAAAAAGACCTCGGAATTTTGTTTTTTAAGTCCTCTGAAATACATCAGTATTTCGTTTTCCACGCATCTTGCGGCATAGGTTGAAAGACGGGTGCCCTTGCTGTAATCAAACGAATCAACGGCCTTAATAAGACCTATTGTGCCTATTGAGATGAGGTCATCCGAGTCGTTGGTTTTTGAATAATATTTTTTTACAATATGACTGACAAGACGCAGATTTCTTTCTATCAATACCCCACGGGCATTCTCGTCGCCGTTTGCCATTTTCTCGATATATTCCTTTTCCTCTTTTTTTGAAAGAGGCTTTGGAAAGCCCGAGCCGTTTTGGATATGAAGAATGAACAAAAGCAGGTTTGCGCCTATTGCGCTAAGCAGTGTCGAAAACATAAAATCTCTCCTAAAATCATCTTTGTAAATGGTATGAAGCAGGTTGCTCGGTTATTCATTATCAATAAAAAACAAATAGTAATTTTGGGAGGTTGGACAGTTGATACAAAATTGCTGTTTTGGTATAATATAACAAATAACAAATAAAAGGATAGAGAGAATGAAAAATATGAAAAAGATATTTGCTCTGCTTATGGGAATTATTATTTGCATAACCGTAACGGCGCCCTTATCAGCGTCTGCGCAGGTAATAAATCCGATAGTTGAATACACCTTTGAAAATGACACAACGGCAAGAATTTCAAACACTGCCACGGGCGGAAGCTCGGATAATTATGCCACATTAAAGGCTAACGCAAAAATAGTGAACGACTCGGCAAGAGGCAGGGTTTTATATCTTGACGGAACAAACGGCACATATATGGAGCTGAAGCAGGGCCTGTTCGACGGCAGAGATGAAATGACAATTACAATGGATGTAAAATCTATGCTTGACGACGGTAATTTCTTCACCTTTGCATACGGTGCAGACAACACCAAATATGCCTTTTTGAGAGTACGCGGATATGAAACCTGCTTTATTGTTTCAAGAAACGGCAATGCAGACGAAAACTATGCAGGCGGATTGAAGGCAAGAACGGGAAAATGGCACACAATTACAACGGTTATAAGCAACGGCGCAACATATCTTTATGTCAACGGTGTAAAAATTGCCGACGGAATGAGAAATGACGCAGGAATAACCACAACAGAGCTTGGCGAAAACCTAAAGGGATATATAGGAAAATCCTTTTATGACGGAGATTTATATTTTAAAGGCTACTATGACAACATAAGGATTTACGACAGGGCATTAAGCGACAGCGAGGTAACGGAAAGTGTTGCTGACAGAGCTCCTTTAATCAGCTCTGCAATTATCGGCACAACGGTTGACAAGAGCAGCAAGGGTACGGATAATCACACCTCGGCAGGTGCGATAATTGATAATGAGGCATTAACCATAACGCCCTATGTTAAGCCTGCTGCCGACCTAAAATCGCTTCCTATGACTATTAGCTGTATAAGCGATGCCTGCACGATAAAGGTTAACGGTGCAGATTTTAAAAACGGCTCAAATATTGATTTAACATCCGACAAAAAGCTTTCCGTAACCTACAAAGACAGAACGCAAGCATACACGATAAAGGCGGCGCAGGTGGCTTATAATCCTGCACTTCCCGGACAGTATGCCGACCCCGATATAGATTATTTTGACGGAAAATACTGGATGTTTCCCACCACGGACGGCTACGATTGGTGGTCGGGCACTCAATTCCACGCATTTTCATCAAATGATTTGCAGACCTGGACGGACGAGGGCGTTGTTTTGGATGTTGCCGACAAGGAGCCGGGATTAAACGCAAAGGGCGTTCAAATTGCTTCGTGTCCTTGGTCCAACGTCAACGCTTGGGCGCCCTCAATAGAAGCGAAAAACGGAAAATACTATTTATATTTCTGTGCAAACTATGTTAAAACAAACCGTATGGCAATCGGCGTTGCAGTTGCTGATAATCCGGCAGGTCCCTACACGGTTAAGGAAACCCCTTTGATTTCCGACGATACACCCGTTGATGCGAACACTCCTTTATATGCCAACGGCGACACTAAAAACGAAATTGACGCAACCTTTAGGGGACAAACCATAGATCCGTCCATCTTCACGGAGGATGACGGCACATCGTATATTCTTTTCGGCAACGGCACACCTGCTATGCTTAAGCTTAACGAGGATATGATGAGCGTTGATGTTAACAGCTATGCAAGAGTTAATCAGGGCTACGGTCTTCCTAATTTCTGCGAATCGGTATATTGTGTTAAGCGAAACGGAATTTATCACTTTACCTGGAGCTGCTTCGGAACGGATGATGAGAGATATTCTGTGGGCTACGGCACGGCAACATCTTTGAAGGGCAGAGTTACATACCGATATACGCTGATGAAGGAAAACGAAGACATCGGAGCGTTATGTACTGCGCATCAATCCATTGTTTACCGTAAGGATATAGACAAATGCTACATTGCATACCATAGATTTTATACCCCTTTGGGAATTTATACCGACCAATACGGAAAGCACAGAGAAGCCTGTGTTGACGAAATAAAGTTTGACTCCAACGGATTAATGAAGAAAACAACGCCTACGATGATAGGCATTACGAAGCCTGCCTCCGACTTGGTTGTTACGCTTTCGGCAACCTCATATACCTATAACGGTACAGCAAAAAAGCCGACGGTAACAGTTAAGGAAAAGAACGGAAGCGTTATTCCTAAAACAAGCTACACGGTCAGCTATGCAAACAATGTATCGGCAGGTACGGCAAGCGTAACGGTTAAGGTAAACTGCAAATATTCCGGAACTGTCACAAAAAAATTCACGATAAAGCCAAAGGATGCAACAGGCTTCAATTGCACATTATCAAGCACCTCTTACACCTATAACGGAAGCTTGAAAAAGCCTACCGTTACGGTTAAAAGCGCTAACGGTGTAAAGCTAAGCACGTCAAATTATACCGTAACATACTCTAATAATAAGTATGTCGGCAAAGCAACGGCAACCGTAAAATTCAAGGGCAATTATACAGGCACGATAAAGAAGACCTTTACCGTTAAGCCTAAGGGAACAAGCATTGCCTCCCTTTCTGCCGGAAGCAAAAGGTTTACTGTAAAATGGAAAAAGCAGTCAACCCAAACAACAGGATATCAAATTCAGTATTCCACAAGCAGTAAATTCTCCTCAAATACCACCAAAACCGTAAACATATCAAAAAACAGCACCACATCAAAAACCGTTTCCAAGCTAAAGGCAAAGAAAAAATATTATGTAAGAATAAGAACCTATAAGACCGTAAACGGAACAAAATATTATTCGGCGTGGAGCGGATATAAGTCGGTTACAACAAAAAAATAAATATACAAATAAAAAATGCCTGCGCTTTGCAGGCATTTTTTACATCAGGAATTCATTATTTTACATGCTTTTTCAATCTGTTAACAAGAACGGACGCTACTGCTATCTTAACAGCGTCGGGTATCAAATACGGGAATACGCAGAGGGTTAAAACATTAAGCACGGTTTTGGGGCTATCGCTGTTTACAAACGCGATATAAAACCAGCACGTACCGAATGCATAGCAAACCAAAATTCCGACAACCATAGCAAGAATAACAGACCATAGCTTGCCCTTAACCCTGTCGCTTACAATTCCGACAATAAGCGCAGTAAACAAAAAGCCTACGATATATCCGCCTGTGGGGCCGCCGAGAACGCCGATACCTGCCTTAAAGCCGGAAAAAACTGGCACTCCTATTGCACCGAGCAAAATATATACAACAACGGATAATGTTCCCCTTTTCCATCCAAAAAGACCTGCAACAATGCACACAGCCATTGTCTGAAGTGTGATAGGGATGCTTCCAACTGGAATTGATATCCACGAGCAAACTGCGATAATTGCCGCCGACATTCCTATGTAGATTAAATCAATAAGCTTAAAGCCGCTTTTCTTTTTTGTGTTTTCCATAACGAGCTCCTTTCATATCGCTGATAATATATCACATCTAAACGGTATTGTCAACCTATTTTTTGTCATTAGTTTACAATTATGATTTGACAATACAAATAATAAATGCTAATATGAAATTATGGAAGATTTAGTTGAAAAATTAGGCTTTGACAGAGAGCTTGCAGGCTCGCTTGAAGCATTAACCGAAAAGAAAAAGAGCCAAATTTGCAGGCTTTCCGAAAAATGCAGGAGCAGTGGCTTTAAGGCATTAAAAAAGGAAAGCGATCTAATGAAGCTTGCAGTATGTCTGGATTATGCCAAATACACAAGAGAGCTGTACAAGGAGCGTAACATTGACGACGAAATATTTTACGACACGCTTGGCGACATTGTGATTTGGTGCGAAAACAACGGCAACAGGGGCTTAAAAAATATTATGTGGATAAAAAACCACCTTAATGCCGAATTGTTTAGAATAGGCCGACTGCAATTTCAGCTCTTTACAAATACATATATGCTGTTGAATTACAGCAAGCTTCCCTTTAATTACGGGGATAAAATGATATTTATACATATCCCGCAGGGCGAGAAGCTGATTTATGAGGATTGTGTTAAATCAATTGCTATGGCAAAGGAATTTTTCGCAAAGCATTTCCCCGAATATGAATACAAATTCTTTTTCTGCGAAAGCTGGCTTTTATTTGAGGACAACAAGCGCTTTATGAAGCCGTCAAGCAATATTTTGCAATTTCAAACACTATTTGAAATTATATCAAGCATAAAAATTGAACAACAGGCAATAGAAAGAATATTCGGCAAGCGACACATAATAAAAGCCCGATATCCCGAAAAAACCTCGCTTCAGAAAAGCGCTAAGGAATATCTAAGAAAAGGCAATAAAATGGGCATCGGAATAGGAATAATCAATAAAGATTATATATAAAACAAAAAAGGAGAAATCATTATGTTAGTAGTAACAACAGAAACAATCAGCGGAAAGAACATTCAACATTTGGGAATAGTTTCCGGAAACACTGTGCGTTCTAAAAACGTTGTAAAGGATTTCGGCGCAGGAATGAAATCCATCGTGGGCGGTGAGCTTGTTTCCTATCAAAAAATGCTTGCAGAAGCCCGTGATATTGCTCTGCAAAGAATGATTGAACAGGCACACGCAATGGGCGCCGACGCAGTTGTAAATGTAAGATTTTCAAGCTCTGCAATTGTTCAGGGCGCTGCTGAAATAGTTGCTTCAGGCACAGCTGTAAAATTTGTTTAACAACAGTATAGCAACAATTAAAGCCTCCTATGAAAAAACTTAGGAGGCTTTTGTTAGTTACTGTTAGTCCTGTGCAGGAGCATAGTAGTCAACAAGCTTTGCAAGCTTATTATACTTTTCAATAGAGTTCTCTGCGGCAATAGCAAACAGTTCTTCTGCCTTGCCCGGGAAGCTTCTCTTAAGAGCTGAATATCTTGTTTCGCCCTCGATAAATTCTACATAATCTGCAGTAGGAGCCTTAGAATCGAGTGAGAACGGATTCTTGCCCTCTGCGATAAGTGCAGGATTGTAACGGAACAGATTCCAGTATCCGGCCATAACAGCCTTCTTCTGCTCAGCCTGATTGAACGGCATCTTGATACCGTGGTTGATACAAGGAGCGTAGCAGATAACGATAGAAGGACCGTTGTATGCAGCAGCCTCCTGGAATGCTTTTAAGCATTGGTTAGCGTTAGCACCCATAGCAACCTGTGCAACATATACATAGCCGTAGGACATAGCGATTTGAGCCAAATCCTTCTTCTTAACAACCTTACCTGATGCGGCAAACTTAGCAACTGCACCTGTTGGAGTAGCCTTTGAAGCCTGACCGCCTGTGTTTGAGTAAACCTCTGTATCAAATACTACGATATTAACATCCTCGTTTGAAGCAAGAACATGGTCAAGACCGCCGAAGCCGATATCGTAAGCCCAACCGTCACCACCGAAGATGAATTGATACTTCTTAGCGGCATAATCTGCATCCTTAAGGAAGTCCTCGGCAGCGTCAGCAGCCTCGCCTGTAAGGTTAGCAGACTTAAGAGCGGCGATAAGAGCCTTTGCGTCAGCCTCGTTCTTTTCTGCATCCTCGTAGGTTGCAAGCCAAGCGTCAGCCTCAGCTACGCCTGCCTTTGAAAGAACCTCGGCATCAGCGGCAAGTCTTTCTCTGATTTGCTTTTGAGCAAGATACATACCGTAACCGAACTCTGCATTATCCTCAAACAATGAGTTTGACCATGCAGGACCGTGACCGTTTTTATCAACTGTATAAGGAGTTGAAGGAGCGGAACCACCCCAAATTGATGAACAACCTGTTGCATTTGCAATGTACATCTTGTCGCCGTAAAGCTGAGTAACAAGCTTTGCGTAAGGTGTTTCACCACAGCCTGCGCAAGCGCCTGAGAATTCGAGATAAGGCTTTCTGAACTGTACGCCGATTGTGTTAGGTGTGAGAACCTCCGGCTTAGCAGGAGTATCAACAAGAGCGTCAAACGACTTTTGAACACCAAGCTGTGAAGCGATTGGCTTCATTGTAAGTGACTTTGTAGGACAAACATTTGCGCAAGAGCCGCATCCTGTACAGTCGAGAGCTGATACGATGAGAGCAAATTGGTAATCTGTTCTCTTATGCTTAATCATTGTTGTTCCTTCAGGAGCCGCAGCTGCTTCATCAGCATCCAAGCAGATAGGTCTGATAACAGCGTGAGGGCAAACCATTGAACACATATTACACTGTGCACACTTTGTAGGATTCCATTCCGGAACTGCGATAGCGATACCTCTCTTTTCAAATGCAGCAGAGCCTTGAGGATATACACCGTCTGCACTGTCAACAAATGCAGATACAGGAAGGTCGTCACCGTGAAGTCTGCCTACCGGGTCAAGAATATTCTTAACAAATGCCTTCATTTCAGGTCTGTCTGTATCAACAACAAGCTCTCTGTCCTCATCAACAGCATCCTTCCAGGAAGCAGGAACATCAATTTTAACAACTTCCTTAGAGCCTCTGTCAATACCGTTGCAGTTTGCATTTACGATAGCCTCGCCCTTCTTTGAGAACTTAGCAACAACCTTTTCCTTCATATATCCGATTGCTTCATCAACAGGAAGAATTCCGCTGATTGTGAAGAATGCAGACTGAAGAATTGTTGAAGCTCTGCCCGGAAGACCAACCTCCTCGGCAATTTTGATACCGTTGATTGTGTAGAAATTGATATCGTTTTCTGCAATGTATCTCTTCATAGAAGCAGGAAGCTGTGCGTCAAGCTCCTCAGGTGACCAAATGCAGTTAAGAAGGAATGTGCCGCCCGGTACAAGATCCTGTACCATATCATACTTTGTAACATATGAAGGGTTGTGGCAGGCAACAAAGTTTGCCTTATTGATAAGATATGTAGAGGTAATCGGTGATGAGCCGAAACGAAGGTGGGATACTGTGATACCGCCCGACTTCTTTGAATCGTAGAAGAAGTAGCCCTGTGCATACATATCTGTGTGGTCGCCGATAATCTTGATAGAGTCCTTATTAGCACCTACCGTACCGTCTGAGCCAAGTCCCCAGAACTTACATGATGTTGTGCCTGCAGGAGTTGTGTCAGGAGTTTCGGTGATAGGCAGTGAAAGATTTGTAACGTCGTCATTAATTGAAAGAGCAAAGGTCTTCTTTGGCTGAGCGGCGTTCATATTTGCATATACAGCGATAATATGTGCAGGAAGTGTATCCTTTGAGCCTAAGCCGTAACGACCGCCGTAAACAGGAACGCTGTCAAACTTTGAGCCCTTGAGTGCTGCAACAACATCAAGATAAAGCGGCTCGCCGAGTGCGCCCGGCTCCTTTGTTCTGTCGATAACGGAAATGCACTTAACGCTGTCGGGAATTGAATTAACAAGATGCTCAACAGAGAACGGTCTGTAAAGGTGAACGCAAATCATACCAACCTTTTCGCCTCTTGCGTTAAGGAAATCCACTGTTTCCTTAATTGTGTCGCAAACAGAGCCCATAGCAACGATAATTCTGTCTGCATCCGGAGCACCGTAGTAGTTGAACGGCTTATAGTCTGTTCCGAGCTTTTCGTTAACCTTATTCATATACATCTCGGTAGCAGCAACAGCGTCGTTGTAGTATTTGTTACAAGCCTCTCTGTGCTGGAAGAAGATGTCGGAGTTTTCTGCCGAACCGCGAAGAACGGGCCTTTCGGGATTTAATGCTCTTGCTCTGAAATCTGCAACATCCTGCATATCAATCATTTCTCTGAGGTCCTCATAATCCCAAACCTCAATCTTCTGAACCTCGTGTGAGGTACGGAAGCCGTCAAAGAAATGAAGATAAGGAACTCTGCTCTTGAGAGTTGCAAGGTGAGCAACTGCACCGAGGTCCATAACCTCCTGTACATTTGCCGAGCAAAGCATAGCATAGCCTGTCTGACGGCATGCCATAACATCGGAATGGTCACCGAAAATGTTAAGAGCGTGAGTAGATACGCAACGGGCAGATACATGAATAACGCTCGGGATAAGCTCACCGGCAATCTTATACATATTAGGTATCATAAGCAATAAGCCCTGTGAAGCAGTATAGGTTGTTGTGAGCGCACCTGCTGAAAGTGAGCCGTGAACTGCACCTGCTGCACCGGCCTCGGACTCAAGCTCTGCAACCTTTACTGTTTGGTTGAAAAGGTTTTTTACACCCTTTGCAGCCATTGCGTCGGTTTCCTCAGCCATAGGTGAAGAAGGTGTGATAGGATAGATAGCAGCAACTTCTGTAAACGCATAGCTAACATGAGCAGCAGCGCTGTTACCGTCCATGGTTTTCTTTTTTCTTGCCATTGGAAATTCCTCCATATATAAAAAATATTTATTTACTGTCGGTGGGATTGTCCCACACACAAAACATTATAGCACCACAAAAAAGCAAATTCAACACTATATTATAAAAAATAATATATTTATTTTATAGAAAGCACAATTACACTGTAATAAAACGGCAGAATGAAAGCTACATTCTGCCGTTTAATTCGTCGGTAATATTTTTAAGCGTTTTTTTAGTTGTTAATCCAAGCGTAACAGTGACCGTTTTTTCGTCCTTCAAATAAAAAATAAGGCTTGAATATCTGTCGATAAAATTTTTCCTTAGGCTAATGCTGTCGTCCTTGCGAGCTTCTACTCTTTCGATATCGCAATATTTAAATTCGTTATCCGTATCAAGCCCTGTAAATTCAACTCTGTCCTCATAAAATTTTACGCCGTTTTTGAAAAGCTGAGCCGTTGATAAAAAAGCCACAACGCTTACAAATGCCACAATAAGCACAAATGCAATATTTATGAGCTTTGCATCTTCAATAATTTTGCCAACGGCAAGGCAGTCAAAATAAATGCAGCCACCGTCGAGCAACAGCATAACTAATAGGTTTATCGGGGATAAAATATGATAAAACTTTTCTTTCATTAGTATTTTCTCTCTTTAAATTTCTGCATTACCTCACAGCTATCAGAAACAAATTCCCTGCCGTTGAGATAGTTTAAAGCACCTGCATCCTGTGTAAAATTAAACCTCAGCCTGTACGAATAAAGCTCCTGCTTAAATCTGCCGTGAGCAGAGCCGTATTTTCCGTCGTTCAGCAGAGGATGACCTATGGACGCAAGATGCGCTCTTATTTGGTGAGTTCTGCCTGTTAAAAGCTCAATCTCAACCAGGCTTTTACCGTCATAGCTGTCTAAAACAGTATATTTTGTTTTTATAAATTTAGAATTATCGACAGGCTTCTCTGTGACGGTTACCATATTTTTTCTCTCGTCCTTAACGAGATAGCCCTCTAAAACTTCGCTTTTCCTTTCGAACACACCCTCGCACACGGTAAGGTAGTATTTGTCAATTTCTCTGTTCTTGATTTTTTGATTTAAAACCCTTAACGCCTGATAGTTTTTAGCGCCGATAACAATACCGCCTGTATTTCGGTCAATTCTGTTTGCGAGGGAGGGTGTAAAGGAATTTTCCCTGTCGGGAGACCACTCCCCTTTTTCATACAGATAGCGCTTTAGTGACGCAACAAGCGTATTTACATATTCCCTGCCGTCAGGATGGCAAAGCTCGCCCTGCTTTTTATCTAAAAGGATAATGTTTTCATCCTCGTAAATAATTCGCAAATCCTTGGGCGCACGCAGAAAATCGTAATGCTGCTTTTTCTCGGCGAGCAGGTCGTCGTTGAGATATAATTCAATAACATCTCCCTGTTCCAAAAGCTGCTCCGCCGTGCATCGCTTACGGTTTATTTTTATATTCTTTTTTCTGATTTGCTTAAACATCATAGATTTGGGTAGAGAGGAATAATGCTTCATTAGAAATTTATCCAATCTCTGTCCTGCATCATTTGCGCTTACGGTAATACTTTTCATAAGCATATTATATATTCTTTAAGCGTCATAATCAACCAAAAAATAAAACTCCCGACAAATAAAATGTCGGGAGTAGAAATCGTTAAGCCATAAGCTTACGGATAACAGCCTCACAATCGGCGGCATCCATAATCTTCGGTACGGGATAAAGCGGATTACCCTCCTTGAGCGCACGGGCAACCAAGGTAGGCATATCCTCCTCCTTAATCATATCGAACTTCTCGGGAATATTCATAGCCGCATTCATTCTGCGAATTTCAGCGATGAAAGCCTTACCCTTATCAGAGGTTGACATAGACGGAGTTGTTATGCCTATAATGTCGGCAAGCTTTGCAAGCTGAGGATAAGCACTCTCTCCGTAATAGTCAAGAACATAAGGAAGTATAACGGCGTTAGCAAGACCGTGCGGAACTCCGTACAGACCTCCGAGATTATGAGCAATAGCGTGAACATATCCTACATAGGCGTGTGTGAAAGCACGGCCTGCATAATATGAGCCCTTAAGCATATTGCCTCTTGCCTCTAAGTTCTTGCCGTCGTTATAAGCCGTTTCAAGATTTTCATGAATAAGCTTTGTGGCAAGCTCTGCTTCCCTGATAGTGTCCTTTGTGTTGCTGTGGCCGATATAAGCCTCTACGGCATGAGTCATTGCATCCATACCTGTTGTCGAAGTGATGTGTGGTGGCAGACCTACGGTTAATTCCGGGTCAAGCACAGCATACTTTGGACGAAGACAGGTATCATTGATAGCGTTCTTCTCATGTGTGTCGGGATCGGTTACAACAGCAGCAACTGTTGTTTCTGAGCCTGTACCTGCAGTTGTCGGAACTGCAAAAAACGGTGGTAGCTTTTTATGTACCTTTAACTGACCGCGCATATCGCGAACAGACTGATTTGGCTTTACAACTCTTGCACCGGCAGCCTTTGCACAGTCCATAGCAGAACCGCCGCCGAATGCAATGATGCCCTCACAGCCGTTTTGAACATATGCGTCCTTTGCATCTTCGATGTTTGGAATGGTAGGATTTGGCTGAACACCGTCATATACAACATATTCGATGCCAACCTCTTCGAGCTTTGCAAACATAGGGTCAAGAAGATGAAGTCCCATCAGACCTTTATCTGTTACAACCAAAACCTTCTTAATGCCCTTGCCCTTGATAAACTCGGGGAGTTTAAGAACAGAGCCGGCACCCTCAAGAAGCTCCGGTTCGGACCAGTCCATAAAGCACATAGCAACCTTAAATACATTCTGGTAAATACGATACCAGATTTTCTTTAAAGTCCAGAGCATTTGAATTCCTCCTTTATTTATTTTCTATTATATTTTACAAAACTTTCCTTGACATTTCAATAGTAATGACGAAAAAAATACAATAATTATACAAATTAATCAAAAAATATAAAGCCCGTTAGGACTTTATACTACTCAAAATATTTACGCAGGGGAAATCTGTCGAACAATGTAAAATGTTTGTTGATAAGCTTTGAAAAGAAAGCGATGATATTTCCGTTGAAAACAGCCATAATAAGCGTTCCGACATTAATTGCAATAAGCCTTTTAAACAAAATCAGGCTTAGCAAAACGGAAGCAATAAGCATTGCAAAGTCGTAGCAAAGCTTCCATTTGCGCATATCAAGCTTTTTCTCCTCGCCCACATTTCTGACAAAATAATCGTATGCGCAGGGTGCGAGATATGTATTAAAAAACAGGGCAACCGACAGACTTGTTAAAACCATACCTGCCAGCAACAGAATAATTCTTAACGCAATGTGATTTGCCTGAAAAAAGCCTGTAATATAAATATCAAAATCGAGCAAAATGCCGTATATAAATGCGCTTAAAAACGAGGTTAAATAGGTTAGTCTGAATTTTTTGATTATCACGCACATAAGCACAATAAAGAGTGCCTGCATAATCCATTCGGTTTGACCGGTGGTGATAAAAGGCACCCTTTCGCTTATTATGTAGCTTGGAGCCGCTATCATCGACATACCCAAATCCGCCTTAATTGTCAGCGAAACGGCAAAGGGCATAATCAGCATACCCAAGACATAGCACAGCTCTCTTGACAGCTTAATCTTCTTCATATAATTCTATAATGCTTTCCCAATCTATTTTTTTATCTCTAAAATAAAATTCATCGTCATGCTCGCCGACCTCGCGGAGAACTCGGCAGGGATTACCCACGGCAACAACATTTGACGGGATATCCTTTGTTACAACAGCCCCGGCGCCGATAACGGTGTTATCTCCGATGGTAACTCCGGGAAGCACAACAGCGCCTGCGCCTATCCAAACATTTTTTCCGATATGCACATCTGCATTATACTGAAATCCGCGCTTGCGAAGCTTGGCGTTGATGGGATGTCCTGCAGTGGCTATGGTAACATTGGGCGCAATCATTGTATCATCGCCGATATAAATATGCCCGTCGTCAACTAAGGTGAGATTAAAATTTGCATAAACGTGGTTTCCGAGATGCACATTTGAGCCGCCCCAATTTGCATAAAACGGCGGTTGTATATAGCAATCCTCACCGACATCACCGAAAATTAATGGCATAAGCTCTGCCATGCGTTTTTCATCGCCTAATCCGAGAGAATTATATTCCTTAAGATGAGAAGCGAAATTTCGCTGAACGGATAAAATATCCTCGCCCTCGCAGTCATAGATAAGACCTGCTTGCATTCTTTCATAATTATTCATACAATGCTATTCCTTTGGTATTTCCTTTAGCTTCATTTCCGAAAATTTGCCTGTTTCCAAATCCTTTTTAAGCAGCTTTTTGCCCTTTACCTGCAAATAATATTCGCCCTTATTATCGGTTGTATAGGTTTTTTCTCCTGTGTTTTGGTCGATATGAGCAATTTTGATGGTTGCCATAATTTTGATATATTCATCCTTATCGACCTCTTCGATAACATCGGACACAATAAAGCTGCAAAGCTGTCTTTCCTCTTTGGTTAAGCCAAGCTCTTCGTCCGAATAGCTTTGAATAAGCAATGATGCCTGCTTTGCACTTATCTTTGCAGAATCTATCTTCTTGCCCGAGGTGGTTGAAATAGACGCAACGGTTGTTGTGTGCTTTTTTTCTCTGTATTTTGTAGTAAGCTCGTTTCCGTCAATGCCTATGGCAACATTTGAGCCTTCATTTTGATTTGAATCGGCTTTACCCGAGCAAGCGGCAAAAACGCCTGCCAATACCGTAACCGATAGCAAAACAGCAATAATCTTTTTCATATCATTACCTCCGATACCATTAGATTATAAAATAGTGTCGATTTAAAGTCAATACAGTTGAAGAAGTTTGTTTACGGAGCTTTCGCCGAAAATCCGTATTCCGTTTTGATAAAGAAGCTCTGCCGTGATTCCGTTGCCGTTTATCTTGTTTCCCGTAAAGGTTCCGTCATAAATTTTGCCGAAGCCGCAGGAGGGAGAATTTTCTTTAAGGACAGCCGCAGGCGCATTAGCCTCCATTGCAATATACAATGCGTGGTCGGCGCCCTTATTAAAGAATTCAGTTAAATCCTCGCCTGTTTTTGCATATGCCCTGCCGTTGCGAAGCTCGCTTGGCACACGGGGAATGGGAAGACCTCCGAAGCATTCGGGACAGATGGGCACAAGCTCAAATTTCTCCGCAAGCCTTATAACTTCTTCGTTTTTGTTGTTTGAGCCGTTATATTTACAGTTTTCACCTAAAAGGCAGGCTGATACCAAAATTTTTGTTTTCATATTATCACCGAGGATATTATAACATAATTGATTGACTTATTCTATAACAATATGTTAATATTAATATACAGAATTATAAAGGGGAAGAATATATGGAAAATAAAAACTATGTTCCTAAAAAGGAATGGATGGCATACTGTGTCGGTGCGTTAGGTCAGGGTATGGTTTATGCAATTATGAGCTCGTACATTTCGGACTTTTACCTAAATGTACTAAAGGTTACGCCGATATTCGTATTATTGCTGATGCTTTTTGCAAGAATTTGGGACGCAATCAATGACCCTATTATGGGATATGCCGTTGACCACCTTAATTTAAAGCGAGGCAAAATGAAGCCGTATATCCTATACACTCCCATACCGGTTGCGATTTTAACTATGCTTCTGTTTTACGCACCTAATATTTCCGACACGATGCGTATGGTTTATGCAGGCATTACATATGTTGCATGGGGTATGATTTACACATCAAGCGATGTTCCGTTTTGGAGCCTTCCTAATGCATTAACTCCTAATGCAGACGAGCGCGGTTCAATTATATCAAAGGCAAGAACGGCAAACGGAATAGGCTCAGCCGTTCCTATGGCTATGTTTATGGCGCTTGGATTTATACTGCCCAAGCTTAACCTTGCAGGAACACAGCTTGAAAAAACGAAATATATAATTATGGCTTTAGTATGCTCCATAATTGGTAATCTGCTGTTTGTGAGAGTATATTTTAAAACAAAGGAAAGAGTTAATATTCCAGTACCGCCGAAGAAGGATAAGAGTCAACCTAACTCACTTAAGCTGATTTTAACCTGCAAGCCTCTTATGCTCACGGCATTGATGGGTATTTTATCTGCCGCAAGATATATGTTCCAGGCAGGCGCAGTTCATGTAGCAAGATATTCGTTTTACATCGGCAAGGACCCAAGCGCACTGACAGGTGCAGAGCTTGAAGCCGCATTACAATCCAACATTTCAACCGTATCAACCGTTATGGCTGCCGCAAGCGCAATAGGTATGTTCGGTGCTATGATAGCCGTAGTTCCGTTAATTAAGAAATTTTCATACAAATCAATTATCATTGTTTCGGCTGTTATAGGTGCGATATCCTCGCTCGCAATGTGGTTTATAGGATACGAGAATTTCTGGGCATGCGTTCCGCTTTTGGTTATCTCCTGTATCCCCTGCGGTACTATCAATGTTTGCGCATTTGCAATGGTTGGCGACTGCCTCGATTATATGGAGCTCAAAACCGGCGTGCGCCTTACAGGTATGGGCTCGGCTATACAGAGCTTTGTTACAAAGTTCGGCAACGCCATAGCAACATCTGCAATCATACTTATGTACATAATCGTTGACCTTGATGTTTCAAGCATCTCTGCAAAGGTTACGGCTAATCCGCTTGATATGGACCCTGCCGTTAGAACAGGTATGTTCTCAATAATTTCGATTGTACCTGCAATTTCCCTGCTTCTTTGCATTATCCCTATGTTCTTCTATAAGCTTTCGGGAGAATACAGAGATAATATGGAAAAGGAGCTTGCAGAGCAAAGAAAGCAAAGAGGCATTGAAATTAGATAATAATTATCAATGATTATTATTCAGTATTCAATTCTATATAAAGCAAAGCTAACCCCCATTCAAGCAAATTCTTGAATGGGGGCTTACTATTAATCTGTCATCTTAATATATCTTGAAATTCCTTTGTTGCCTTAAATTCATCGCTCAATTCATAATGCTTTGTCATCAATTCTTTAATTCGCATTTGCATATTCATATTATGAAAGACACCCTCTTTTTCATAAAAGCGATAAACATATTCAGCATTTGGCGTTTCATCATATCTCTTTGCAGCTTCTACTGCAATTCTAAAATTATCAATCGCCTTTTCTTCGTTTCCGATTCCAAAATAGAGATATCCCAAGCGACCGTAGTTATAAATCAAGTGCATTCGGTTCTTGCAGTTTTTGTCACTGTCAAAAATCCTAAACAGCTCATTGATATGCTCGATAACATTTATCCTAAATTCAATTGAATACTTATCATCAAGACGGGAAATGCAATGAATGAGTAAAGTGTTTTGAAGCAAATACAAAAGCTCCTCGATTGCATTTTCTCTAACATTTTCTATCTGCTTTTCATCGGTGTCCATCATTGCAAGATATTCTCTTGAATGGCTGAGTGCAGGCATTGAATTTAGAATATCCAACGCCTGATTACGATATTTTTCGTTATACCCACAGCATTGATAACGATAAAACAAATGCTCACACATCAAACGCTTAGACCAAATTCTGATGCTGTCATCCGTGCAGTTGTTCTGTATTTTCTTATAAATTGCCATTATTTCATCTGCAATCTTTTCGTATTCGGAAAAGTCCTTATTTTTCCATTGTTCAACGGTTACATGGTCCTTCTCCTCACGAAAAAGCTCCATATATCTAACTAAAATGCGATAGTCATTTGGAAATTCTTTAACTGCCCTCTTAAACTCTGTAAATACTGTTTTTCTGTCCTTTAAACGAAGCTTATCATACAAATCAAGATATTCGCAAATTTTCTTTTCGTTTTTTGCCTTATCAAAGCCAAACAAATCGTCAATGGTTATATTAAAATAATCTGCAATAATCGGCAACATATTTATATCGGGATAGCTATCCCCACGCTCCCATTTACTTATTGTTTGAAAGGACACGCCCAAATTATCTCCAAGCTTTTCCTGAGTTAAATCGTTTGCAGCTCGCAGCTCCTTTATTTTTTCACCAAAACAAATATTCATAAAATCACCTCAAAAAAAATAGAAGCTTCTTTAATCCTATATTAACTCATAAAAAGCAATAAAACAATAACATAATAGTTGAAAGCTATTCTCACACCGGTAGAATTATTCTGCAAGCGACATAATTCGGGATAGTTTTCTGCCTGCTTTACCCCCGTTACGAAATTCGTAACGGGGGTAAACTATGTCTTTATTTATCTATCAGTCCGTATTTCTTGTTTACCCTGTCTATCTTTTTGATAAATAACTCACCAAAGAGAAACAAAAATACTGCGGTTGACGCACCGAACACGGCACTAAAGGGAGCACCTGCGGCATAAACAGAAAGTATGCCGTCAAGGGTTATGCTGTTTCCGTAAATTCCGAAAACGGTTGACATATCCACTATAAGACCGTAAAGCACAAAGGTTAGTACAAATCCGACAGCGCAAAGCGTCCATCTGTTTGCCTTAACAGCCTTAAAAATCACTCCTGCAAGCAAGCCGATAAGTCCCATTGCCACCATTTGAAAGGGAGTCCACATTCCCTGACCGAATATGAAATTTGAAATGAAAGCCGAAAAGGCGCCGACAATGTATCCCCTTTCTGCGCCGAAGCACACGCCGGATATAATTACCACAGCCGCGATAGGCTTTACCTGTGGGATAAGATAGAAGGCGGCTCTCGACACCACTGCAAGCGATATCATTGTTGCAAGAACGGTTATTTCCTTTGCGCCTGTGCTTTTACGCTCAAAGGAGGCAAAAAACGGAAGCATTGATATAATCAAAACAGCTACGCCGGTTATATAGAAATTAATGCTTTGTGCATATAGAATTTGCCACACAACAACAAGAACAAGGCTTACGAGGGACAGATAGAATACAGTTATACTCTTTTTCACGCCATACCTCCGCTCTGCTCCAAATCGGACAGTGATACAACATTTTTTGCAATTCCGTTTGTTATTCTGCTAACCGTTGTGGTATAGAAATTAAGCGATGAAAAGAACTCCTGTCTTGCATTTGTTGAAACGATTTTTCCGTTTGAAATAAAGGAAACAAAGTCTGCATATTCACCTACAAAATCTATATCGTGGGAGGCAATTACTATGGTTTTTCCCATATCGCAAAGCTCCCTGAGCTTTTGTGCAAGCTTAACCTTAAGCACACAATCAAGCGCCTTTGTAGGCTCGTCCAAAAGGATAATGTCTGCGTTTGTCTGCAAAACCTTGGCAAGTGCAAGCCTTTGTGCCTGACCTCCCGAAATATCAAACGGATGGCTGTTTTTTATATCATCAATTTCCAAAAAATCCGTAAGCTCGCCGAATACAGCTTCGTCGGAGCATTTCTCCTTTGTGAACAAATCGAAGGGATTTTGGCACAAAAGAGCAACTCTTTTATCGGCTTTGATTTTTCCGTGATGCTGACAAAGAACCCTTGACATAACCTTTAACAGAGTGGATTTACCGCTTGCATTATTTCCTAAAACAGCATTGATTTTCCCATCGTATATTTCAAGGCTCAAATCGCTTAAAACATCTTCGTTTTTATTATAGGCAAAGGAAATATGCTTTGCTTTAAGAGCAATTTCTGCTCTTTCTTTTTTAACATCAAGGGATTTAATTCCCTTTTCCCTAACGATTTGTCTGCACTCACTTACGGTTGACGCATTTTCATACAGCCTTTGCTGAATTGGTACTGCATCGAGCATTTCGCTTTTACTGCTTATAAGATATCCTATCATACTCTTTGGAGGCAGGTTTTCAATAACCGTGCCGTCCTGCATAAGCAAAACCCTGTCCGCCTTTGAAAACAGCTCGCCCGACATATGCTCGCTCATAACTATTGTTGTTGAAAAATCGTTGTGAAGCTTTAGCACGGTAGAAATAAAGCGTTCGGCAGATATGGGGTCAAGCTGAGATGACGGCTCGTCCAATATTAAAATCTGCGGCTTCATAATCATAACCGAGGCGAGATTTAGTATCTGCTTTTCACCGCCTGACAGAGAAGAAACCTCCTTGTCAAGCTTTTCGGAAAGATTAAAATAGGATGCCGTTTCGTTTACTAAAAGCTCTATCTCGTCATAGGACATATTCATATTTTCAAGTCCGAAGGAAAGCTCGCTTCTAACCTTATTTGTGACGATATTTTCCTCGACATTTTGAGAAACATAGCCAACGCTTGCACTAACCGTAATTCTTCCCGTCAGCTCGCCCACCGGGGCAATTTCTTTTTTTAACAGCTTTAAAAGAGTTGATTTGCCCGCTCCGCTTTTGCCCAAAATCAAACAGAAGTCGCCATCATTTACACAAAAATCAATATCCCTAAGGGCAGGCTTATCGCTTAAGGCATAACGAAAATTCAGTTTTTCACACTTGATAATTTCCAAAGCACACCCTCCGTACAATTAATTATTGCAGGCATTAAGCATAAAACGCAAAAGCCTATTAACGCCGTTAAATCAAAGCTTTCCATATAGATTTCCGGCTCAAACACAAACGAAATTTTATCGGAAAGCTTTGCGTAAATGACATATGCAAAAGCCATAGCCGACAGTAAAATAAGAATAATATCGGATGTTTTTATTTTATATCTGTTTCCCCTTATCGCCCTTGGATTATATCCCCTTGCCTGCATGGAATTTGAGGTAATTACGCTTGACTCGAGCGAGTAGGACACAAGGGAGGAAAAATTATCAATACCGTTTTTAAATTTTTCCTTTAAGGCTTTTGGCTTTTCTCCGCCGTTTAAGCCGAGCTTTGCCGTTTTTATATCCTCAAGCTTTTTTAAAAATCTCGGAATAAAGGAAAGCACCATAGAAAAAATCAGCGCTGTTTTAGGCATAAAGCGCAGAACATATAAAACCCTTTCGCTTTCCATAACCTGAGAAAAGGCAAAAAACCATACTATAACCGCCGACAGCACCACGCCCTGATTAAAGCCGTAAAAAAGGGCTTCAAGCGTGAATTCCGTATCGCCTAAGGTGAACAGGACATTAACACCGTAATGTGCAAAAAGCATATTAAAAATGCTGACAAAAAATATAATTGCCAGCAAAAATTTAAGGCGCAAAAATGCTTTTCTGCCCTGTAACATTATTTCGTATATAACTGCGCCTGCAAGCGACACTGCGCTGAAAACAGGATTATAAACAGCTAAGGTTACAATAAAAACAAAGCCGAAAAATAAAAACTGAAATATCGGATGTGTTTTACTGAATTTATCCATAGACTGCCCTTCCTAATACTCTATCCCGATGTAATATATGTGAATTATCTGATTCTAACATCTTCCTTTGTTTTAAATCGGTAGCCGTAGTTATCCAAAATATGCATTTTGTTGAGCGCCTTTGTGGCACCCAAAGCAACGCAAAGGCTCGGATTAGGTGCAATCTCTGCATCCAAATCCAAAGCGTCCGCAAACAGCCTGTCTATGCCGTAAAGCTCTGCCGAGCCGCCTGTAATAATTATATGCGAGGTTGTTATATCTGCAACAAGCTGAGGTGAGGTTCTCTCAAACATAATCCTTGCGGCTGAAACAATTTCGTTTAATAAAGGCTTTAGGCAATGCAGGATTTCGTTGGAGTTAATCTCAACCGTCCTTGGCATACCGTCTATTGCACTTCTGCCCTTAGCCGTCATAGTAAGCTCCTCCTGACGAGGAACGGCACAGCCGATTTGCTTTTTTATTTCCTCTGCTGTTCTTACTCCGATAAGCACATCGTATTTTTCTCTGAGAAATTTTACAATTTCCTCGTCGAACGCATTGCCGGCAATTTTTACGGTTTCGGTTTGTGACATAGAGCCCTGTGAAACAACAGCCATATCGGTTGTGCCTCCGCCTATGTTGATAACAAAAGCACCGTTTGGCTGATTAGGCTCAACACCTGCGCCAAAGGCGGCGCATAACGGCTCTTCAACCAAGCAAACAGACCTTGCACCCGCTTTGATAATAACCGACACAATCGTTCTTTTTTCTACATCGGTAGCAAGAGCAGGAACAGACGCAACTACTCTCGGCTTAAAAATATTCTTTTTGATAACCCTGTTAATGAAATACCTAATCATCTGCTGGGTTAAATCGTAGTTGCTGATAACACCGTCCTGTATTGGCTGAACGACCTTAACGCCCTTAGGCTCTCTGCCCTCAAGATAATACGCTCTTCTGCCTGCATAAAGCACTCTTTCGCTGTCGGTATCATATGCAACATAACTCGGCTCGTTAATCACAACGCCCTTATCGGGTACGGTGATAACAAGGTTATTTGTTCCTAAATCTATACCTAAATCGTATCCAAACATCAAATTCACCAATAATCGTTAAATAGTTAATTTACTATATTATAGCAAGATATAATTGTTTAAGCAAGCCGTTTTAGGCTTGTAATGAATCATATTAATTCCTACATAAACGGCTCTTCATTTTCGATAAAATATTTTAGAGCCGAATATCTCCTTGATTTTTTATCATTTTCCACCATAATGCGAATACTGTCCTCGTTGCCTATCAAAACGAGCATATTCTTTGCTCGGGTTAATGCAGTATAGAAAAGATTTCTGTATGCAAGCTTTTGAGGTACAGCCAAAACAGGCATAACCACGGCTTCAAACTCGCTTCCCTGCGACTTATGAACCGTCATTGCATAGGCAAGCTCAAGCTCCTTAATATTCTCGGCAGAATACATTGCTTCCTTATCATCATACTTAACATTGATGATATCGTTTGCACGGTCTATTTTTGTGAGAACACCGATGTCCCCGTTAAACACACCCGTTCCGCTCTCACCCATTCTGAACCACGGAACGTCATAATTGTTTTTTATCTGCATAACCCTGTCGCCCTCACGGAGAATATACCCCTTATATCGAATTTCGTTTTTCTCCTTTGACGGAGGGTTTAAGCGTTCCTGCAAAACGGCATTTATATTTTGCGTGCCGACCTCGCCCTTACGGCTTGGACACAAAACCTGAATATCGCTCATAGGGTCATATCCGTATGAGGACGGCAGGCGTAAGGTTACCAAATCGAGTATTTTCTTCGGTGCAAGATATTTTGAATTTTCTCTAAGCAAAAAGAAATCGCTTTCCGCCGAGTTATCAAACACCGGCATTTCGCCCTTTACAACCCTGTGTGCATTTGTGACAATTTTGCTTTTCATAGCCTGACGGAATACTCTGTCGAGCGTAACAACATTAATTACCCCACTGTCTATCATATCTCGCAGAACATTACCTGCGCCGACAGGAGGAAGCTGGTCGCGGTCACCCACCATAATCAGTCGGCAATGAAGCGGCAGGGCATCGAGCAAAGCGCAGAAAAGAGTTACATCAACCATAGAAAGCTCGTCAACAATTACGGCATCGCAATCGAGCGGATGCCGGAGGTCGTGCACAAAGCTTGGCGTATTTGAGCCGTCCTTATATTCAACCTCAAGCAATCTGTGTATGGTTTTTGCCTCATATCCTATAAGCTCCTCCATACGCTGTGCAGCCCGTCCAGTCGGTGCTGCAAGGCAAACCTTAAGTCCACGGTTTCTCATAAGCTGAACAATGCCCTTAACGGTTGTCGTTTTACCCGTACCGGGACCGCCTGTTAAGATAAGAAGTCCTTTATTGACTGCAAGCTCTATTGCAAGGCGTTGCTTTTCATCAAACTTTATATTGCTGCTTTCTTCAAAAGCATATATTTCCGAAGCATATACCTCATTCTCTCGCGGAGGATAATTTACCATAATACGAATTTTGTCGGCAATATTTCTCTCGGCTGTGTATATCTCGGGCAAAAACAGAAACGCTCTGCCGTCTATTTCCTTTTGAACTATATCTTTATTTTCTATTGCATTATCAACGGCTATTTCAACTGCGTCCCTGTCACATTCAAGAAGCTGCTTTGCCGGCTCAAAAATTCTATCCCTCGGTATGCAGGTATGTCCGTTGCCTAAATTATGCCTTAAAATATAGCAAATTCCCGCTTGTGCCCTGTATGAAAAAGGTGGTTTATTAGGCAATCTCTCAACTATTTCATCGGCACGGTCAAAGGTAATTCCCGTGCTTTGACCTATAAGTGCATAGGGATTTGCGCTGATTATTTCAACAGCCTCAGCTTTAAGCAGGCTGTATGTTTTGATGGCTTCGCTCTGCGACAAGCCCAAATTTGTTAAGCCCATCAGGGTTTCACGAGCAGAAAACTGCGCTTTAAATTCCTTGGAAATCTGTCTTGCCTTTGCGTGAGAAATGCCCTTAATCGTTGCAAGGCGTGCAGGCTCGTTTTCGAGCACATCAAAGGTATTGGTGCCGAAGGCTTCAACAATTTTGGTTGCAGTCGCTTCTCTTATACCTCTGATAATGCCCGATGAAAGATAACGAAGAATACCGCCCACATCTGCAGGCAGTCTTTGTACAGCCGAGTCAGCCTTAAACTGTCTGCCGAAGCTTGGGTGAAAATCCCAAATGCCGCGACATTCAACCTCTGCGCCTATCATCAGCTCGCCTAAAACTCCGACAACGGTTACACCCTCCTCGCCGTTGTTTATCTCGGCAACTATGAAGCCGGTGTCTTCGTTAAAAAAGCTGACATCCTCAACTGTTCCTATTAAGCTTTCCAATACTTCCTCGGACATAACAGCACCTTAAAATTTGATAATACACATTATACCATATATTCAGGCAATAATAAATACAAAAATAAAAAAAGACAGGTACTTTTGTACGTACCTGTCTTGGTTGGTTAATTACTCGTTGATTGAAACAACAACGCCTGAACCTACTGTTCTACCACCTTCACGGATAGCGAAACGAAGACCTTCTTCGATAGCGATAGGAGTGATAAGCTCAACGTTCATATCAACGTTATCACCAGGCATACACATCTCAACACCTTCAGGAAGTGTGATAACACCTGTTACGTCAGTTGTTCTGAAATAGAACTGAGGACGATAGTTGTTGAAGAATGGAGTATGACGGCCACCCTCGTCCTTTGAAAGAACGTAAACCTGACCTGTGAACTTTGTGTGTGGCTTGATTGAGCCCGGAGCTGCAAGAACCTGACCTCTCTTGATGTCTGTTCTCTGAACACCACGAAGCAAGCAACCTACGTTGTCACCGGCCTCAGCGTAGTCAAGGATCTTACGGAACATTTCGATACCTGTACATACAGTTGACTTGATTTCTTCCTCAAGACCAACCATTTCTACTGTATCGTTTGTCTTAAGCTGACCTCTTTCAACTCTACCTGTAGCAACTGTACCACGACCTGTGATTGTGAATACGTCCTCAACAGGCATAAGGAAAGGAAGGTCTGCCTTACGGTCAGGAGTAGGAATATACTCGTCAACAGCGTCCATAAGCTCTTGGATGCAAGCGCAAGCAGGATCGTCGTTTGACTCAGCCTGAAGAGCAAGAAGAGCAGAACCCTTGATAATTGGGCACTCATCATCAAACTCATACTCAGCAAGAGTTTCTCTGATTTCCATTTCAACTAACTCAAGAAGCTCTTCGTCGTCAACTTGGTCAGTCTTGTTCATGAATACGATGATTGCAGGAACGCCAACCTGACGAGCAAGAAGAAGGTGTTCTTTTGTCTGAGCCATAGGGCCGTCAGTTGAAGCGATTACAAGGATAGCGCCGTCCATCTGTGCAGCACCTGTAATCATGTTCTTAATATAGTCAGCGTGACCCGGGCAGTCAACGTGAGCATAGTGACGAGCGTCTGTTTCATACTCAACGTGAGCTGTGTTGATTGTGATACCACGTTCTCTCTCTTCAGGAGCCTTATCGATATCAGCATAGTCCTCGAACTTTGCATAGCCCTTGTTTGCAAGATACTTTGTGATAGCAGCAGTAAGAGTAGTCTTACCGTGGTCAACGTGACCGATTGTACCAATGTTTACGTGTGGTTTGGTACGGTTAAAATGTTCCTTTGCCATTGGAATTTCCTCCTTAAAATTTTACAATGAAAAATTTTGTTAATGTTATAATATCAAATACTGATAAAAATATCAAGTATTTTTAAAAATTTTTAGTCTTTCTTAGCGCGTTCGCTGATGATAGACTCAGAAATTGACTTCGGTACCTGCTCGTAGCCGTCCGGCTCCATAGTGTACTGTCCACGGCCCTGTGTCTTTGAACGAAGGTCGTTAACATAACCGAACATCTCTGACAACGGTACTCTTGCGTTGATTTGCTTTGCACCGATTCTGTCATCCATACCCTGAATTTGACCTCTACGCGAGTTCAAGTCACCGATAACATCGCCCATATAATCCTCGGGAACGATTACAGTAACCTTCATCATAGGCTCAAGGATAACAGGAGCAGCCTTCTTTGCAGCATCCTTAAATGCCATAGAACCGGCAATCTTAAACGCCATTTCAGATGAGTCAACATCGTGATAAGAACCATCGTAAAGCTCGATTCTTACGTCAACTACATTGTAGCCTGCAAGGATACCGCTCTTCATAGCAGCCTGAATACCTGCGTCAACAGCAGGAATGTATTCCTTAGGAATAGCACCGCCGACGATTTGGTTCTCAAATTCGTAGCCCTTACCGATGCCGTTTTCATCAAGGTTAGGATACATACGGATTTTAACATGACCGTACTGACCTGAACCACCTGATTGCTTCTTATACTTAAGGTCTGACATAGACTCTTGAGTGATTGTTTCCTTGTAAGCAACCTGAGGTGCGCCTACATTAGCCTCTACCTTAAATTCACGAAGAAGACGGTCAACAATAATTTCGAGGTGAAGCTCACCCATACCTGCAATAATTGTTTGTCCTGTTTCTTCATCGGTATAAGCCTTGAATGTCGGGTCCTCTTCAGCAAGCTTTGCAAGAGCAATACCCATCTTTTCCTGACCTGCCTTGGTCTTTGGCTCAATGGCAACACGGATAACAGGATCCGGGAAGTTCATTGACTCAAGAATGATTGGGTGGTTTTCGTCGCAAAGAGTATCACCTGTTGTAGTATTCTTCAAGCCAACAGCAGCAGCGATATCACCTGCATAGCAGATAGGAATATCCTCTCTGTGATTAGCGTGCATTTGAAGAATACGGCCCATTCTTTCCTTATTGCCCTTTACGGAGTTGTAGCAAGGTGTACCTGCTTCAACTGTACCCGAGTAAACTCTGAAATAGCAGATTTTACCAACATACGGGTCTGTGGCAATCTTGAATGCCAAAGCTGAGAAAGGCTCGTCGTCCGAAGAATGACGGAATTCCTCCTCATCGGTATTCGGATTGATACCCTTGATAGATTCAACGTCTGTCGGAGCAGGCATATAGTCAACAATTGCGTCAAGCAACAGCTGAACACCCATATTTCTGTATGCTGTACCACAGCACATAGGAACCATTTCGCCTGCGATAGTAGCCTTACGAATGATAGGCTTCATTTCTTCGATAGTGATTGCGTCCTCACCCTCTTCGAAATATCTTTCCATCAATTCGTCGTCCTGCTCTGCGATGAATTCGATAAGCTTTGTTCTGAATTCAGCAGCCTTGTCCTTGAGCTCGTCACGAATTTCTCTCTCCTCGATAACAGAACCGTTGTTCTTGTCGGGATCGATATAAACGAACTCCTTGTTTTTAAGAAGGTCGATAACACCTTCAAATGTATCCTCGCTGCCGATAGGAAGCTGAATAGGAATTGCATTACACTTGAAACGGTCAAGAACCATTTCATATACATTGTAGAAGTCTGCGCCCATAATATCCATTTTGTTTACGAATATCATACGCGGAACTTTATAGTCGTCAGCCTGACGCCATACGGTTTCAGACTGTGGCTCAACGCCGCCCTTTGCACAAAGAACAGTTACAGAGCCGTCAAGTACACGGAGTGAACGCTGTACTTCAACTGTGAAGTCAACGTGGCCCGGTGTATCGATAATATTGATTCTGTGGTCCTTCCAGAAGCATGTTGTAGCAGCAGATGTAATGGTAATACCTCTCTCCTGCTCCTGTGCCATCCAGTCCATAGTCGCAGCACCGTCATGTGTTTCACCAATCTTATGGTTAATACCGGTGTAGTAAAGAATACGCTCTGTTGTTGTAGTCTTACCGGCATCGATGTGCGCCATAATACCAATATTTCTTGTTTGTTCAAGAGACACTTTTCTTGGCATAATATCCTCCTGTCCGACAGATTAGTATCTGAAATGAGCAAAAGCCTTGTTTGCTTCTGCCATTCTGTGTGTATCTTCACACTTCTTAACTGCTCCGCCTGTCTTATTTGCAGCGTCCATAAGCTCTGCTGCGAGACGTTCCTTCATAGTTCTTTCACTTCTTGCACGAGCAAATGAAGTAATCCATCTAAGACCTAAAGTTTGTCTTCTTTCAGGACGAACCTCAAGAGGAACTTGATATGTTGCACCGCCTATACGACGAGCCTTAACTTCAAGTACAGGCATTACATTTTCCATAGCAGCCTCGAATGTTTCGAGCGGGTCATTGCCTGTCTTTTCCTGAATGATGTCGAACGCACCGTAAACGATTTTCTGTGCGACACCCTTCTTTCCATCTAACATAACATTATTAATCAGACGAGTAACAACCTTTGAGTTGTACAACGGATCCGGTAATACGTCACGCTTAGCGATCTGGCCTCTTCTTGGCATCTTCGCTTCCCTCCTTCATTATAATTCGATGAGTTCATAGGTACTCGGTTTTTGTTTACCGTCGGAGCCAACAAGGGCTTACGCTATCTATATAGATAAATAAACTATTGTTGGATTTTCCTACGATTTTAAAGATGTTTAGGCTTTCTTAGCCTTCGGCTTCTTTGCGCCGTACTTTGAACGGCTCTGCATTCTGCCGTTTACGCCCTGTGTATCAAGTGTACCACGGATGATGTGATAACGAACACCGGGTAAATCCTTAACACGACCGCCACGAACCATAACAACGGAGTGCTCCTGAAGGTTGTGACCAACGCCCGGAATGTATGCAGTTACTTCCATACCGTTTGTAAGACGAACTCTGGCAATCTTACGAAGTGCTGAGTTAGGCTTCTTAGGTGTAGCTGTCTTTACTGCTGTACAAACACCGCGCTTTTGCGGAGAAGAGTTATTTGTCATAACATTCTTCTTTGTGTTTAGACCCTTTTGAAGTGCAGGTGCAGTTGACTTCTTTTCAAGTGACTTACGACCTGTTCTAACTAATTGGTTAAAGGTAGGCAATAGTTCATTCTCCTTTCATTTATTTGTGCATAGCAAACGCGCAATATACACATTTCATATTTTTAGCAAAAAATCCAAAAATATCAAATGTATATATTACTCACCGTATGGGACACGGAAAAATCCGTATCCCATTAGGTGATTTAAACAAATTAAGGCACATAAATTTGTCAATATTCAACAAATCAGCCTGACACAATCATATATTATAACTTAGTTTGTGCCATTTGTCAATAGCTGTTGTAATTGTTCCAAATCTTTTATTTCCATAGAATTTTCCGATGAAAAATAGCTTGGAATAACATCAACTTTTCTGAATACATTCATACCGGTACCTGCCGGAACAAGCTTACCGATAAGAACATTTTCCTTAAGACCGATAAGCGGGTCAACCTTTCCGCGAATAGCCGCATCTGTAAGAACTCTTGTTGTTTCCTGGAATGAAGCAGCGGACAGGAAGGAATCGGTTGCAAGAGATGCCTTTGTAATACCGAGAAGAAGCGGAATATAGGTTGCGTGCTTAAGATTTGTTTCGCCTGCAGCAATTCTTGCGTCAATCTTGTCGTTTGCCTCTGCAACTGCGGCAACATCAACATTTGTGCCCGAAATCAAATCTGTATCGCCCTGGTCATCCACAATACACTTCTTAAGCATCTGTCTTACGATAACCTCGATGTGCTTATCGTTGATATCAACACCCTGTGTACGATATGCATACTGTACCTCTTTAATAAGGTAGTTATATACAGCCTCTTCACCGAGAATTGCAAGAACATCGTGCGGGTTCTTAGAACCGACAGTCAGCTCTGTACCCTTTTCAATGTGAGCGCCCTCAACAATGTTTTCGCATACTCTGTATCCGTAAGGGATAAGATATTTCTTTTCCTCGCCTGTTTCCTGATTGAATACAACAACGTGGCGGGTTTTCTTGATTTCCTCAAATCGAACATCACCCTCGATTTCGGAAAGAATTGCAAGCTGCTTCGGCTTTCTTGCTTCAAACAGCTCCTCGACTCTCGGAAGACCCTGTGTGATATCCTCGCCTCCTGCAACACCACCGGTGTGGAAGGTTCTCATTGTAAGCTGTGTACCCGGCTCACCGATTGACTGAGCAGCGATGATACCAACTGCCTCACCAACCTGAACAGGCTCCTGGAATGCAAGGTTTGAACCGTAGCACTTACGGCATACGCCGTGGCGTGATTTACAGGTGATAAGCGAACGAATCTTAACTCTTGTGATGCCTGCATCTGTGATTCGCTTTGCATCTTCCTCGTCCATAAGCTTATCCGTGTCAACAAGAACCTCTCCTGTTTGCGGATGAACAACCGTCTCGGAAACATATCTTCCGATAAGTCTTTCCTCTAAGGATTCAAGAACACGGTTGCCGTCCATAATAGCATATACTTCAATACCGTCGTGACAGCCGCAGTCATTATCTCTGATGATAACATCCTGTGAAACGTCAACAAGACGACGGGTTAAATAACCTGAGTCGGCTGTACGAAGCGCTGTATCGGTAAGACCCTTACGAGCACCACGGGAGGAGATGAAATATTCAAGAATATTAAGACCTTCACGGTAGTTGGCACGAATAGGAATTTCGATTGTCTTACCTGATGTGTTGGCAATAAGTCCTCTCATACCGGCAAGCTGACGAAGCTGTGAGGTACTACCACGGGCACCTGAATCTACCATCATATGAATCGGGTTATGAGTACCGTCAAAGTTAGATGTGAGCTCGTTTGAAACCTTGTTTGTGCAAGCCTCCCAGGTTTTAATAACGGCTGCCGATCTTTCTTCGTTTGTAATTTCACCGAAGTTGTATGATGTTGTGATTTCGTCAATCTTTGCTTCTGCTTCTGCAAGGAATTCCTTCTTCTTTTCTGGAATAAGTGCGTCGATAACGGCAACTGTTGTACCGGATACGGTTGAATACTTATATCCCTGGCTCTTAATATCGTCAAGAACCTTTGAAGCGATTGAAACGCCGTGCTGTCTTATGCAGGCATCGGCAATTTTACCAAGGCCGCCCTTCTTAACAACAAAGTTGATTTCAAGGTCGCAGGCATTTTCCGGATTTGTTCTGTCAACAAAGCCGAGGTCCTGAGGAATAGGTCTGTTGAAGATTACACGTCCGATTGTGGTTACGATTGTAGCAACACTTGTGCCGTCCTCAGTCTGCTTTGAAACACGAATTCTGCAAGGTGAATGAATACCCAATGAGCCTTCCTGATAAGCCATCATAGCCTCATCGCAATCTCTGAATATTCTATATGTCTTGTAAATTCCGAACTTCTCTTTAAGAACATCGTCCTTTTCTGCAAGAAGAATATCCGAATCGGTAAGCTCGCCGTTTACAAGCGTCTTAACATCTTCAAATGAAATTTCTTCCTGTCTTAATTCGTCCTTAAAGAACTTAGGCTGACCTGCCTCGCCTTCCTTAATCATAGTTAGATAGTATGAACCGATAATCATATCCTGTGTAGGAACAGCTACCGGCTTGCCGTCGGACGGCTTAAGAAGGTTATTTGAAGCAATCATAAGCATTCTTGCCTCTGCCTGTGCCTCTGCAGAAAGAGGAACATGAACAGCCATTTGGTCACCGTCGAAGTCGGCGTTAAACGCTGTACAGGCAAGCGGATGAAGCTTAATTGCTCTACCCTCAACGAGCACCGGCTCGAATGCCTGAATACCGAGTCTGTGAAGTGTGGGAGCACGGTTAAGCATTACCGGATGATCCTTAATTACAACCTCTAATGCATCCCAAACCTCTGCGCGATTTGCCTTCTCTACCATCTTTCTTGCCTGCTTGATATTTGAAGCAAAGCCTGTTTCAACAAGGCGCTTCATAACAAACGGCTTAAACAGCTCAATAGCCATTTCCTTCGGAAGACCGCACTGATACATTTTAAGCTCCGGTCCTACAACGATAACGGAACGGCCTGAGTAGTCAACACGCTTACCGAGAAGGTTTTGACGGAAGCGTCCCTGCTTACCCTTAAGCATATCGGAAAGTGACTTAAGCGGTCTGTTGTTAGGTCCTGTTACTGGACGTCCGCGACGGCCGTTATCAATAAGAGCGTCAACGGATTCCTGAAGCATTCTCTTTTCGTTACGAACGATGATGTCGGGAGCGTGAAGCTCAAGCAATCTCTTAAGACGGTTGTTTCTGTTGATAACTCGTCTGTAAAGGTCGTTAAGGTCAGATGTGGCAAATCTGCCACCGTCAAGCTGTACCATAGGTCTGATATCCGGAGGGATAACAGGGATAACGTCAAGAATCATCCATTCAAGCTTGTTTCCGCTGTTAACAAATGCGTCAACAACATCTAATCTCTTTAAAAGCTTTGCTCTCTTTTGTCCGGTTGCCTCTTCAAGCTCGGCAGCGAGCTGGTCACGGAGAGTTTCGGCATCAATTTCGGCAAGAAGCTCTTTGATAGCCTCTGCACCCATACCTGCCTTGAAGTCGTCCTCGTATCTCTCACGCATATCTTGATACTCTTTTTCCGTAAGAGTTTGATACTTTTGAAGCGGAGTATCGCCCGGATCAATTACGATATAGAGTGCAAAATAAAGCACCTTTTCAAGATTTCTTTGGTTGATGTCAAGGACCTGACCGATACGGCTCGGGATACCCTTGAAATACCAAATATGTGATACAGGGGCAGCAAGCTCGATATGGCCCATACGCTCTCTACGAACCTTTGCACGAGTGATTTCAACACCGCAGCGCTCGCAAACCTTGCCCTTGTAGCGAACTCTTCTGTATTTTCCGCAGTGACATTCCCAGTCCTTCATAGGACCGAAAATTCTTTCGCAGAAAAGACCGTTTGTTTCCGGCTTAAGAGTTCTGTAATTTATTGTTTCAGGCTTTGTAACTTCACCGTATGACCATTCACGGATGCGTTCCGGTGAGGCTAAGCCGATTTTAATTGAACTGAATTCATTTGTTGAATTATCCATATTGGAAGCACTCCTTTATCTTTAATATATTGGAAAGTAATCAAGAATTAATATACATTATATTAATCTTCGTAGCCGTCGTCATATTCGTCGTTAAAAAGTAACGCGTCTAAAATACTTGGCTCGTCGTCTTGATTTGCTTCCGAAACTTCTTCGCCGTTTTCGTCAAGGTAGCCGTAGCCCTCCTGACCGTCATAGTCGTTAACCTCGGAGAATGCCTTGTCGTCGCTGACAGTAGGAATACCGTCATCGTCAAGGTCCTGCTTAAGCTCTACCCTGTTGCCCTCGTCGTCATAAAGGGTTGTATCAAGGCCGAGTGCCTGAAGCTCCTTAAACAATACCTTGAATGCCTCCGGAGTTCCTGCAGGCGGAATGTTTTCGCCCTTAACGATTGCTTCATAGGTCTTTACACGGCCTACAACGTCGTCCGACTTAACAGTAATAATTTCCTGAAGAGTATAAGCGGCGCCGTAAGCTTCAAGAGCCCAAACTTCCATTTCACCGAATCTCTGACCGCCGAATTGAGCCTTACCGCCGAGTGGCTGTTGAGTAACAAGGCTGTAAGGACCTGTTGAACGGGCGTGAATTTTATCATCAACAAGGTGATGGAGCTTAAGATAGTACATATAACCTACTGTTACACGGTTATCAAACTTCTCACCTGTTCTGCCGTCTGTAAGCTGTACCTTACCGTCGTAAATCTTATTGCCGTTTTCGTCGATATAGTAGCCCACATCAGCCTGCTTAAGACATTCTCTGATATCCTCCTCGTGAGCACCGTCGAATACAGGAGTCATCATCTTCCAGCCGAGTGCCATAGCCGCATAGCCGAGATGAACCTCAAGCACCTGACCGATGTTCATACGCGAAGGTACGCCGAGAGGATTAAGCACGATATCAAGCGGGCGTCCGTCCGGAAGGAACGGCATATCCTCCTGAGGAAGAACACGGGAAACAACACCCTTGTTACCGTGACGGCCTGCCATCTTGTCGCCTGCCTGAATCTTTCTCTTTTGAGCGATATAAACACGGACAACCTTGTTTACACCCGGATTAAGCTCGTCGTGATTTTCTCTTGTGAACACCTTAACATCTACAACGATACCGTATTCACCGTGAGGCACCTTCATAGAGGTATCTCTTACCTCTCTTGCCTTTTCGCCGAAGATGGCACGAAGCAGTCTTTCCTCGCTTGTAAGCTCTGTTTCACCCTTAGGTGTAACCTTACCTACAAGGATATCTCCTGAGCGAACCTCTGCACCTACACGGATAATACCGTCTGCGTCAAGGTCCTTAAGTGCGTCCTCGCCGACATTAGGAATATCTCTTGTGATATCCTCTGCGCCTAACTTGGTGTCACGAGCCTCAACCTCGTGCTCGATAATGTGGATAGATGTGTAAACATCATCACGAACAATCTTTTCGTTGATAAGAACGGCGTCCTCGTAGTTATAGCCCTCCCAGGTCATAAAGCCGATGAGCGCATTCTTACCGATAGAAATTTCACCGTTGCAGGTTGCAGGACCGTCAGCGATAACCTGTCCGTCGGCAACCTCCTGATGAAGTGATACGATAGGAACCTGATTAATGCAGGTGCCTTGGTTTGAACCGGCATACTTGATTAGCTCATACTTATCAATTTCGCCGGACTTTGTCTTAATTTCAATAGTTCTTGCGTCAAGTGAAACAACCTCACCGCCGCGCTTTGCAATTACAACAACGCCTGAGTCGTAAGCAGCCTTGTATTCCATACCGGTACCTACAACGGGAGCCTCTGTTTTAAGAAGCGGAACAGCCTGACGCTGCATGTTAGCACCCATCAGCGCTCTGTTTGCGTCGTCGTTTTCGAGGAACGGAATCATAGCAGTAGCAACGGATACTACCATCTTCGGCGATACATCCATATAGTCAACCTTTTCAGGTGCAACCGTTAGGAACTCATCCTTATAACGACAGGTAACTCTGTTGTTTGCAAATCTTCCCTTTTCATCGAGCGGCTCGTTAGCCTGTGCTACAACAAATTCGTCCTCCATATCGGCTGTCATATAAACAACCTCGTCGGTAACGACGCCTGTTTCCTTGTCAACCTTACGGTACGGTGCTTCAATGAAGCCATACTCGTTAAGTCGGCTGTAACAAGCGAGATATGAAATCAAACCGATGTTCGGACCTTCGGGAGTTTCGATAGGACACATACGGCCGTAGTGGGTGTAGTGTACGTCACGAACCTCGAAGCCTGCACGGTCTCTTGACAAACCGCCCGGACCGAGTGCGGAAAGTCTTCTCTTGTGAGTAAGCTCTGCAAGCGGGTTGTTTTGGTCCATAAACTGTGAAAGAGGTGATGAACCGAAGAACTCACGGATAGCGGCATTAACAGGTCTTGCATTAATCAATGCCTGCGGTGTGATAGCCTCCGAATCGTCCTGTGACTGAACATTCATTCTCTCTTTGATAACTCTTTCCATACGGGTGAATCCGATACGGAATTGGTTTTGAAGCAATTCGCCGACTGCACGAATTCTACGGTTGCCCAAATGGTCAATATCATCTGTTTGACCTACGCCGCAAGCAAGGTTGAGCAAATAAGAAACAGTTGCGAATATATCGTCAACGATGATGTGATTGGGAATCAAATCGTCGTGCTTAAGCTTGATTTCCTCTTCAAGAGCCTCTTGGTCGTCGCCGACCTTATCCATAATTTCCTTGAGGACTCTGTATGAAACCTTTTCGTTGATGGCAAGCTTTTGCTTATCGATGGATAAGTATTTGTCGATATCCACCATACCGTTTGAGATAACCTTTGTGATTTCGCCCGACTCTAACTGAACAACAACAGACATAACACCTGCGTTTTCAATTTCGAGTGCCTTTTCGGCAGAAATCTTTTCGCCTGCATCGGCAAGAAACTCGCCGTCCGGTGAGATAACCGGCTCGGCAACAACCTGTCCTGTTAAACGCTCAACAAGGCCAAGCTTTTTGTTATACTTATATCTGCCGACACGGGACAAATCGTATCTTCTTGCATCGAAGAACAGTCCGTCAAGATGTGCTCTTGCCGTATCAACAGTTGGCGGCTCGCCCGGACGAAGCTTCTTGTAAACCTCAAGCAATGCCTCTTCTTCGTTTTTGGTTGCGTCCTTTTCGATGGTTGCTTCAAGCAAAGCACTCTCACCGAAATAATCGCGCAAATCCTGGTCGGAGCCTAAGCCGAGAGAACGAAGAAATGTTGTGATGAAAATCTTTCTATTCTTATCAATTCTTACATAGAAAATATCGTTAGCGTCTGTTTCGTATTCGAGCCAAGCACCACGGTTGGGAATTACCGTATTTGTAAATAATTCCTTACCTGTCTTGTCGTGGTCCATACCGTAATAAACGCCCGGTGAACGAACCAGCTGAGATACGATACATCTTTCAGCACCGTTAATTACAAATGTACCTGCATCTGTCATAAGAGGAAGGTCGCCGCAGAAAATACTGCTTTCCTTAACCTCGCCTGTTTCTGTATTGTGCAGACGGGCCTGAATTTTCAGAGCCTTTGAATAGGTAACATCACGAGCCTTACACTCTGCAATGTTGTACTTAGGTTCATCCTCTAAGCTGTAATCAACAAAATCCAGAATAAGCTTTTCCGAATTGTCTGTGATTGAGCCGATGTCCCTAAATACTTCCTTCAGACCTTCGTCGAGGAACCATTGGTAAGACTTTTTCTGCACTTCGATAAGGTTTGGCATTTGCATAACTTCATCGATTTTCGCAAAGCTCTTTCGTGTGGTTGTACCAAGCTGCACATCCTTCACATTTACCATAAAGGTATTCACTCCATTCGTATGTTATTTGCAATGATAGACCGGTTTGTTTTCGCCTCCGAAAGCACCGTAAAAACTGCGTTTGGACGCAAAAGCACATACTTCCAGTTTACAATCGTGGGAATAATATACACTAATTATAATTACTTGTCAAGAAAAAGTTTTAAAAAATACAATTTTTTACAAAATTTTCACAAAACTTTTTAACTACCCAGCCGTGTGTTTTGTATTTAAGTGCAGTTTTGAGCATTTTTTTAATACGGGTTATGCCGCATTTACGGTATTGCAAAATGGTATTGATTTACTGATTTTGATTTGCTATAATATAATGTAATAATTTTGAAGGTTAGTAATATGAAAAAGCTTATATCAATATTAATGTGCATATTGCTTGTGGGATTAACGCTTTCAGGATGCGGCTCAAAGGAAGAAAGCTATGATTTCATTTATCCGTTTTCTGCTGATGTTAGGAGCTATGACCCGCAGGTTGCAGGCACAAGCGACGAATATTTAATTATAGAAAATACCTTTGAGGGCTTAATAAGAATTAACGATAAGGGCGAAATTCAACCGGGTGTTGCAGAAAGCTGGGACATCAGCTCCGACAGGCTGACCTACACCTTTAAGCTTCAAAAGGGTTTAAAATGGAATATCAACACGGAGAAGAACGATAAGGGTGAATTTAAGGACGAGCGACTTCAGGCTATGGGAAAGGAATTCAACCCCGACATCACGGCAGAGGATTTTGTTTTTGCTCTGCGCCGTGCCGCTGACCCGCAAACAAACTGTCCCCTGTTTTCAAGCATTGCCTGCATAGCTAACGCAACAGCCATCCACGAGGGAAGGCTTGACACATCGGCTTTAGGTGTTACGGCGCTTGACCGATACACCCTTGAAATAAATCTTTCCCATCCCGATGACAGCTTTATGCAAACACTGACATCGGCAGTGGCTATGCCCTGCAACAGCGAATTTTTTCAGTTTACCAAGGGAAGATACGGGCTTGACACAAAATATTCCTTGTTTAACGGACAGTTTTATGTAAGCCAAATTCTTGAAAGGTCTTATCTGCTGAAGGCAAACAAATACTATATGGGCCCTGCGCCGACAAAGGCAAAGGAGCTTACCTTAAGGATAGTTGATGATAATTCCGACAGTGCCGAAGAAATTAAAAAGCTCAAGGACGGCTACTACGATGCCGCATTCATCACGGGAACGGAATACGATGCTCTCAAGAACAGCAAGGGCATCACCTATTCGCCATATACGGATACCACCTGGGCATTTGTTTTTAACACGAACGACGAAATTTTTCAAAGCAAAACAATGCGAAAAGCGTTTTGTCAGGGCTTCAAGCGAATTGAAAAAAGCGATAAGGAATATTTATCCAATGCAACAAATCTTATACCTAAGTCGTGCGAAATAAATTCCAACAACGCAGTTAAAGCAATCGGTTCAACTATCGAGCCTCAAAACAAGGATAAGAGCGTTGAAAGCTGGTTAAAGGCTGTTGATGTTCTCGGTACCACGGAAATAAGCGTAACAGTTTTAACGCCCGAGGAAATGAGTGACTCCGTAAAGGAAATGCTTCAGGGCATACAAAGCGGCTTGGGCAAGGCTTTAAGGGCAAAAAACGGCGACGCAATAAGCTTAACTCTAAAGGTTGAGGTTATGACGCAAAAGGAAATTAAATCGGCAATACGCACAAACGAATATGACATTGCCTTTCTGCCCTTCAAATCCTCTGCAATATCCGCCGTGTCGTTTATTGAAGGCTTTGCAAACGACAGCATAGGAGATTTTAACAGAGAAAAAGTTTTAAAAAATGTTTCAACGGCACAAAGGAAATTTAACCTAAATGATATTTCAAAAGCATTGGCAGACGCTGAGAGTGAGATTATAAAAAGCTATTCGGTTTGCCCTATGATATACGAAAGCAGCTACTATGCTGCGGCAGACGGTGTAAACAATGTTCAGTTCCACGCAGGTACGGGAAGGGTTAGTTTTGTAAATGCTACAAGAGATAAATAGAAAAAGCATAAGCTTTGCAGTTTTGTTTTGGTGCCTTACGGCAATTTGTATGGGAATAATTTTTTATTTCTCGGCACAGCCGTACAATGTATCGGACGGGCAAAGCAGCTTCGTTTTACAGCTTATAAAAAAGCTTTTCTTTTGGGCTGAGCCCACAAGCTTTATTGTGCGAAAGGCTGCACACTTCACGGAATATGCAGGACTTTGCCTGCTGCTCAACTGTTCACTGCTGTTCAGCTTTGGAAGAATAAAGCCCTTGACTGCCTTTCTGTTTGCTTCGTTATATGCTGTAACGGACGAAATACATCAGTTTTTTGTTGAGGGGCGAAGCTGTCAGCTTACAGACTGGGCAGTTGATACAGTCGGTGCATTTGCAGGTGCAGCTGCATTTTTGGCAATTTATTTAATTTTGAAAAAAATATCCGAGAAAAGGAGAATAATAAAATGAATGTATTAGTATTTGAAAGTGAAGAACAAATCGGTATTGCAGCCGGTTATTATATGTGCGGTCAGGTGCTTCAAAAGCCTGATTCGGTGCTCGGCTTAGCCACAGGCTCAACACCGCTAAAGCCATATAAATCAATGATAGACCTTTACAACAAGGGCGCAGTTGATTTTTCACAGGTTAAAACCTTTAACCTTGACGAATATGTTAACCTTGACGTTAATGACAGAAACTCATATCACCGCTTTATGCACGATAATCTTTTTGACCATATCAACATTCCGGAGGAAAACATAAACTTTTTAGACGGTAATGCAGAGGATTTGGAGGCAGAATGCAAGGCGTACGAGGAAAAAATTAAGAATGCCGGCGGAATTGATATTCAGCTTCTCGGTATAGGCTCAAACGGACATATTGCATTTAACGAGCCTGCCGACTCCTTCCAGAGATGGACGCATATTGTTGAGCTAAAGCAATCTACAATAAATGACAATTCACGCTTTTTCAACTCCATTGAGGAGGTGCCTACAAAGGCAGTAACAATGGGTATCGGCTCAATTATGCAGGCTAAAAGAATACTCATTATTGCAATAGGAGAAAACAAGGCTAAAGCAATTAAACAGCTTATTGACGGTCAGGTTACACCCGAATGTCCTGCGAGCGTTCTTCAGTTCCATACTGATGTTACCTTAATGCTTGACAAGGGCGCCGCTTCACTTATAGACTGATACATAGGGTAATAATCCAACCCCTAAAGAAAGGAAAACAAAAATGGCAGAAAAGGAAAAATTTTATATTACTACACCTATCTATTATCCGTCGGGAAATCCGCACATCGGTCATTGCTACACCACCGTTGCCTGCGACTCAATCGCAAGATACAGAAGGATGCAGGGCAAGGATGTAATCTTCCTTACAGGAACCGATGAGCACGGACTTAAGATAGAGCAAAAGGCAAAGGAAAAGGGCGTTACGCCCAAGGAATATGTTGACGAAATAGTTGAAATTTTTAAAAGCCTTTGGAGCTTTATGAATATCAGCTACGACAGATATATTCGTACAACGGACGATTATCACGTTGAAACCGTACAAAAAATATTTAAGGATTTGTATGACAAGGGATATATCTACAAGGGCACCTATAAGGGCAAATACTGTACTCCCTGCGAATCCTTCTGGACCGAAAGCCAGCTTGTTGACGGCAAATGTCCCGAATGCGGCAGAGATGTTACCGAGGCAGAGGAGGAAGCATATTTCTTCAAAATTTCTCTCTTCTCCGACAGACTCGAAAAGCTTTTGCTTGAAACAGACTATTTACAGCCGAAATCAAGAGCAGTCGAGCTTGTAAACAATTTTATCAAGCCCGGTCTTGAGGATGTATGCGTATCAAGAACAACATTTACCTGGGGCGTACCTGTAACCTTTGATGAAAAGCATATTGTATATGTTTGGATAGACGCCCTGTCAAACTATATTTCCGCGCTTGGCTACGACAACGAAAGATATGATGATTTTGATAAGTTTTGGCCGGCAGATGTTCATATGGTTGCAAAGGACATTATGCGCTTTCACGCTCTTATTTGGCCGGCAATGCTTATGGCTCTTGATTTGCCTCTTCCAAAGCATCTTGCAGTTCACGGCTGGATTACCTTTAACGGTCAGAAAATGAGCAAGTCCATCGGAAATGTTGTTGACCCGCTTGTTTTGGGCGAGAGATACGGCGCAGATGCCATAAGGTATCATATTTTAAGAGAGATGGCATTAGGCGCCGACAGCTCCTTCTCAAACGAAATTATGATTAACAGAATTAACTCCGACCTTGCAAACGATTTGGGCAACCTTGTTTCCCGTACCGTTGCAATGGTAGAGAAATATTTCGGCGGTGTTATTCCGGCAGAAAAGGAAAGCGCAGACATAGACAACGAGCTTATTGATATGGCTCTTGCTCTGCGCGGTAAGGTTGACGCCTATATGGATGAAACCCAGCTTAACAATGCACTTGCGGAAATATTTAAGGTTATTTCAAGAGCAAACAAATATATTGACGAAACTACACCGTGGATTCTCGGCAAGGATGAATCAAAGAAAGCAAGGCTTGCCTGCGTGCTGTATAATCTTCTTGAGGCAATACGCATATCAACTACTCTGCTTTCGTGCTTTATGCCGTCAACTATGCCGAAGGTGTGGGAGCAGATAGGTGCAGACAGAGAGCTTATAACATATGATAATGCAGGAAAATTCAATGTACTGCCGCAAAATGTTAAGGTTCAAAAGGGTGACGCACTGTTCCCGAGAATTGATGTTGACAAGGAAATTGAGGAGCTTAACGCTCTTATAGAAAAGCAGGCAAAGGAAGCACAAAAGGCACAGCAAAAGCCTGAAATTGAGGGACTTGCAGAAATTCAGTTTGACGATTTTGCAAGGGTTGAGCTTAGAGTTGCTCAAATTACGGAATGTGAGCCTATCAAAAAAGCAAAGAAGCTGCTGAAAATTCAGGTTAATGACGGCTCTGCACAGCCGAGACAAATTGTATCGGGCATAGCACCGTGGTATAAGCCCGAGGACCTAATAGGCAAAAGCGTTGTTATTGTTGCAAATCTCAAGCCTGCAAAGCTTTGCGGAGAAATGAGCAACGGTATGCTCCTTGCCGGTGATGTAAGCGAGGACGATGTTAAGGTACTGTTTGTTGACGGAATGCCGGCAGGTACAAAAATCAGATAATTGACGGTATATAGGCAATGTTAAAGGAGAATTTATGGCTACTAAGGAAAAGGTTAAAAAAACCGCCAAGCAAAAATGGGGCATCGTTTTAAAGGTGCTTATCGGCATTATTTGCGTCATTGCAATTATTGCGGGAATTACTGCAATTGTTAATGCCGTTTGTGTAAAATCAAGTGAAAAATTTATCTCTTCTATTCAAAAGGTAAATTATGAAAATCAGCTTATTCCCGAAATTGACGAGCGTGACGGCTACTACACCTTTAAAACCGATGAGGATATGAAGGTTATGCACCTTACCGATGTTCACATCGGCGGAGGCTTTATGAGCACAAAAAAGGATGCAATGTCAATCAATGCCGTTGCCGCTATGATAACAGAGGAAAAGCCTGATTTGGTTATTGTAACAGGCGATATTGCCTACCCTGTTCCCTTCCAGGCAGGCACATTTAACAACAAAACCGGTGCAAAGCTGTTTGCTAAACTTATGGAACAGCTTGGAGTATATTGGGCTCCTGTTTTCGGAAATCACGACACGGAGGCATATTCCTTCTATTCAAGAAAGGATATTTCCAAGTTTTATTCAAATAAGGAAGAATATCCGCATTGCCTGTTCCAAGCAGGACCTGAGGATGTGGACGGCTACGGAAACTACATAATTAAGGCTGTTAAATCCACAGATGAAACTACGCAGGCCTTCGTAATGCTCGACTCTCATTCCTATGTCGATAACGACTATTTCGGCATTATGTGGAAATATGACTGCGTTCATAAAAATCAGGTTGAATGGTATGAAAATCAAATCAATCTGCTTACCGAGGAAAATTTTGGTTATGTTCCAAGCAGTTTGATGTATTTCCATATTCCGCCAAAGGAAATGCAGGAGGCATTTTATACATACCGTGATAATGGATTTAAGGACACGGACAGAGTTCATTACAAATACGGTGTTGCAGGCGAAACAGGAGATGTTGTATTCTCCTCTAATTACAATTACGGCTTGTTTGAGTCTGTTAAAAAAATGGGTTCAACCAAGGGTATTTTCTTCGGTCACGACCATATCAACACTATGTCCTTTGTTTACGACGGTATTCAGCTCGGTTACGGTATGTCAATCGACTATCTTGCTTATGTAGATATATACAAGGTTGGCGCACAGCGTGGCTGTACAATCTTCACAATTCACAGAGATTCAACCTACGACATTGTTCAAGAAAACTACTATCAGGACAAATATCAGGGCGTACAGGATAAGGAAACCGTTTCTATGGAAAACTATTATGATTTCAGAGAAGCAGAATAAAATTGTATAAATGCATTAAATACAAAAAACGATATACCGTAAGAAATTCTACGGTATATCGTTTTTATTTTAGCGCTATTTAAGGCTTATATACATCTCATATATATCCTTTTCGGTAAGCTCAATAGGATTTCTTTTCATCAGCATTGACATACTTTTTTGGGTTAGCTCCGTTATCTGCTCATCGGTTGTACAGCCTATCTCGGACAAACGGCTTCGCATACCCATATTTGCTTTCATTTGGGAAATTCTATCTGCCATTTCCTCTGCCGTATCAAAGCCGCAGTCCCTTGCAAATTTTGCAATTCTGCCGTCTTCATCTGCATATTTGCTGTTGAAACGCACAAAGTAATCGAGCGTAAACGCACAGGCTTCTCCGTGCGGAACGCCGTAAATATTTGTCAGAGGGAAGGAGCATGCGTGTGAGCCTGTTGTTCTCGGATGGCTGAACGCAACGCCTGCTACTATCGAAGCCTCTGCCATTTTCTCTCGTGCCTGCAAATTATTAGGCTCGTTATATGCCTTTTCAAGCCATTCAAAAACCAGTCTTGCAGAATAAACCGAGCAAGCCGAGCAAATAGGCTGGTTAAGAGTTGCCCAATAGCTTTCTATCGCATGAGAAAGCACATCCAAGCCTGTTGAGGCAGTTATCTGCGGCGGAACGGAAAGCGTTAATTCGGGGTCTATTACGGCAATTTTCGGATACATTGCAGGGTCATTCATAGGCTGCTTTAAATTCTGTGCCAAATCCGTTAATACAGCAATATTAGTTACCTCCGAAGCTGTTCCTGAGGTTGTTGTTACGGCAATCATAGGAATTGCCTCACTCGCACATATAGGCTTTGAGCCGGAGTGATATTTCTCGATAGTGTCCGTTCCCTTTGCTATTGCACAGGCGGCTTTACAGCAGTCCATAGGCGAGCCTCCGCCGAGCGCAACGGCAAAATCTGCATCAAGCGAGCGCATAAGCTCAACACAGGCGTTTACATTATCGGTTGTAGGATTAGGCCTTATATCCGAAAAAACGCCCAAAATCGTGCCGCTGGACATACTGACAAATTCGTCAGCCAATCCGTTTTTTGCAAAGCTTTTAGAGCAAACAAGCACTCCCCTGCTTCCGCCTATATCGGAAATATAGGAAGCAAGCTCCTTTCTTCTTCCGTTTCCGAAAACAAGCCTTACAGGCAAATTAAATTCCCAATTCATAAAATGACCTCCTGTATCTTCATATAATAACCGTTTATATCATTTTAACACAAAGTAATAAAAAAACCAATATTTTTCAAACTTTTTCTTGACAAATTAGGGCTTATATTATATAATCGTTAAGCGTTGAGAAATTGCACAACACAATAATACTTAAGAGTTTTACAGTGGTATCGCTCGCAAGAGCTTTACATATATCGAGGTGTAACTCAGTTTGGCTAGAGTGCCTGCTTTGGGAGCAGGATGCCGCAGGTTCAAGTCCTGTCACCTCGACCATGAACTCACCGTACGGATACCACCGTTAGTGTGAGTTCTTTTTTAAATATAGCGAGGTGTGGCTCAGTTTGGTAGAGCGCTGCGTTCGGGACGCAGAGGCCGCAGGTTCAAGTCCTGTCACCTCGACCAACGAGAGCAGGTTTCGTACCTGCTCTTATTTATTGCCAAAAGCCGTGAAATGCCCTATTCATCGGACTTTCGGGACTTTGCCCACTACACTTGCCGATACTTGAGAACAGTTGGATATTGTTAAATTTTGGGTAAACTTGCAACCAAGTTGCAACTCCGAATCCCGCATAAATAAAGGGATTTCCAGCTTTTGCAAGATGCATTAAGCTAACCAAAACACCGGTTTTCAATATTCCTTTAGTCAATATAAACAAAAAATCAGCCTTGACAGAACAGTAATAACTGCTTTGTCAAGGCTTTTTTGTTAGTGATGTTATTTCCTTTTACCGTGGCACCAAGCGATGAATTCGCTTTCAAGTATTTTGTAATTCTTTCCCACCTGTATTGACGGAAAGTCGTCACTTTTGAATAGCTTTCTTGCCGTCTGTTCGGTACAGCCAAGTGTTCTTGCAACATCGGATGTTGTTAAGAACACCATTTTTTCAGTGTCCTCCCGAACAATATTTGTATTGTTTTCCATAATGGTATCTCCTTAATCCATTTTGTTTAGTGTATAAATATTGCTTGTGTTCGTTCCGTTATAATTGTATCTGATGGTCTTATTTATGTATCCGAGCTCTTCAAGATTTTTGATTGCTTTGTCCACTGTTCTAACAGATTTTATCCCACATTTTTTCGCAATGTTTTCTCTTGTGGGAAAGCACATTCTTGACTTGTCAGAACAGCTTGCCAAATATCCATATACAGATATTTCATAAGGAGTAAAGCCTTCATCAAATATGCAATTCGGAACTAAATGATAATTTCCTTTCATTCAATTTTTGACCTTTCATATTGTTTGAGTGCTATCTAATGCACCCACCGGGTGCATTAGAAAACACCCTATTGCTTATTTATTCCTTCTGCGAAAACTTGTTCTTCATAACGCTGTTGAACCTTTTCAACTGTTTCTTTGCCTTTATTGATATTTGTTACCACTTGTGGTTTCGGTCGATCCTTTGGGCTTTCCAAATCATCCGTTTTTTCTTCATGCTCTGAA